>NZ_SZNK01000001.1:5158750-5482500 GCF_005217615.1 Brevibacillus antibioticus
GCCGATTGATTGGCGTGGCGAAGAAGGCGGACAAACCGTTATCGCAGCGGACAGGATCGGTGCGGGAATCGGGGAGCAGGTTATCGTCTCTCGTGGGACGCCTGCCCGAATCCTTTTCTCCGGCACCAGTGTGCCGATCGATGCGATCATCGTAGGCATCGTGGATTCGTTTGAGGTGCCGGGTGCCGCAGGAAGAGAGGAATAGGAATGGAACAGGAACGTTCACGAGTCATCCAGGAATTCGTACCGGGGAAACAGGTCACGTTGGCTCATGTAATCGCAAACCCTGACCCAATGCTCTATACCAAGCTAGGTATCAATGAGGCCGGTGCAATCGGCATTTTGACTTTGACGCCTACCGAAACAGCCATTATTGCCGCGGATATTGCGACAAAGGCTGCTGGCGTCGAGCTTGGGTTTCTCGATCGTTTTACAGGTTCACTGATTGTCGTAGGAGATGTATCCGCTGTGGAGATGGCAGTCGAAGCGGTCAATCAGGTACTGAGCGAAAAACTGCGGTTTACACCGGCATTGGTGACGAAGTCATGATCGGCCGTGTAATGATTATCGGTGCAATCGAAGCAGGAAAGTCTTCTCTGGTGCGGGCGCTGTTCAATGACGAACAGCCTGCCCGGAAGACACAAGCGCTCGAATATCGGGACTGGGCGATTGACACTCCGGGTGAGTACAGCGAAAACCCGATGTTTTATCGCACGCTTATGGCTACCTCTCTTGAGGCGAAGATCATTGTGATGGTACAAGATGCTACGCGGGAGCGCAATTATTTCCCTCCTGGCTTTTCACAAGGGTTTCCGCAATCGTGCATCGGGGTTATTACTAAAATGGATCATCCTGATGCAAATGTGGAGAGGGCAGAACAATTCCTGCGTCAATCGCTCGGCAATACGAAGATTTTCCGGACCTCCTCGCTCACGAGTGAGGGAGTGCCAGAATTGCGAGCGTATTTGCAGGAAATTGTAAACGAGTAAGCGTGATTAACCAGAATTACACCCCTTTCCGCCGTAGCGTGTCTGTGAGAAAATGAGGTCATATCAACTCCTAGCAGGTGAAAAGAGGTTCACATGCAATCAATACGAGAAGTGTGCAAAGCGTCCACGACGTTGAGTGATGACGACATTCGGATTGTGGAGGATCTGGCTTCCAAGCTCCAGATTTTTGCTGATCTGTCTCAAGCGGACATGTTTATCGATTGTCCAACGGTAGATCGGAGCGCTGCGATGGTAGTCGCACAAGCTGCACCGAGTACGGCACGCTCTATGTACAGTGGAACGGTCGTAGGGCATTTGGCGACGGCGATTAATGAGCCAGCGGTTATGTATTGTCTGACTACAGGCAAGCCCGTCATCGGTTCACGTGGGGTTTCACAGGAGCAGGTCGTGATGCGACAAAGCGTCGTACCCATCACGAATGCGGATGGAAAAACAATCGGGACCTTGATAACGGAACAGGATATATCCAAACAGGTGGAACAGGAAAAGAACGTCGAGATGCTCAAGGAAACAACGGAGCACTTAAGTGAGACGCTCATCCAGTTCGCTGTGCCTGATCTGCCCATTTCGTCGCTTTTGCACGAGGGCATGATTTTGTTTGATCAGAGTGGGGTTATCACGTACGCCAATGGCCGTGCCCACAAGCTGCTCTCCTTGATTGGCTTTGAACGGCCGGAAAAAGGCGAGAGCATTGAACGTATTTTTTCCTGGAGAGTTTCCCCGGAGAATTTTGTACGCAACGGGGGTTATATTCAGGAGGAGCTGTCAAAAGGCAAGCATTTCATCATGATGAAAGCGGTTTCGTCCGTCCGCAAACAAGACATCATCGGGGGATTCATTCTCCTGCGAGACATATCGGACATTCGGGAAAAAGAAAAGCAATTAATGATCAAATCCGCGGTGATCAAAGAGATTCACCACCGGGTCAAAAACAATTTGCAAACCATCTCTAGCCTGTTGCGCCTGCAAATGCGGCGTTCGCAGTCCAACGAGATTGAAAAGGTATACCGGGAAAGCATCAATCGCATCAACAGCATCGCCATTATTCACGAATACTTGGCACAGGATGGTCTGGAGCAGATTGACTTCAAAGAGATTTTAACCAAAATATCGAAAATAATCGTCTCTTCGATGAGACGTTCTGAGCAAGCTATACACGTCGTGGTGACGGGCGAATCGGTGTATCTGCCGTCCAACAAAGCAACATCGTTTGCCTTGATCGTCACCGAGCTGATTCAAAATTGCATGATTCATGGTTTTCATGAGCACCAAGAAGGGAAAATCTCTATTGCACTGGTTGCCAAGGAGGACTTCGTGAGTCTGTCTGTGACAGATGACGGGGTAGGCATCGAGGACATGGAGCAAATCCACAAAAAGGGCCATCTCGGCCTGAAAATTGTCGATACACTGGTCAGGGAAGACCTCGAAGGCACGATGCATTTCCGCAACACTGGGAACGGAACAGAGGTTACCATCCTCTATCCGATCCAAAAGGAGGATGAAGATGACACAACCGAAGATTATGGTGGTTGATGACGAGCCGATTATTCGCATGGATTTGCGCGAGATGCTCGAAAATGAAGGGTATTTAGTGGTTGCCGAGGCGAAAAACGGAGAAGAGGCAGTCGAACAGGCCCATCGTCACAAGCCCGATCTGATCATCATGGATGTGAAAATGCCTGTCTTGAATGGAATCAAGGCAAGCAGTATCATTCGTTCCTTTTCAGACAGTTCCATTCTTCTCTTGACGGCTTATAGCCAAAAGGAACTCGTCCAGGATGCCAGAAAAGCGGGTGTGACGGCTTACTTGGTGAAGCCGGTGTCGGAGGATGATTTGATTCCCGCAGTAGAAATCGCCCTCAGTCAAAAGGAAAAAGTCGTTTCGCTGAAGCAGGATATAAACGATCTGAAGAAAAAGATCGAGGATCGCAAGGCAGTGGAAAAGGCAAAAGGAAAGCTGATGAGTGCCCTATCCTTGGAAGAGGATGCGGCTTACAAATGGATGCAGCAAGTAAGCATGCAACGGCGCATGCCGCTTGTGAAGCTGGCAGAGGAAATTTTGTCGGGCGAGCAGGCCATTTTTACCCAAGACTAGTACTGACGTTATCATAAAAAGCAGTGACAAGTAGATACGAAGAGAGCAAAGGCGCTTGAATCAGACCGGGAGCAAGGAACCGGCTGTTCAAGCGTTTTTTCGTAAGGCCCGTCTGGCACGCCAATGGTTCAAGGAGGTTCATATGGACGAACAATGGATCCAAAGCGTCGGGATCGATGTGGGAACAAGCACGACCAAAATGATCGTAAGCCGATTGCGATTGGGTCGCATGTCCAGCACGTTTTCGCTGCCGCGTTATCAGATCGTGGAGCGACAATTGCTGTATGCGAGTGAAGTACATTCCACACCGCTCATCGGATTTGATGAAATTGACGCTGACGGAATCGGAGCGATTCTTGCAGCCGAGTACGACAAGGCACAAATCAGCTTGTCTCAAATCAAGTCCGGGGCGGTCATCATTACCGGAGAAACAGCCAGCAAAAAGAACGCACAGCATATCGTTCATCTGTTGGCTGAACGCTCCGGGGATTTCGTGGTAGCGACAGCAGGTGCTGACCTCGAAGGCGTGCTGGCGGGCAAAGGCGCTGGCGCAGAAAAACGCTCGCAAGCCATACAAGGTGTGATCGTCAATGTCGATATTGGCGGAGGAACAGCGAATGCAGCCTACTTCCAACGTGGCCGAGCGATTGCAACGGTTACATTCCACGTCGGAGGAAGACTGATCCGTCTCAGTCCGCAGGGTGTCGTTCAATACGTGTCGCCGAACATTCAACAATGGCTGTCGGCAAAAGGATTGCGTATCCAAGTCGGACAGGAAATCGGATTCGCGCAGCTCACAGAGGTTGCTGAACAGCTGGGACGCAGCATGCTCGATTATTTGACGGGGAAAGAGCGCCAAGTATCAGGCTTGCTCGTAGTGGGACCGCATTTGCGCGATTCCATCCCGGTTGACGAATTGACTGTCTCAGGCGGTGTGGGTCTCCTCATGAGCGGACCTCCCGTCCAAAATATTTCGGATGCGAGCCGATACGGCGATTTTGGCCCGCTGCTTGGATATGTACTCCAGCAGGAGCGCGAAAAAGGGACGTATCCGGTACAGTGGCTAGACCCGGATCAAACGGTACGGGCAACAGTAATTGGCGCAGGGATGCAGAGTACGGAGATTAGTGGTTCAACCGTGCATATCAAGCCGGAGCTGTTGCCGATCAAAAATATTCCGATTCTCAAGCTGGAGCTTACCGAGGAACAATTGGCAGATGCCACACGACTGCGACAAGAAGTGGCTGCTATCTACCAACTGGGTGAGCGTCTGTTTGAAAAAACGACAGGGATTCCTTTCGCACTCGCGATCTCCGGCATCGGGTACTGCTCGTACGCTTTGCTGCAGATGCTGTCCCAGGAGCTGTCGGAGCAATACCGGGCAACTTTCCCCGAGAGTCAAACGATGGTCGTGATCTGTGAAACAGATATGGCGAAAGCGCTCGGGCAGGCCTTGGCGCTGCGCTGCAAAGGGGCACCGGAAATCATTTGCATCGATCAGGTGCGTGTGGAATACGGCGATTACATTGATCTCGGTGAGCCAATCTCGGGAACGATCATTCCCGTCGTTGTCAAAACACTCGCGTTTGATGAAAGGCCGTAACGTAAGAAGGGGTGGACGTGATGAACACGAAAACGACTGTGCTTGGACAGACCTATCAATTTCGCGATTTGAAAGAAGTTTTCGCGAAGGCTAATGAAGATAAATCAGGCGACCAGTTGGCTGGTCTCGCCGCTGCTGATTCCCGGGAACGTGTAGCTGCCAAGCAAGTTTTGGCGGATCTGACGCTTGCGGATATCCGTAACAATCCGATGGTTCCGGCAGAAGAAGACGAAGTATCCCGTGTGATCGAAGAAGGCATCAACGAAAAAATTTATAGCGAAATCAAAAACTGGAGTGTAGCAGAACTCCGCGAGTACATTTTGAGCCATCAAGCAGGCGATAATGAACTCAAGCGAATCAGCCGCGGCTTGTCCAGTGAGATGATTGCAGCGACTGCCAAGCTCATGAGCAACCTGGACTTGATTACGGCTGCGTCCAAGATTAAAGTTGTGACGCATGCCAACACCGCAATCGGTCAAAAGGGCATATTGGCTTCTCGTGTACAGCCGAACCATCCATCCGATAACGTACAAGGTATCAAGGCATCCCTGTACGAAGGATTGAGCTACGGAATCGGCGATGCGGTTATCGGGATCAACCCGGTTATCGATACAGCGGACAGCGTGAAGGATATTTTGAACATGACCAAAGACGTGATGACCAAGTTTGATATCCCGACGCAAAACTGCGTATTGGCTCACGTATCTACGCAAATGCGTGCCATCCGTAATGGGGCACCAGCAGACTTGATTTTCCAAAGCTTGGCGGGTAGTGAAAAAGGCAACAATGCATTCGGTATTGATGTAGCGCTGTTAGATGAAGCAGACGAGCTGATGCGCAAAGAGGGTACTTCCTATGGACCGAACTTCTGGTACTTCGAGACAGGTCAAGGCTCTGAGCTGTCTTCCGAGGCGCATCACGGCATGGACCAGGTAACGATGGAAGCGCGCTGCTACGGTTTGGCTCGCAAATACAATCCGTTTATCGTGAACACGGTAGTTGGATTCATCGGACCTGAGTATTTGTACGACAGCCGTCAAGTAATCCGCGCAGGCTTGGAAGACCATTACATGGGCAAAATGCACGGTTTGCCGATGGGCTGTGACGTATGCTACACGAACCACATGAAGGTCGATCAGAACGATATGGACAATCTCGGTATCTTGCTCTCGTCGGCAGGCGTTAACTTCGTCATCGGGGTAGCTATGGCTGACGATGTCATGCTCAACTATCAATCGACGAGCTTCCATGATATTGCCGCGTTCCGTGAAGTGATGGGACTGCGACCTGCTCCTGATTTTGAAAAATGGCTGGAGAAAATGGGCATCATGGAAAACGGTAGGCTGACTGCAAAAGCAGGCGATCCGACAATCTTCATGTAAGATCAGGAGGTGAAAGACGATGGAACAACAATTAGATTTCTTGGTAGATAAAGTTGTAGCAGAGCTGCAAAAGAAGCTGGGTGAGGCCACAGAACCAGCTCCGTCACCAAAAGCAGAGACAGGCACAGGCTTGATCCAACTGAGATCGGAACCAAAGGCTGAGCCAGTATCGAGCGCGACGACCGCTCCGACGCAAGCGCCAGCGGTGAATGAGCACCTCGCTCCATCAGCAGAACCTGAGAGAACATCACATGTACCGAATCCGAAGTACAAGGAAGGCTTGGATGAACTGCTGTCCAGCACGCCAGCGCGCATCGGAGTTTGGCGTGCAGGTGTGAGACCTTTGACCAAAACGATGCTCGAATTGCGTCGCGACCATGCTGCGGCTGTAGATGCTGTATACGGTGAAGTCAGTCAAGCGGTGCTCGATCAGTTCTCCCTGTTCACAGTGGAAACACAGTACGACAACACCGAAAACTATTTGAAGCGCCCAGACATGGGGCGTATCCTTACAGACGAAGGCGTGCGCTTGTTGCAAGAGCGCTGCCAAAAGAAACCACAGGTACAAATCGTCGTTTCAGACGGCTTGAGTGCTGCTGCGGTTGACGCAAACCTGAAAGACGTGCTTCCATCCCTGATGGACTCTCTGAAAAGCTATGGACTGACCTGCGGCACCCCGTTCTTTGTCCAAGGCGGACGCGTAGCCAGTATGGATCACGTCGGCGAGATTTTGGAGCCAGAAGTATTGGTGCTCCTGATCGGGGAGCGTCCAGGATTGGTTACGGCGCATTCCATGAGTGCATACATGTGCTACCGTCCACGCAAAGGTATGGTAGAATCAGAGCGTACAGTGATCTCGAATATTCATCGTCAAGGTACATCTCCGGTTGAGGCGGGTGCCCACATCGGGACCATTCTCTCCAAAATGCTGGAGCAAAAAGCAAGTGGTGTAAAACTAGTCTTGTAACATGACGAGGAGGATTCAGCATGACATTTCGCAGAAAAAAAGTAGCCGTCATCGGTAGTGGTTTTACAGGAGCGACAACTGCGTTCATCATGGCGCAAAAAGAGCTGGCTGACATCGTTTTGGTCGATATCCCTCAATTGGAAAACCCAACGAAGGGGAAAGCACTCGACATGATGGAGGCTTCTCCTGTTCTCGGCTTCGATGCTAGCATTACAGGTACTTCTGACTACAAAGACATCGAAGGCTCCGATATCGTAATCATCACAGCAGGGATTGCCCGCAAGCCAGGCATGTCCCGCGACGACTTGGTAGCAACGAATGCAGCCATCATGCGCTCTGTTGCTGAGCAAGTGAAAACATACGCACCAAACTCCATCGTACTCATCCTGTCCAACCCGGTAGATGCGATGACCTATACATTCTACAAAACGTCCGGCTTCCCGAAACACCGCGTTATCGGTCAATCCGGCGTGCTGGATACAGCTCGTTTCCGTACGTTCGTAGCGATGGAACTGAATGTATCTGTAAATGACGTAACAGGCTTCGTATTGGGTGGTCACGGTGACGACATGGTACCACTCTTGCGTTACTCCTACGCTGGTGGCATCCCACTCGAAAAATTGATCCCACAAGATCGTCTGGATGCTATCGTTGAGCGTACACGCAAAGGCGGCGGCGAGATCGTAGCTCTCTTGGGTAACGGTTCTGCTTACTATGCACCTGCGGCAGCTCTGGTAGAAATGGCAGAAGCGATCTTGAAAGACCAGAAGCGCATCCTGCCATCTATCGCTTTACTCCAAGGCGAGTATGGCTACAACGATATCTACCTGGGTGTACCAACACTCTTGGGTGGAAACGGTATCGAGCAAGTCATCGAGTTGGATCTGACTGCTGCTGAGAAAGCAGCCTTGGATAAATCCGCAGACTCCGTTCGTGCGGTTATGAAAGTAGCTATGCCATAAGCACGGGTTTAAAATGAAAGCTTCGCCAGATGTTTTGGCGGAGCTTTTTTTTCAATGTGGATAGAGTAGCTGTAGTGGTGGGGAAGAAGCGGATTTCCAGTCTACGCTTCGGCCTACGCCCTGCTGAGGGCGGGAACTGTTCGCTCCGAAATAAATAGCGGGAGCGCTTCAAAAGTAGAGTTTCGAGGATGTTTTTTCAGAGGTTGAAGCTGAAAACACCCGCTATTTATTTCGGAGCTGGGTAGGGCTCCAGAGGCGCTAGGACTGGAAATCCGCTTCTTCCTACGAGGCTGTATTCCCTTGAACGATTCAAGAAGAAGTAAATGTCACGGAGTGCAAACACCTGTAAGACATTGGAGGAATTGTGCGAAAAGTGACGAACTAGTTTAAAGAAATATGAAGAATTGTAAAGATGAATCTTCCAAAAAAATATATTTTATTGTAAAATAAAGGAAAAAATTAGGAGATGATTCTTTATGGGGGGGCTGCAAGGGACAATGCACTGGTCGCTGCGGTCAGAGATTGAAAGACACCGTAGAGAGTGCGGCTATACCTTGAGTAAATTAGGTGAATTAACGGGCATCAACCATGGGAGTTTGAGCGAGATTCTGAACGGAAATCCACCGCGGGCTATGACCATTGGTCAATTGGATGCGCTAGCGGCGGTGTTTGGTCGCGAGCCAGGTTGGTTGTACGAATTGTATACGGAAGAATGCATAACAGAGGGACGAATATCGCGCCCTCGGTTGATACCTTATTTAGTTCGATGCGCGGAGGTTGGGCGGAAGGATTGTATAGACGAGGTTGTTCCTAAATTGTTGGAGAATCCAAAGAATATCTCGACCCTTTTTGCCGTAGCAGAACAGCTATACGAGGAAGGGAAACAGAAACAGTCAGTACCTTTCTATGAATACGTGATTGAAAACGAAAAAGATAGTTACTCTAACCAATTTGTGATGAGTCAGTACAGACTTTTTCGAGTAGTAGTGCAAGGTACGAATTCTGAAGAAAATTGGAAGGCTGTCATTCGATTTGATCCGTATCGAAGACGCCTACCCGAAAATAACCAGTTAGATGCACTACTACAATTAGCAAATGTTTGTTATACTATCCACAAATGGAGAGAAATGGATAAATACGCCGATGAATTAAGGGAATTGGCTACTATTATCTATGAGGATGAGTTGCGTAGACGAAGAAGCAACAAGGCCAGTGAAATGCTTTCAACTGAACGTCATTTGGTTGTGTACTATGGACAAGCATTTCTCATTAAAAGTATAGCATTAGAAAAACAGGAGTTGTACGAAGAAGCGAAGCGATATGTTGATGGATACGCTGATTTAAGCTGGTTTGAATTCTTGGACGAAATTGGTCAAATCGAAATGCAGAAATTTCGATCATGGGCGACAGCGAATTTGTACACGCTGAACATACTTATGGGGAATAGTGATGTCATCCCTGATTATATTCATTTCCTTTCTGATCATCCGAAAGAGGTCCTTTCAGGTTTAGTAACGATTGTGAGTGCTGCCAATCAATACGGTTTTTCGATCGATTCGATATTTGAGCAGTTTGCAGAACATATTGATCGTTTTGAGGATCGTCAGGACGCTATCGGCATGAGCGAACATATGCAGTTTCGGAATGAAATGGCGATTTACTTGTTTAAAAGAGGGAAGTATGCAGAGGGGCTTAATGAAACGCTTCGATGCCTTAGCCTGTCTGATACCATGAAAGATTACGATAGCTTCAAAAAATGTACAGCGCTGTTTTGGACGCATCTGCAATATGCGTCTGATCAACAGAAAGGCAAGTATCAAACTATCCTTACGAAAGGAGCTGTATAGTGATGAAGGGGATTTTACTCTCACTTGCTCTCGTTTTGGGTTTGGGTGTCAATGGTGTAAGTGAACCAGCAAAGATAGGAAACGATGTAGTAGTCACTAATTATGGTCATGGAATAGGTGGCTAAATAGATCGTACCCAGGAAACATCCCATCGATGGGATGTTTTTTTCTATTCTATTTTTCTTAGTCGGTGAATTTCTGCACATCCCTGTATAGTAATTATATGTAATAAATTGTAAAAGAGAGGGGGCGTTGGATATTACTGCTATCGCAAATATTTTAGATAGGGATGTTTCTTTTCACCCTGGAAACTCCCCCAAAAAAGGCACAGCATCAGCCCCTAAAAGTAAGTGTACGATCCGGGGCATGGTAAAGGAAATCGGTTGCCACTTAGAGTTGGATAATAGAATCGATCAGCTACGACGGGAAATGATGGAGTTGGCGGGAAATTACGGTCTCTCACATGATAAAGTTTTGGCTGTGAGCCAACAATTGGATAAATATATTGTCATTGCACAAAACAGGCTAAAAACGGAAAAGTAAGTCCTTCGCACACCTCAAGGCCCCCAAACCCTTTCATTAACCTCTATCGCTGTATTTACCGACTCTAGATAAATCTGAGTCAAAGTTCCGAGCTGGATGACGAATTGATAGAAAGGTCATGTAGTGCATTTTGAAAAACTACAAAAATTGTAAAATCGGTAAAAGATAGAAAGGAAGATCCTTATAGGGGGCTGCAAGGGACAATGCATCGGTCGCTACGGTCAGAAATTGAAAAATGTCGGAGAAAGCACGGTTATACATTAAGCAAATTGGGTGAAATAACTGGCATTAACCCCGGGAGTTTGAGTGAGATTCTCAATGGGAATCCGCCGCGTGCAATCACCATTGGTCAGTTAGACGCGCTAGCCAAGGTGTTTGGTCACGATCCGGGTTGGTTGTATGAATTATACCCGGAAGAATGTATATCAGAGGGGAGAATATCGCGCCCCCGATTAATACCATACTTGATTCGATGCGTGGAGGTTGGGCGAAAGGATTGCATAGAAGCTACTGTCCCCAAAATGATGGAGAATCCGAAAAACATCTCGATTCTGTTTGCTCTTGCAGAACAGCTATATAAGAAAGGGCAACTGAAAGAGTCAGTGCCCTTTTATGAATATGTTATCGAGAATGAGAAAGATAGCTATTCTGAGCACTTCGTGATGAGCCAGTATCGGTTATTTCGTGCGGTACTGGGGACAAATGCGGAAGAAAATTGGGAGAATGTGATTCGGTTTTCTCCGTATCGCAATCGGCTTCCAGAAAACTACCAACTCGATGCCTTATTCCAATTAGCACGGGTTTGTTTTGCTTTGCAAAAGTGGAACAAATCAGGGGAGTACGGTGACGAGTTACGGCTTCTTACAGAAACTGTTCACATGCATGAATTGGACAGGTTGAAAAGAAACAAAAAAGGGGAACCCCTGAAACCAGAGCGTCCTCTTGTCTATTATTACGGAATGGGACATTTATATAAAGGTGCAGCACTGGAAATGCAAGGAATGTATGAAGAGGCGAAGCAGTATGTGCAAGTTTACGCTGATTTAGGATGGTTTGAATTACTTGATGAAGACGGACGTAAAGAGGTAGAGAGATTCAAAGTATGGGCAAAGGCGAACTCCTATACACTGGAGGTATTATCTGGGAATACAGACGTCTTAGAAGAGTATGTAGACTATCTTGAAAGTCTGCCCGCCAATGAAATTCTTGCCGGTATGATTTCTATTATGAAATCAGCTAATACCCACCATTTTTGTGTAGATGATATATTGGATCGCTTTTCTTCGCAAATTGCTAGTTTCGATCAATTTACAGAAGCAATAGGATTAGATCGACACCTCCAGTTTCGGTATCAGACAGCCATTTATGAGTTTGGTAAAGGGCGGATCGAGAGAGGGATTGAAGAAAGTATATATTACCTTTCTCTCGCCGATTTGATGAATCGACATGACGAGGCTCTTACATACATAGCATTGTTTGGATGGTTAGGGAATATGAATAAGCGAATAGCTAACCAAAACAATTAGGTAACTAGTATCCGTCAACGTTCTTGTAAATATAGCGTAGAAGGTTTTGGCTGTAAGCCAGACGAAAGTATAATCCTTTATGGGGGGGCTGCAAGAGACAATGCATCGGTCGCTGCGGTCAGAAATCGAACAAAATCGGAAAAAGCATGGCTACACATTAAGCAAGCTGGGTGAATTAACTGGCATTAACCCAGGTAGCTTGAGTGAGATTCTCAATGGAGATCCGCCGCGTGCAATCACCATTGGTCAGTTAGACGCGCTAGCCAAGGTGTTTGGTTACGATTCGGGTTGGTTGTATGAATTATACACGGAAGAATGCATATTAGAGGGGAGAATATCGCGCCCCCGATTAATACCATACTTGATTCGATGCGTGGAGGTTGGGCGAAAGGATTGCATAGAAGCTACTGTCCCCAAAATGATGGAGAATCCGAAAAACATCATGATTCTTTTTGCCCTTGCAGAGCAGCTATATGAGAAAGGGCAAATGAAAGAATCGGTGCGCTTTTATGAATATGTGATTCAGAATGAAAAAGATAGCTACTCTGACCACTTTGTGATGAGTCAGTATCAGTTATTTCGTGTTGTACTTGGGACAAATGCAGAAGAAAATTGGGAGAATGTCATTCGGTTTTCTCCTTACCGAAACCGCCTTCCTGAAAACTACCAACTTGACGCCTTATACCAATTGGCGAAGATCTGTTTCGCTTTGCAAAAGTGGGAGAGATCAGAGCAGTACGGTGACGAATTAAGGCTTCTGGCAGACACTGTTTACAGGCATGAATTGGACAGGATGAAAAGAAACAAAAAAGACGAATCTCTGAAAACGGAGCGTCATCTTGTCTATTATTATGGATTGGGCCATTTATATAAGAGCGTTTCACTTGAAATGCAAGGACTGTATGAAGAGGCGAAGAAGTATGTGCAAGTTTACGCTGATTTAGGATGGTTTGAATTACTTGATGAGGAAGGACGTAAAGAGGTAGAAAGATTCAAGGTATGGGCAAAGGCGAACTCCTACACATTGGAGGTGTTGTCTGGCAATGCTAGCATCATTGAAGAGTATGCTGACTATCTCGATAGTCTTCCCACCAATGAAGTTCTTGCCGGTTTAAATGCCATTATGAAATCCGCTAACACCTACCATTTTTGCGTGGATGAGATTTTAGAGCGTTTTGCCTCCCGCATTGCTAGTTTTGATCAATTTACAGAAGCAATTGGATTGGATCGACATCTTCGGTTTCGATATCAGATGGCTTTATATGAGTTCGGTAAGGGAAGGACAGAGAGAGGAATTGAAGAAACGATATATTGCCTTTCTCTAGCGGATTTGACGAATCGACACGACGAGACCCTTACATACATAGCACTGTTTGGATGGTTAGGGAATATGAATAAGCGAATAGGTAACCAAAACAGATTAGGCGGCTAGTATACTGTTAGGTCATTGTAAATATATCGTAGATTGATGAAACATCCTTTGGCAGGATGTTTTTTTATTCCATTTTTTGCAGTAGGTAAAAATCTGCATAACAACTTATGGTCAATTATGTAATAAATCTCAAAATAAGGTGGTTGGGATAATGATGTTCGATAAAGCAATAGAAAACTAAGAGCATCTATAAAAAGAGGAACCACAGGTGCCACTATAAGCAAGTGTATAATCCGGTGGTAAAGGAAGGAGGGTGAGTCTTATAGCAGCAATTGCATTTAAAAAGGGCGTTCCACCCCTTCGACAGGTTAAAGGAACGCCCGCAGGAGGAGCAGTTACAGCTTCTATAAGTAAATGTATCACGCTACCTCTAGATCGGGAAGGAGTAACCTATCACATTGTGGAACAATTGCGCGGACAAATGGTGCAATTGTATTTAGATTAAGCCAGCAGTTGGATCAGTACATTTAAGGAGATAGTAAAATTACTGTTTGGATTTGGATAAAATTACCGACTGTCAGGTTTGTCAAATGCGAGGTAACGAAACTGACTAGCAGATGAGCAAGAAATCAAAAAACAAGCTTTGCGAATTGTCCATTTCAAGTAAGAAAGTTGTGAATGTGTTACCTCAAAGGGTTGTCGTCACTGATAGTAACAACTGATAAGGCGGTTGGAATTTGAGGTGTGATCGGCATGGTGAACATCGAAAGACTTTCAGATGAAATATCAAAAAAATAAGAAAATAGGAGTTGGAAAAGTTATGATCTCAACATTAAATCGGCTCACACGCTTTCTATTATTAGTTCTAGTTGTAACAATTTTTGCGAGTACGCCACAGGTGGCAGATGCTAGGATCTGCGCAATAGCTCCTTCCAACATGATGATGCAGGATAATAAAGACACTGCATGGAATAATGTTCAACCAACTGCAGAATGCGATCCCAAACCTGCCAGCCCGGTAAAGTTAGATGACAAATACTTGAAGAAAAACAATGTGGATGCTCACAAATTGAAGAAGGCTAATGTGCCGAAGGGTGCTAATATTTCCCATTATGATATATATGAAGACAAATATGATGACTATCTTTGGTTAGGAAAAAAGAAACAAGGAAGGAATGAATGGATACAGTTGTTTTTTGACATTATCGATGCCGCTGACATGTTCCCTTTGAGTAGAAATATAACTGAACATTAGACTTAAAACGGAGGTGATGGTGATTATGGATGTGACACTAACCACCGAGGACAATGAAGAAACATGTATAAGTGCAGAATTTTGGTGTTTGGCAGAAGATCAGTTTGATACCCAGATATTATCAGAAGAGCTGTGTCTGATCCCAACATCGACAAGAAAAAAAGGGGAATTAACTCAAAGGAAAATACCTGCTCCTGATACGAGTTGGGAAATTTCAACATCATATGAGGCCTCACTCGATATCAACAACCAGCTTCTCCCGCTCCTTCGTATGCTAGACGGGAAACAAAAAATTTTAAAAGATTTAAAACAAGAACATAATCTCATCTATGGAATCGAATTCTTCATCTATGCGTACGAGAGACAAATCCCTCGAATGAAGCTGACACAAGAAACGATCCAATTTATGAGTGAGATCGGAGGAGTGGCGATGATAAACATCATCATCTATCCTGACGATCTGCCTCCAAACTTGGAACTCAAAGCTCCCCAAGGTACAAGTATCAAGGTAGCCTTCCTGGTCAAAGGAGCTGACACGCAACCGAATTTGAACCCACAACTTCTTCAAGTTTCCCCACACGCATCTTGGATACAAGGGGAACAGACGTCGGATGGGGCAGTATGGTATCTCGAAACGTTAGAGGAAGAAACAGATGATACAGAGGAATTACTGCTGGCAATGATAAACACGTTGAAAGAGGAAAAAGAGTCACTTATCAGTCAGAAGGAAGAACAAAACCTGTCATATGAAATCGTCGTGTACGCTCATGTCAGAAATCGGCAAGAGCCTGCGATCACTGCAAAAGAAAACGTCTTCTCATTTTTGCATGAGATCGGAGCTACGCTTGAATTCGTATTGTTCTACGCGGCAGAAGAAAATCGGTATGAAGACGACGGATTGATATAAGAGACAAAGATCTCTTGATGTCCAATTTTATGAAGTAAACTGGAAGAGAAGATAACTGATATTACAATGGAAATCGGGGGCTTAGGTGCTCCCTATTTCAATGCAATACTATTCATTCCTCGTTTTTGTGATTTTTCTTCATATCACGAAAGTATATAACTTCATCGAGAGCAGACTCAGCCCACTCGATTTCGCCATAGTCGTTGGTATGGGGGGTTTTTGGCTATTACTTAAATGTTGTGAATACTTATCGGGTGTATTGGAAAAGGTATGTATCAAATTCAAAATGAAAGTATGGCAATTGTATGTGTTCGCATTGATCTTGTATTTTTTATTTTAGTTTCTTATGTACCATACTTTGATCAAACGAAAGTGTGAACAGATTCCCCACGCTCGAAAGTATCTTCTACCCTTGAGACTGGAATGTATTTTTCTGCCTGACTAACTAACTCCTTCGTCTTAGGGTATCAAACCAGCCTGCAGACATGGTGCTCGCGAAAAGGGAGAGGAAAATAATTGAAGAAGGGATTTTATAAAACACTACGAACTAACTTCGATCCCCCCTCAATACTTCACTTGGGATGAAGTCGCCATCCATCAAATGATCCCGCTAAATACTATGAATCGAATAATATGAATAACCTGATTCCTCTCCTTAAACATAATGCAGCCAGAGATTTAATAGTCTAGGGGTACATCCACATGCCCATCAAGCTAAGAACCACCTGTCTGAAAAATTAGTCCATAAAAAAAGAGGCGGTTCTCCCGCCTCTTCTCTTTTACTTGTGTACCCCAGTTGACTCTGTTTTACTACCATTCCGTTTCTGTTTTGTGTTCAATCACTTGCACTACTTTTGGTTCAACTGCTTTCATCATTTCTTTCAGTGCTTTCTCGGTGATCGCTACTCCATCCCCTTGAAGTTGTCCTCTAGCCTGTGTTTCTGCAATCACATCAATCACCTGTTGTTTCGAGACATTTTTAGATGCTGCAATCTCCACAACAGTTTTACCTTTTGCTAATTCTTGTTTTAATTCTGTCGGGCTGATTTTTAGTAAAGCAAACAGTTTTTCATCGTTTAAAAAGTTATCAGCCGTATAATCAGGCTTACCATTTCTAGAGAATAGGCCTTCTACTTTAATGTTTGAAGGTGTATCAGAAGGTGTATCAGCTGTAGGAATACCTACGATCTTAGTAAGACTAATGGTATTGTCCTGAACAAAAACCTGAAAGACCGGTTCTTTGAACATCTCATTGGTGTAATTCAACATCCATGTTTTTTGGTTTGGATTCTCCATTTGCTCGATAGCAACCTTGTATTGTTCGACGTTGCCATACATTTTATTAATAAGATCAGATACCTTCGCCTTGATTTCCTGATCGCTTAAAGTAATGAGTGACTTCTCCTTAGGCTCCCAATTCTCTTGAATCACGTGTTCAATCTCATCCGTACTACCGTTTGTATGGAGGGTAATCTTTTTGCCGGTTCCTCCCTTTTCCTGTAGGACGATACTTGTTTGCTTCATGTTGATTACATTTTTCCCTTTGGATACATCACCTTGAACGTTGCTTGCATCGATAATCTCAAACGATTTTGTTTCAGGATATGCGAGATACAGCTTCTCGAGCGTTGATTTGCCAACCTCATCCGCCTTGACTTGTTCGGCAGTCATCGGTGTTCTTGGAGGCGTGTCAATCACGCCAGAAGCCGCAAATGCTGCAACTGGAACCAACATCGCAGTAGCAACGATTCCACCAATTAATCGTTTTTTCATAATTAATTCGCTCCTTTTTTGTTGTAAATAATGTGAATCGAATTGTTCTATTTGTTTTTTGAATAAGCAGCTTACACACTATATTGCCTCTTTAGCGGAAAAAGGTTCGGTTCATATCTTATTTTTTTGCATCGTGAGCAGACCCTATATCCATCAAGCGAAGGAAACTACTATTCACGAAAGAAGAAATCGGAATCCCTCACCCGATCAGTGGAAGACGGATAAGCGGTGTAAACGGCTTATCGTGTCAGTGGTTCTTTAGTACCATTTATCGAACTGGTAAAACATGTAAAAATATACGTATAAACACTTTGGTTGATTGGGAGGTAAGAGCATGAAAAAGTCTGCTAAAGTTGCTGCAATTCTACTACTTGGTGCTGTTGTGGTTACTGGCGGTATTTGGACTTCCAACACTTATGCTTCGGTTAATGAGGAAAATGAAGTAAAAGAAATGGTTCAAATCTATTTGGAAGCTCTTGAGAACGGAGACACTCCAACTATGGTTGAATACACAATTGATGAGCGCTTTGATAATGATAAAGACAAACAGAAAGTGTACGAAAGTTTTGGTACTCAAAAGATGGATATAGATATGGATTCCGTATCGGTAGAAAAGATTGAAGATGAAAAAATGAGTGTTACGTTTCATTATTCGAACGAACATGTTTCGGAAGATATAACTCTTCCAGTTGTTAAAGAAAATGATCAATGGAAAGTAGTAATTGAAAATACAACATAGTACAACAGCAATCTCTGAACGAGTTTCCGAAGCCGATTGGCCTGAATAAAGACACGTGGAGGTAAAAGTATGAAAAAAAGAAATGTAATTCTTTCTGGTCTTTTTTTAGTCGGCGTTGTCTTCGTAGGTAGTAGTCTATACGCGAGTGAAGATGTAGCGTCGTATATAAAAGGTAATCACATGAAGGCAATTCATGCTATGGGAATCGAAGTGGAAGATCAAAAATTGGAAAATATGGCTACTATAACTGATGAGAACGGCAAGAAATGGGTATTCAATGAATTTACAAAAAGTACGAACCTCATAGAAATAATGAGAGAAAAATATGAAGAGGATGTAGCTGGTCCGTTTATTAGCGTTCAGGACGAAATTATGCAAGAGTACGCTAAACCTGGCGATTCCATTCCGACTATCCTGTTGGATGAGACATTAAAAGAAGGCTATTTCGCGTTCATCAGAGAAGATGGGGAAGCCTTATCCTTCAAAATCAAGTATGACAATGGGTCATGGGAATACGAGTTGGAAAAATAATATCGAA
Source organism: Brevibacillus antibioticus (assembly GCF_005217615.1). NCBI lineage: Bacteria > Bacillati > Bacillota > Bacilli > Caryophanales > Paenibacillaceae > Brevibacillus > Brevibacillus antibioticus. The sequence continues at coordinate 5,177,270 of NZ_SZNK01000001.1, forward strand.
ATTGCTTCTAGTTAGCCATGTAGCTCTACTACTGATTTATCATTTGGTTGAAAGGGGAGCACTAACGATTAGCATAAAAAATTTTAAATCTACGAAAAAAATAGCACTAGCTACTATTGGTTTTATAACAATTGCAGGACTTACTGTTTACTATATAGGTGACTTGAAAAAACAGAGTTTTCTTTATTCCAGTGATTCAGATTATAGAATCGTTTATGGTGAAGCATATTTTAGCAAGGCATTCACTGACGTGGAGGGTCTGGCTGAAAATGCAGATATCATTGCAGAAGCTGAGGTTATTTCTCAAGAGAGTCACCCTGAGTATGAAAACCTTAGTGTATATACCGTCTCTGAATTAAGATTAACGGAAGTCTATAAAGGTAATGTAGAGATAGATGATACAGTATCTGTACTGGAAACCGGAGGGGAATTCGATGAAAGAGAGGTGGCCAAATATATCCCATCAGGAAAGCCAGGATCTCGATCAGGGAATGATGATCTTGGGGTAATAACGCAAGGGATTGAAGGAAGTGTTCCTATGAAAGAAGGAAATAAATATTTTGTTTTCTTAACAGAAGATGACGATGATGTCTATAACGTAGTAGGAGTAGTTCAAGGAAAGATTAAAATTAATAGCGAAAACACTCTGGTATCGCAAGTTTCTCCAGAAACCATAGATCATGGCAAACAGCATGGTGATCTTTATTTCCTCCAAGAAAATTATTCAGGGCTGAATATCTCAGAACTTAGAAACGAAGTTGAACACCTCATTGCTTCCTCTCCCAATTAGAATAAAAATAAGAAGGAGATGGGTGGCAGTCATTAATTTCATTGGAGGGTGTGAGCACAGCGTGAGTAATTCTATTGACCGTATTTTAGAAAAGATCAAGGAAACTAGAGAAACACTAAACGGGGATTTGCGTATTATCGGCGAGGAGTTTGAATTCATTTTTTACAAATCTAACGATCCTGGCACCGAGATAGAGATGCTAAAATCGTTTGATTTACCCGAGGATTACGTCAGCTATTTATGTCAGTACAGCAGAGCCACGCTATTTCGAGACTTAGAATTTGGCAGCAGTCGCTGCACGATATTAAGCCCTCACAACGTCATTGATTACTGAAAAGGGTATAGTATCGACCATCCTTACTATCCTATCGCTTGGAGCAGCCACTCATTAGGCTGTGTGTGCGTGGATCAAGACAGAAGACATAGTGGTAAAGGCTATCTTACATGGATTGAATCGATGGACCCCGACAACCCGATTGATATAGACCTGACATTTACGGAGTGGTTGGATAAGCTCATCGAACATGAGGGGAAGGAATTCTGAATTCCAGCTTACGAAGAATAGAAGTGCACGCGAGAATATTTGAATAACGAAGACTATAAAGACTTGATTAGAAATGAAACATAGCTTGGTAAGATTCCAACATGAAAGTGAACGCTCTTAATAGGCGTCATTTGAGTTCATATTTTTAAACTTGAAAACCAATGGATTAAATCCTACTTTGAGATAGGAGGTTTCCATTTGAAAAAAACGATATTAATAGTATTTCTGATTCTCCCACTTCTTTTACTCGTTGCTTGTTCCGAAAAGGAATGGTCCTACAAGTACGAAGGAGCTACTGACAATTGGAATGGAGTTACTGAAATTCTTCCCGATAAAGAGAATGGTGCACGCTTTGTAGGGAAAATTAAGTATTTAGGTGAAGGCAATATTCGGAAACTTCAATTTGTTTCTGATTTAACCCAAACAAGTCAACAAACAGGTAGTGTTCCAACCCCCAATTTCACAGAGGGTCATATCATCATCTTTCAAGATGTACCTAACACGGATAGCACGAAAAATGATTTTAAGAATGGAGTAACGGACGAAGAAGTAAAATCGTTTTTTGGTGACTATCCTGTTTTCAAAATGAATTGGACTGATGAGGAAGGTATAGATCATACCGAAACTATTTACCTAAAGTATGTGGCTCAATAAACGATCCGTCATCTAGGTGATGGACCCCGACAACCCGATTGACATTGACCTGACATTTACAGAATGGCTGGAAAAGCTCATCGGACATGAGGGGAAGGAATTCTGGATTCCAGCTTACGAAGAATAGCCACAGACGCGAGAAATCGCGTCTGTGGCTATGAAGAACGCCCCAATGTGTTTTCCGTCGAACAACACGACGGGACTCTTAATACATAGCAATGTTTAGGTCATGGTGAATATACCGTAGATTGATGAAACATCCTCTGTCAGGATGTTTTTTTATTCCAACTTTTGCAGTCGGTCAAAACCTGCATAACAATGTATGGTTAATTATGTAATAAATGCAAAAATGAGGAGAGGGTGAGACTTATAGCAGCAATTGCATTTGAAAAGGGCGTTCCACCCCTTCGACAGGTTAAAGGAACGCCCGCAGGAGGAGCAGTTACAGCTCCTATAAGTAAAGGTATCACGCTATCTCTAGATCGAGAAGGAATAACCTACCACGATATTGATCATTTGAAAAATATTGTGGAACAATTGCGTGGCCAACTGGTGCAGTTGTATTTAGAGAAGCGTGATTTGTTGGATGCTGAAGTCGTGGAATTAAGCCAGCAGTTGGATCAGTACATTCTGGTTATTCAATCAAAAATGATGAAAAAAGATAGATAATAAGGTGCTTTTGTTACAGGAGGAATCTACAAATTTATACATTCCCGACATATGAAAAAATGGTATATTATTACTATTCAGTAATTTGGTTGAATTACGGCTCTTTCATCAGCCCTTTTCGTTCTAGCTCCCAAGGCCAGGAAGAATAATATCGAATTTGCCTCCAGATAGCCGGTCAACACTAGCAGCTTAACCGGCTATTTTTTGTGTCCAGCACTCCTTAACCTTGTAAACCCTAGCCTATGATCTATTTTTTCAGCATCTCGGATGAACTCCTACCACTGACCAATCAATTTATGAGGAGTGTGGTTGATTTGATTAAAATATGTCGTAATGCTTTACTTGTGGTTGTTCTTAGCTCAATAACTTTATTTGGCTGTTCCAATGTTTCTGAAAAAACTGAAGATATTCCTGTTACTTCTGCTCAATCGGACACTTTGGAGAAGGTGAAAAATGGACAATTAGAAGGTGTCTTAATAGGCATTGGAGCAACAAAGAAAGAGGTTTTGGATAAAGTCGGAACCCCCATCGAGGGTAGAAATTCTGAGTATGGATTCACAGTATATTATGATGGATTTAATTTACAATTCGAAGACTATGCGAATTCAATTGATGAAGTAAAGGATACGAGTAAAGTCGTCCTAATGAATGCCGAACCAAAGACTGTTGGAATGACTGGAAAACCTGAGGAAATCAAAAAAATAGTAGGCGAGCCCTCCAGAGAGTTTATGGATGACACAGGTGATGATACGTTTATATTGGAATATGAAAATAATGGGAACCTACTAAGATTTACGTTTGATTCAAAAGATAGTTCAGTAAGGTATGTTACCCTTCGAGTCAAATAAGCCAGACTACGATAATGACCCTTCTTATGCATCAGTCGATTACAATGACGAATATCAAGAATGAAGATATGTAGGAGGTGAGATAGTATGAAGAAAAGAAGTGTATTCATTTTGGGTCTTGTTCTCGCAGGTGCAGTTTTCGCTTACAGCAATCTATGTACAAGTGAAGATATTGAGCAATACGAAAAGGGAAATCACTTGATAACGCTTCGTTCATTGGGAATCGAAGTAAATTCAGATGAATTGGCACCTATGCAAACTTTGACTGACGGAAATGGGAAGGAGTGGATTTATAACAATTTCACCAAAAGAGCCCCACTAATGGAAAAAATAATAGATGAACGTTCTGTAGACGTGAAGGATGCATTCATTGAAGTTCAGGACGAGATCATGCAGAAATATACCAAAAAAGGAGATACCCTTCCGGTTATTCTTTTGGATGAAAATTTAAATGAAGGCTATTTCGCGTTCAATAGACAAGATGGGGAAACCTTGTCTTTCAAAATCAAGTATGACAACGGGTCATGGGAATACGAATAATCGCGCCTTTTTTTAACAGGCCGCATCGAATCGATCGGGAAAGCCCGTAAGTGTGTTTCTGATCATATGTTTAAAATGGGGTGATACGGTGTATAAATATTTGGTTCTTTTTACTGGTATTCTAGTTTCAGTAGTTTTAATAATGTCTGTACATGCGAATTTCGCCATTTTACTTGGTCTTTCTCCAGCGTTGTTTTATGGAATGAAAACGTATGAAAGTGCTAAACAGAAAAAGCCCGTAAAAAATGATTTAATCTCGACCATCTTAATCTTACTAGTAGTTCCTATTGCATTTCTAATTGTAATTAATCGTTGATGTACAGCTTGAGTTGAACGCATCTCAGCGATTTGTTAGCATTTATCCGTAAATTGTTTTTTCTTAACCAAATTTGTACAGACGGAGGGATTGCGATGGAGGACATTATCGTAGAGCCGGGAATAGGGATTGGACCCATAAAGTTAGGAATGACTAGGGAAGAAGTAAAGGCTCTTGAGCAAGAATGGCCGCTGAAATATGTGACATTTCTGATAAAATATGAGGAGAACAAAGTGAGTTATATCGAAGTTCCCATAGATACACACAATTTCAGCGGAGGATTCAGTTGTTTTGTTTACGGTATCGATGTGGTTCATACAAAGGCGACACAATTAGTGGAAAAAATCGATAAAATATCAAATTATACGCGGGATGAAGGTGCAAAGTGGGGCGACAGGTACGTTTTTCCTGAGATAGTTTTAGGTTTTTGGAGAGCTGGTATCTTAAATGAAGAAGATTTAGAAACAGAAAAATTCAAAAATTTGGACCCAGTAATACAAGAGGATACTCTAAGGGATCAATATTTCAATACCGTTTTCATCACGTATCCAATGGTTTAATAGGGGGCATATCCAACAAGGTAACAAGAAGCCTACGTTAAGGACGCGATTTCTCGCGTCTTTTTGTTTCTAGCATAGTCACATATGACCTCCAATTGCGAAATTAATCCCGGTAGTGGCAATGAAAAAGGTGATGTGGAGGCCAAGATCAAGTACACTCGTAATAACATTCTTCCACCCGTTTCTGTTCAGGGGACGGGTTTTTCTGTGCTTCATATTTTTTCGCCTATGTAACGTGAACCAAACGCCGCGTTCCCGTGAATATACAGTAGAGCAAAAACGAAAAGGGGGGGGAACGCTGTGGATGAGTGGGAATTGATTGCCAAATGCCAAAAGGGCGAGCCTGAAGCCTTTGAACAATTGGTCAAGCCTTATCTGGCGATGGCATACCGGACAGCGTATTTGATCATTCATGACAAGCATCTGGCGCAGGACGCAGTTCAGGAAGGGCTTATCGAAGCGTATCAGCACATAGACCGACTCGATCCAAAAAGGGGAGTGGCCTTTCGCAATTGGCTATACCGGATCATTACGTTTCGGGCTCTGAATCTGGTTCGCAAGCAAAAGCCTGCTGTGGAATACGAAGAGATGATCCCGGAAGAGGCGCTAACGCCGCTGGACAACGTGATCCAGCGAGAGGAGCAGAGGCAAATATGGCAGGCGATTCGCAGCATGAAGGCGGAGCATCGCGCGGTCATTATTCTTTACTATTACGAGGGCTTCAGTGTGTCGGAGATCGCCAAAATCACGGGCTCCTTCGAGGGTACGGTCAAGTCGCGGATGCACAAGGCCAGGAAGCTGATCGCACAACAATTGGACAAGGATTGCAAACGATCTGATTTTTTGCGGGAAGGGGCAATGACTCATGACTAACGAGGAGCGGCAAATCCAAGAGACGCTTAGGAAAGTAGCGGGAGCTGTCGAGACGCCGAATTTTCAAATGCCAAACAAGAATGACGTAGTGCAAGTGAGAAGACGCTCAGTTTTCCGAAGCAAAAAATGGGCTTCTATCGGCATCGCTTCCGCTGTCGTACTCGGGCTGCTCGGAACCATGCAAGTGTCCCCAACATTTGCGGCCTATGTCAAATCGATCTTTGCCCAAGAAGGGTTCGATGAAGGAGTACAACAGGCAGCGAGACAAGGCTTCTCCGAAACATCGAATCTTTCTGTTACCGATCAGGGGATCACCTTGGAGGTAAAGGAAATCATTGCTGATCCGGCGCAGGTAATAGTAGCTTTAATGATAAAACAGTCGGATGACAAGCCGTTGCTCCCTACATATCCGTCAGCGACAAACGCAGAATCCAATGCCGTTGAATTGTTGGATGCCAAAGGGGCGGTCATTTCTGACGAGTGGGGAACAACCTTTGAAGATAATGCCGGATTCATCCGGTTTATCCTCGGGAAAAAAGGACAGGAGCCCCTTCCGAAAACGTTGTCGATCCATTTTGATGAAATCGGTGATAGAAAAGGAAACTGGGAGCTGCAAGTTCCGATCACGATGGCAAAAACAACGGCTGCAACGACTGTGCTGCCTGTCAATCAAACGCAAGTGACGAAGCATGGATTGAAGATGACCCTGCACCAGATCGTCAACACGCCAACGGCCACCCGAATTGAGCTGGAGACACAATGGACAGAGGCGTCCAAAAAACAATTGGAACAAGAAGCAAAAAAGCTAACCGGAAAGACGACGAACCCCGATTATGCTCCATTTCTTCCGTATCAGCAATATAGGCTGGGATATTACTACGAGGGAGCAGATGGCAGCAAGGGGAAGGAAAGAATCATATATAATTCTTATCCCATTGATCGCTATGGGCATTTCCGTTGGATCAATGACGACGATCCGTTGCCAAAAGGCAAAGCAGCGACACTTGTCATAAATAGCCTCCATAAGGCGATCCCGTACGATATGAGTGTCACCTTCCATCCGGATGAATTGAACAAGAAGCCAGTGATCCAACAAGTGGGAGAAGATATCTTTACGTTGAAAAGCATCAAGCTGGCAAAAGATGATGATTCGGGAAAACAGCAAATGGAAATGGAGATCGATGTACTCTCCAAAGATATTACGAGAATTTATTTGCCTTGGTGGGTACTTCAAGATGGGCAGGGGACAACCTACCGGGCTAAAAAGGGTCATCAATCCAAGGGACCCGTTGATCAGTCAGGACGCGAGCGAGCAACGTACAAAATTCGGCTGGAGGACAGCGGTCATTGGGAAGGAGGGGAAATAACCAAGCTCCCGGAGAAGATAACGCTACGACTGGATGCTGTTCAGAAAAAATATCCGCTAGAGTGGCGAATTCCAGTTACCCATCCATAAAGATAAAACCGCCCTTTGTACGGGGCGGTTTTTCCTGTTTATTTCGCGACCAACTGCGGCTCTGTCTGCCCAAGTCGGATCGTCGCTTCGCTCGGAATCCACATGCCTGTGTTCTCGTCACGTCCTTGCAGGACTACCGTTGGGTTGGCCTTACCCATCTGTTCGGCACCTTTGGTAATTTGCTGACCAATTTTGCCGCCCTTGACGCGGTTCACGACGAGCGCGAGTTTTACGCTGTCCAGCTCTGTCATCATCTCGAAATCACCGTTGCTATCGCCCGCGATGAAGATAGGGCCGTGACCGTACTTTTTCACCAATACATTCTGGATCACTTCCGTCTTGCCGTGGGCTACCGTGATCGGGTAGTCAGGCTGGTAAACATTCGTAATCCGTCCGTTTTCTGTTTTCAGACGCATGCCGATGATGTTCTCCGCTGGGAGATTGTAGCCATATTTCGGTAGGGTAGCGAAAACACGAACAACATCCTCCAAGGAGGCACTCACGACATACACGTCGATGCCATTGGCACGCAGTGTGTTCATCAGGTTTGCTACTTCGGAAGTGAGGCGCAAGCCCGTTGTATGGGAGGCTTTCACTACGCCTGCTTTGCCTGCCAACGATTTCGAGCTCGTCCAGGTTACTTTTTCAATCGCCATGCCCAGGCTGTGATCATTGGATGCTTCCGCCAACTGTTGCACTTCTTCCACTGTCATGTTCGTGAAGAGGTAGAGGATCCACGGATAGCCAATTGAGGTGCTGTGCGTATCGTTGATCGCTTCGTACAAGAAAAACAGCTTGGCTTTGAAATCTGCGAATTGCTCTGTTGCTGTCACTTCTTCCAGCGACTTCGTTCCTTTAAGACCTTGATAATTTTGATATAAGTACTTGTAGTCTGCTACGAGATCAGTCGCGATGGCATCGAGCGTGACAGGCTTGCCATCGACATTTTTATACGAATCGGAAAACGGTCCTTCTGGTACATTCGTACGGATGACCTTCCCGAATTCTTCTGGTGTGAGCTTGTAAGCCAAATGGTTGATCTGATAAACAAGCAACGCTTCCTCTGTGTCATGCATGATGCTCGTATTGTCCCAGTCAAAAACGGCATACGGCTTCTTTTTGGCATTGTAGGAGGCACTCTTGATGCCGTGTTTCTCAATCATTTCATGGACGGCTTGATAAGTCGCAGGTGCCCATTTCCCCTTGTCGAGCATCTGTACGTTGGTGTCCTTGGCCAAAGCTGGCATCTGCATCGCGAGCAGAGCGACGATCATCAGCATGGTCAGCCACCATGTTTTGGGTTGTGCTTTTCTGTGTGACATGTTGTCATCCCCTTCTTCTTTTTCTCGATCCCTCAAATGAAAACGTTATCATTTTTTCAAAAGAAAAAGGTCTTCCCCACGCCTATTGATAAAGCGCGGGTAGAAGACCTCATTGTCTTAAGCGTTTTCATTTGTATTCTAATCATACTAAATTTAACAGCAAAAGCAAGAAGATTCCGATAAAAATGATAAGGGCAGGACTAACGATCTAATCTAGCGAAGACAGAAGAGTTTGCAAGAAAAAAGTGGATATAATCTTAACCATATGATAGATGAAAAGGATGATGCGGCGATGACATTGATAGAATCCAGCAAAGGCATTTTGATGAATTGCTTGGCATTGCAAGCAAATGAGACATTTTTGGTGGTGGCCGACGAGCGGAAGCGGGACATCGGTGAGGCGCTCTGGGAAGCGGGTAAACAGATCGGGGCAGAAGCGATGCTGATGGTGATGAAGGAGCGGGAAAAGTCCGGTCAAGAGCCTCCTGCGGCTGTTGCAGCGGCGATGAAGAGCGCAGACGTGGTGGTATGTGTGACCCAGCACTCTTTGACGCATACAAAAGCCCGAAAAGAAGCAGCAGCAAATGGTACGAGACTGGCTACCATGCCAGCAATTACGGAAGACATGTTCCTTGCGGGGGCGATTTCCGCTGACTATACACAAGTAAAGGCACTCACCGAGCGCGTGACCGAGATGCTGACGCGGGCAAGTACCGTGCGAATCGAAAAAGCGGGCAAGTCACTGACGTTTTCTATCGCAGATCGCAATGGAGTGCCGAGTACTGGCATGTACGTCAATCCTGGTGAATCGGGCAACTTGCCTTCCGGGGAAGCTTATATCGCCCCATTGGAAGGGACGGCGGAGGGACAAATCCTGGTCGATGGTTCTATCGCTGGTATCGGGAAAATTGATTCGCCCTTGCTGCTGACGGTCCAAAAGGGTCGGATCACAGAGGCAGAAGGAACGGCGGCTGAACGCCTTCTGCAAATGCTTGGGGACCAAGACGGGCGCATGCTGGGTGAATTCGGAATCGGTACGAATGATAAGGCGCGTATCACGGGAGTTGTGCTGGAGGACGAGAAGGTGTACGGAACGATTCACGTAGCCTTTGGTAGCAACAACACGTTTGGTGGGACGATTGTCGCGGGGGTACATATCGATCTGGTTGTCAAAGAGCCGGATGTGTATTTGGACGACAAATGTATCATGAAGAGTGGAAAACTATTGGCAACTTAGGACAAACTAGATGGATAGGAAGGATGAATCCCGATAGGTAATGCTGTAATAGGGGAGAAATCCTAGAGGTGGATGTGGAGTGATGGCATTGTCCGAAAAGATAATTGTGATGATAACAATAGGTAACCTGATTTTGGCTGCCGTTCTTATTTTCATGGAGAGGCGAAACATTGCGGCAACCTGGGCCTGGTTGATGGTTTTGCTGTTTTTGCCGGGCATCGGGTTTATCATTTACCTGATTTTTGGACATAAGCTAAGCAAGAAAAAGCTGTATCGGCTCAAGGAAGGGGAATTTTCCCATTTCCGGGCTGCGGTAGACAGACAAAAGCAGTTACTTGCCCAGGGTGAACTACAGGTGAACGACCCTGAGATGGAGAGACACCGCGACATGATTTTCATGAACGTGGTAAGTGATGGAGCGTATTACACGCAGGATAATACCATTCAGGTTTTTAAGGAAGGCCATAGTCTGTTCAACCTCATGTTCAAACAGATGGAGGAAGCACGCGAGCATATACATTTGCTCTACTATATTTTGAATGACGATGAGTTAGGGAAGCAGCTCATTCAACTGTTGACGAAGAAGGCACAGGAGGGCGTCGAGGTCCGATTGCTCTATGACGCGGTTGGTTCCTCTGGTGTCTCATCCCGGTTCCTGCGCCCATTGGTCGAAGCAGGGGGGGAAGTCGCCTCCTTTTTCCCGGCGAAGATTCCGTTCCTTAATTTTCGGGTCAACTTCAGGAATCATCGCAAGCTGACGATTATTGATGGCAAAATCGGCTATATCGGAGGCTTCAACATCGGGGATGAATACTTGGGTAAGGATAAGAAGCTGGGGTATTGGCGTGACACCCATTTGCTGATTGAAGGAAGAGCGGTGTACATGCTGCAAGCACGATTTTTCCTGGACTGGAATTTGTCTGCACCGAAAAGAATGCATGAATCACTCGCGTATTTTCCGGAGATTCAAGAGGCCGAGGGAACGATTGGCGTTCAGATCGTATCGAGCGGGCCAAACTCGGAAAAAGAGCAAATCAAGCATGCTTTTTTGAAGATGATTTACAAGGCACGGAAAAAGATTTACTTGCAGACTCCGTATTTCGTTCCCGATGAAAGTATGCTGACCGCACTAAAAATGGCGGCAATGTCCGGGGTGGATGTGCGGGTGATGGTCCCGGGAAGGCCAGATCATTTGTTGGTATTCTGGGCGACTCACTCTTATCTCGGCGATTTGTTAAAGAGCGGTGTGCGCTGCTTCCTCTACGAAAAAGGCTTCATGCACGCCAAAGCCATCGTGGTCGATACCCAGTTGTCGTCTGTCGGAACGGCCAATGTCGATATTCGCAGCTTCAAGCTGAATTTCGAGACGAATGCGTTTATGTACGATTCGCAGATGGCAGAGGAGCTGGAGGAACTGTTTGTGTCCGATCTGGCTGATTGCCGGGAAATGACGTTGGGAGAGTATGTGAACCGACCACTGCGTTTGCGCTTGCTGGAATCGTTGACGCGGCTATTGTCTCCGCTGTTATAAAAGGCGGGACTGGAAAGCAGGAAAAGGACCTGATGGCCTATGTGAACAAACACGGGCTGTCAGGTCCTTTCTGTGTACCCTTTATGCTGTACCGAACGTAACACCCATCTCTGTCAAGTATTGACGGTAAGCGATGCTCGCACGGTCGCATTTTAAGGACAGCTCCACTTGCAGATCGAGTGGCAGGTCCTCAGGCTTTTGGTTTTCCACGATCGGTTTATCTTGTGCAAAGATGAGGTTTTGGAAGCGAATGATTTCCTCATCGGAAAGGTTCGTCTCGTAATTAAAAGAAAGTACGCCATAAGCTACGCTTCGCGCTTCATCCAGCGGCATCACAGTTAGCAAAATGGACATGAGATTGCCGTTTTCTGCATCACGCTTCGTGAATTTTACCGTGAGTGGACGGAGGATTTCGTAGGTGTAATAGACGTGCTTCGCTTGACCAGTACCGTCCGGGTCAGGCTGAAAAATCTTGATCTCATCCGTGCGAATCACACCGTTCTCGTCGCGGTGAACGCGGTAATCCCCGATTTCCATGTGCGTTTCGACACCCAAATAACCCTCATGAACGACAGCCAGATGGCCTACATCCAAAAAGTTCTCTACGACGCGTGGAGGCTTGGCCATCACTGTCTGTGGCCCCCAAATGACATTTCGAAAATGCTGATCCTCAAATTCCGGCAGGGCAAAAAACTCAGGAGATTGGTTAGCGAGATTCACCCATACGAATCCATAGCGCTCTGCACAGCCGTATATAATAGCGCGGGCCTTGCCGGGAATCGCTTGATCGGCAGGCAACTGAGGGATTTTTACACAGGCTCCGGATGCTTCATATTCCCATCCGTGATACGGACAGACCAGCTTACCTTCTCGTACACAGCCCAGAGACAGGGCAGCGCCTCTATGGATACAGAGGTCTTTAAACGCATGGATTCCTTCTTTGTTGCGGAAGAGGACGACCCGCTCGCCCATAATGGTGACCTGGATCGGGCGGTCTTGCACATCCACCGAACGACAGGCGACGATCCACTCATTACGTAGCACGGTATCTTGCACGATCATTGATGAGACACTCCCTTTGGCGATACTTCGGTTATTCACCCATTGTAGCGGGAGATTAGAAGGGAAGTCAACACAAAACACGAACATTTTAGAGCGTTTCTACCTATTTATTACGTGAATAGTTGCCTAGAAACGTCATTATCCGGTATAATCCCACTTATATCGTTCGTGATTAGCTAAATTACCACTAGGGAGGCCTTTTGAAAGTGGAACAACATCGAGAAAACAATCAGCTTGTTGTGGGCGTCGATGACAAAATCAGTGTGGGAAAGGCGTTTTTACTTGGTTTGCAGCATGTGTTAGCTATGGACTTGTACATTGCTCCTATCATTATTGCTGGGCTGCTGACCATGGACGCTTCAAGCACTTCTTTCTTTATTCAAATGTGTTTTCTCGCAACAGGTATCGGGACGTTGATCCAGACTGGCTTTGGACTGCGTTTACCTGTTGTGCAAGGTCCTTCCTATGTACCCATCGGTGCGCTGGCTGCGATTGGCAGTAAGCTGGGGATGGGTGCGATGATTGGCAGCATGATTCCAGGGGCGTTGTTTGTGGCCCTGATGGGTTATCCGTTGAAATGGTTTGCCAAAGCGGTTCGCAAATTCATTCCACCGCTCGTCGGCGGGACGGTGATCATCATCGTGGGCATTGCCTTGATGCCAACAGGGATGGGAAACATTTATCACTCCCCGGGAAATATTTGGACGAACATTCTGATTGCCGCCGTTTCTGCTGGTGTGCTGGTCATCTGTATGCTGCTTGGCACAAGAGCAAAGGTTGCGGGGGCGTTTTTTAGACTTGTATCTGTCCTGATTGCGATTTTTGTCGGAACGGTAACCGCTGCTTTTTTTGGAACAGTAGATTTTAGTCCGGTTGGACAAGCACCGTGGCTGTCCATGCCGAAGCTGTTTCCGTATGGTGCTCCTGTATTTGATATTAGTGCTGTTTTGACGATGCTTTTTGTTTATATGATTATCATGATTGAAACAACAGGGACTTGGTTCGTCGTCTCTACGGTAACGAACAGTGAATTGACGGAGGAGAGACTGAATCGTGGTGCTGTCGGTGAAGGCTTGGGGTGCTTTGTCGGGGCATTATTCGGAGGTACACCTACGACTGGCTATTCCTCCAATGCCGGGTTGATTGCGGTGACAGGAGTAGGAAGCCGGATGGCGATTATGGCTGGAGGATTGATCTTGATTGCCCTTGGGCTGGTGCCGAAGCTGTCGGCGGCGATTACCTGTATACCGGAGCCAGTTATCAACGGGATTTTTGGGATCGTGTGTGTAGCGATTGTGGCGAATGGGATCAAAGTCATTCAAAACATTACGATTGATGACCGCACGATGATGGTCATGGGTCTGCCGATTCTGCTGACGATGGCGGTAACGGTTCTACCAAAAGATGCGCTCGCCGGAGTACCAGATTTCGTGAACTACATTTTATCGTCAGGCATTACAGTAGGGGCGTTGGCAACGGTGCTTTTGAATCTGCTCATTCCAGAGGGAAAAAAGAACAGAGCGAAAGTTCCACAGCAACAGCCTGTCAGCAACTAATGACAAACAGCCCGGCCCGGCGCACTAAGCTGCCGGGCCTGTTTTTTTCTCATACTATCGGAAAGTATAAATTTTGTGGACCTATATTTTAGTTAAGCGGTTTTGATCTTCCTAAGTTTTAAAAAATAACGATGAGCCAATTAAGCTGGTGAGAAGAAAAAGCACAGAGCTCGTAGACCTTGACAACGCCCACCCAGTCGGAACTTCAAAAAGGGGACCCGCTTGTCGAACACTTCTTCCTTGAGAAACTTCCGCCCGTAGGGTGGCTTTGGCTCGACGGTCCCCTTTTTGAAATGGAGACGAGCAGTCAATCACCCATGCTGGCGTGTCAGAGTCGAAGAGAACTGTGCTTTTTCTTCTCCTCCACTATGTTGACTCAAACCAGAATGCCCTTCATAGGTCTTTCTTATTACTTCTTCGCTCCAGTCAAATCCTGCACAGCTTCATCCAGCTGCTTTTCAATCAGAACAGGGTCGTAGCCAAGCCATCTATCCACATCGACTACGTAAACATGGTTGTTTTTTACAGCGGGTAAGTTCCTCCACAGGCTGCTTTGCTCAATTTCTTTCAAATACTGAGCGGCATCCTCTCCAGGGAACAGCATCAGGAAAATATGGTCGGCTGCATATTCCGGCAAAAGCTCCATGGACACGTCTTTTGACCAGAACAGCGGGTCTTTTTCGATTTCGCCCTTAATGAGTGGCGGTGGGTTCAACTGAAGGTCGTTGTACAACACATGGCCCATGTTGCGAGCACCGTACATTTTAATCGTTTTCGCACGGACGTTTAATGCTGCAACGGTCTCGTCCTTCCCGACCTTAGCCTTTACGAGCTTGCGTGCTTCCTCAACCTTTGCTTTGTACCTCTGCTCCCAAGCCTTTCCTTCTTCCTCTCGACCTAGAGCTTCCGCTACCTTTTGTACATGCCCGTAGACATCGTATTGATCGAAGTCGATCGCCACGACAGGAGCAATCTTCGTCAGCTTTTCATATACCTGTTGCTCGTCTTCGGAACTGGTGAGGATCAAGTCAGGCTGCAACTCGAGGATTTTCTCCAGATTATAGGCATCATAGTCTCCCACGACTTCGATTCCACTGACCAGCGGCTCCATGTCCGGACCTTCCATATGTCCCTTCAACGCACCGATTGGCTTTACACCAAGGGCAAGCATGGGACCCAAATATTGCAGGGCTACGACGCGCTGAGGTTTCACAGGAATGGTAGATTCGCCTTTTGCGTGCTTCAGGACACGAGTCTCGCTGCTTTTACTCTCTTGTGCAGGCGTAGCTGGATTGGTGCTGGCTGTCTGACCGCATGCCGTGAGCAAGAACAAAGAAAGAACCATCAATCCGGGCAGCCAAGCTTGTATGCGTAATCGTTTCATCGTATATCCTCCATGAATGAAAATGATTCTCAATAACAAGGTTCATCTTACCTTGAACGCACTCTTTTCATCCATGGAGAATGTTCCGTTTTTCTTTGGATAATGTGGCTGTATTTGCATGGGTTAGTATTTGGACGGCTTCTTCCAGCTGGATGTCGAGGGAGAGGGGATCATACGAAAACCAGATCGGGTTGAGAATGACCACTTGTCCTTTTTGTACAGCAGGAATTCGTTGCCATACATCCTGTTTCATCAACTCTTTAAAGTGTGTCCGTGAGAGGTCATCATCAAAAATATGGACAAACAGCCAATCAGATGCAAATTGGCTTAATTGATTTTCGTTGATGATGGTCGCCCAGAAATTTGGATTGCGTTGCAGCTCTTTTTGAATCATTTTGGGTGGCGTCAACTTCAAGGATTTGTACAGCACATGTCCGATATTTCTGGCACCGTATGCCAGTAGACTCTGTGGACGCACATTGAGAATCAAGAAGGTTTCTTCCTTTCGAATATGCGCGTCGATGCATCGCTTTGCTTTCAAAACCTTCTGTTCATGCTGCTTGAGCCATATGTGAGCCCGATCTTTCATGCCAAGCACATCGGCTAGCATATTCAAATGACCAAAGACATCGTGTTCCATCCACGGAAAGGCAAGAGTAGGTGCAATCTTGGAGAAAGTAGCGTAATCTCCTGTCGATTCGGTCAAAATAAACGTCGGTTGCAATGGTTTGATCAAGTCTGGTGTGTTCTCGGGCAGGCTGACAATCTCATCTGCCTCTTTCATCCGTAATTGCTCACGTAAATAAGTGACCTGCTCTTCCGGAGCGCCAATCGGTCTGATTCCGAGTGCCAATAAATACTCAGCATAGTGGAAGGTGACGGGTGCCAATTGCTTCTGATTCATGCGGATAAAGACAGTCGGTGACACGCCTACCTGCTGCTTAAAGCGTCTGCTGAAGTAAAACTCATCGGCATACCCGACCAGGCGTGCTACCTCACGCAATCGTTTATTCGATTCGCGAAGTAGCGTCTTTGCATGCTCCATTCGGCAACTCGTCAAATATTCGATCGGGCTTTTGCCGACCTTTTTCTTGAAGACTTCGGTGTAATACCGAGGGGTAAAGCCAGCTCGATTCGCCAAATCATCCAAGGAGATCGGCTCCGCATAATTCGCATGCATGTAGGAAATGGTCTGATCGACAACGCTTGACGTCTCTACTGTAGCTTGCCGTTCCGCATGGCTCCAAATCAGATGCAGCAATTGCTGAAAGCGAATTTGATTTTGAAAAGCTACCAACGGATCATTGGCTTGACGATGAGCATACAGCGTGAGGGCAAGCTCCGTGCAGTGATCGACCTGACTGAATAAGCATTGGGTGTGGGTAAGGTGCCAGGAACGGCTCGGGCTATAGGCGTTGGTGACCGGATCTTGCTGTTGCAGGACGTCAAAATAGAATACGAGAAGACGGAGTGGATCTTCTGTATCGGCACGTACTTGCCTCTCGGCTTCTCGTGAAAGGACGAGTACACTTCCAGCTTGAAGAGTGGCTTGATCCGACTCGTCCAGCATTCCGCCCGATCCTTTTGTCACGATGAGCACGGCATGGGTAGCCTCGCCAAAAAACGTCCATGCTTCTGTCGGTGACAAGGTGACCTGCTGTATGTCTTGAAGTAGAAACAAAGGAGTGGGCGTTAGCGATGTATTTCCTATCATGATACCAATTCGAAGGACTCGGTTACGAGGATGCTTCCCTTGACAGATTGGACCATCGGGCAGTTTTTGCTCGCGGCTTCCATGGCTTTTTGCACTTTTTCCGCTTTCATATTTTCCCCCGTAATGATGAAGTGGAGGTGAATTTTTTCAACCCGGTTTGCCTCTGCCTCATTTCGCTGAACATCTGCTGTTACTTTCATGTCCGTGCATGGCATTCTCATCTTGTCCAATACTTTCCGCAAAACGCCGCCACTGCAAACAGCGATGGAGGAGACCAAGAGCTGATAGGGGCGAAAGCCATACTGTTCATCACCTGATACGTGCAGCTCACCGTAGGACAGTTGAGTGACAAAGCCATTTTCTTTCGCTTGAAATTCCATGCATAACCCTCCCCTGAAATGGTTTTTCTTCATTATAAGGAAAAAGGCACCTGCGCGACAGTAATCTATCGGTACAGGAACCTTTCCCTTTTTGCTATTCCTCCAATGCTTTCCCATTTTGCAAGAGAGACTGGATGCAACGAGGCAGCATGTCTTTTAACGTATCAAATGCATAGTCGATGTCCAGGCGTTCTGTCCACTGATGGGCGTCACGTCCGACTGGGCCGAGGTTCATGACAGGTACATCAAAAGCTTCGAGCTCCTGAAGCGGAATGGAGTAGCCGTTGTCCCACAAAGGCATGTTTGCTACCAATGGCTGCATGGATGCCGCCGGATATTGGAGTCCGACGTAGCTCAAGTCAGAGATACCGCCAAAGTAGTTTTGTTTGACCAAATTGACCCGGTGCTGATCTTTCGCGTATGCCTTCATCTCTTCCATCGTCTGTTGGATCAGAGGATGCTTGCGCGAGCTGACTGCCGGGTAAAACGGCGGAGCGAAGAACAAGATCATCATCGGCGACAGTTCTTTGCACAGAATCGCTAATTGATCCACCAGCTCGATTGTGGTATCGCGGTCGTCCTTGTCGCCGCGGTTGGCGATCACATCTGCTTCCAGCTGGCGTAGTTTTTCTTCCCCGTACGTTTTCTTCGCATAGGCATACAGTTCTTCGTAAGTCATGACGGAAATGGACAGATCACGTGGGCTAAACGGCGCGAAATTAGCAAACTGGCTCGCGTGCTTGAGGTAGTTTTGCTTCATGCGCTCTGCGACATTTCTAGCGGATTCCAGCAGCGGTTCTACGACATCCTCCATCTGCTTCTCCAGCAAAAAAAGGTTAAACAGCGTCACAGCACGGTGCGGAATTTGCACAGAGTACTCTTTTTTCAGATCCTTTTGAATCAGGTTGGTTGGCGGAGGAGAGGCTTCCCCCTCAACGACCTCGCAAAAGGATGTGTTCAGCTCCAGCTCACATGTCATTTGAGAGGCCATGTAGTTGCCGTTTAACCCAGCAAAAGGCTCGCCGACATGTGTTTCTTTGCCGTAGCAGAGGAACCCTGGTAGCACTTTTCCGATGGAGCCTGTGTACAGGTACGTATTCGTATCCCCTGGATAGCGGGTAAACATCGGCTCGGAGTTGAGCACGGTGGTGTAGCTCAGGTCGAACTCTTCGGCGATTTTCAAAAGCGCTGGGACTGCTGCTCGCATCCCGACAGAATTCACTTCTTCGTCAGGGACGGTCAGTAGCAAAATGTTGCCGTCGAACTCTCCAGCAATCGCTTGCTCAATCATCGACATGTGCAGTGTCAGTCCGCATTTCATATCCATGGTGCCACGGCCAAACAGCCAGTTTCCAGTACGGATATCCTGTTGGACGTCGGCTGGCATATCTGCTTGGTTTTGCTGGAAGAGAGGAGTGAGGGTCTTGGGATCAAAAGCATGCTTCATCCAAGCGCCGTAATCCTCGACATCAACCACATCAAAATGGCTAACAAGAATGACAGTGTCCCGTACGCCTTCCTTTTTGACAAGAGCAGTGACAAAATGGCGCCCATCCCCAGTCGGATTCGCACGCACATGATCGGGATTGGCTTGATAGTAAGGCAGGGTACGCAGCTGATCGACGACGTAGGAAGGCAAATCCTTCTCGGCAGATGATCCTGTAATGCTGGGGATGCTTACCAAATTGCACAAGAGATCAACGAGCTGCTCTTTTGTTTGCCATTTCTGCATAAAAAACGCCTCCGTTTTCCGTATAGTGAAAACTGTTTCCGATTAGTGGGCAAAAAAATTAAGGCAAGGCACCGATCTTGTGGGAAATTTCTTTGGCACTTTGTTGGGTTTGTTCAATGAGTGAGGACAAGAGCTGCTCGTTGATCCGATAGCTCGGAACGCCAATACTCAAAGCGCCCACGACCTTTTGGTTGAGACCGAAGATAGGAGCGGCAATGGATGCGGTGCCCTCGGTTTTCTCACCGTAGCTGACTGCATAGCCGTTTTGTCTGATTTCTGGCAGTCGTTCTAACAGCTCGCGACGTTTTTTTGCATCCGGGATTAGTCCAGTCACGATTTGCTCTGCTTCGGTCGGATTCATGCTGGCGAGAATCGTTTTGTTTGCCGCACCGATATGTAGCGGAATACGCTCTCCCAGATTATCCATGCTTCTGACAGACGTGGGGCCTTCCACTCGTTCGAGTACCATGGCATGAGTGCCCTGTGGAATGTTCAGATAGACAGTTTCTCGTACATTTGCTGCCAATTGCTCCATGACAGCTCGGGCGACAGCGCGCATATCCATCTTGTCCAGGATGCGCAGCCCGATTTCCATCCACGTATAGCCGACCTTGTACTGCTTGCTCTCAGGAACCTGGAGGATGAGTCCATGCTTGATGAGGCTGCTGATTAAACGGTGTACCGTACTCAGTGGCAGGTCCGTTTGTTCAGCAATTTCCGAGATGGACCAATGCTGCTTGTTTGGATCTGATACCAGGACGGAGATGATGCTCATCGCCCGGTCAATCGATTGTACCAACGTGGGTTACCTCCTGGCTTTGTTGCATAGTGACTGCTCGTTGAATGTCACGCCAGCTTAATATGACCTCAATCTATCAGAATTTTTCAACCAAATCAATATAATTTAGACTAGATAAAAATAAATTGACAAAAAATTTTAAACTGTTTTACATTAAGGATTTGATTTTGTATTGCGGAAGTGATTCCACAACCTGAAAACAGGTATCGCCTACCTTGGCAATGACTTGCTGGTTCTGGCTGGGGAGTTCATCGATTCTGAAGTGTTTAGCAAGTACAAGCATCTGATCGTGGAAAAAGAAGTCGAGTACTCTGCGAACTGCATCCATATCAACGACTACGTCATTATTCCAAAAGGCTTTGAGAGCACGAAAGCAAATCACTGACGCTGGCTACCATGTGATTGAGCTGGATATGTCTGAATTCCAGAAACAAGACGGAGGATTGAGCTGCCTGTCCCTGCGTTTCTAGCGCAGGCAGTTCTCTCTTCGTTTATAGACCCCTGATAGACCTCTTAAAAAGCAAGTGAAAGAGAGGAATCATATGGACACTGGGAATGAAAGAGACACACAGCTACAACGTTCCATGAAAAGTCGCCACTTGTTTATGCTGTCGTTAGGCGGTGTCATCGGGACAGGGCTCTTCCTCAACGCTGGCTTCACGATCAATCAGGCTGGACCTGGCGGAGCGCTTGTCGCCTATATCGTCGGCGGGATTTTGCTGTATCTGGTCATGACGTGCCTGGGTGAGCTTTCTGTAAAAATGCCAGTAACAGGCTCTTTCCAAGCCTACGCCAGCAAGTATATTGGTCCGGCGAGCGGGTTTACGCTGGGATGGATGTATTGGCTAGGGTCAGCTACAACGGCCGGGGTAGAGTTTACTGCCGCGGGCATGGTCATGCAACGGTGGTTCCCGGATACACCGATCTGGATTTGGTGCGCGCTCTTTATCGTTTTGCTCTTTACCTTCAATGCGTTGACGACAAAAGGGTTTGCGGAAACCGAATACTGGTTTGCCGGAATTAAAGTATTGGCTGTACTTATATTTATCATTATCGGACTAGGTGCTATATTCGGTATTGTCAGTATGGAAGGGAGACCCGCTCCGTTTCTCTCCAACTTCTCGGCAGATGGGGGACTATTCCCGTTTGGCATTGCGATCGTCTTTGTGACGATGATGAACGTCGTATTCTCTTATCAAGGCTCTGAATTGATCGGAATCGCAGTTGGGGAAGCAGAAAACCCGCAAAAGACCATTCCGCGGGCGATCCGCAACGTTGTGTTTCGCATTCTCGTGTTCTATGTGGCATCGGTCACGATCTTGTCCGCCCTCTTTCCCTCAAGTGAGCTGGGTCTCTTGGAAAGCCCGTTTGTGACGGTATTTGATGCAGTGGGGATTCCTTTTGCAGCGGATACGGTATATGTGCTGCTCATGTCTGTATCCGGTATTGCGGTCACCTTCACGTGGATGGGGATTGCTCTCTCTCAATTCAATTTCCGCCGTCAATACTTGCGTGAGGGTGGGAAAATAGAAGATTTACAGTTCGTAGCACCGTTTTACCCGGTGATGCCGCTCCTGTGTCTGGCTCTTTGTACGTTCATTCTTATCTTCCCGGCGTTTGACCCGACACAGCGAATTGGACTCTTCTACGGAATTGGTTCGCTCGTGCTGTTCTATACCTTCTATTATGTGCGCTATGGACGCAAAAAGGCCCATAAACCGAATTTCCCCACGCAAGGCTAAGTTGTCCTGCTTGATAGAAAAATGCCCCTGCCATGAATGATGTGGCTGTTTGTATTCTTAGCGTATGTGAACTGGCAGGTATCTTATGCTGCAAAGACTTTCATAACTTAACTCTACACGGTCCCTTGGAAACTCTATTAGTAAAATATTTGTAAACATATTCCAATTAGATTTCGATTGTAAAGCATGAGTATTCGAAATTACACATATTTACAAAAGTTTACACTACAGGGATATTAAGCGGGAAAAGAGGGCTGTTTGGTAAAATGGATAGAGTGGTTCGGGACGTGCTGTGTGAAAACGGCACGTCTATTTTTTTGCCTGAAAATACTAATGGTGAGGAGAGAGTTAGATATCAAATTTACAGACGTAGCTAATCAGAGGCTGCTGGATGCATTTCTAGCGCAAGAAGACAATCAACAACTATATCAACGAGTGTTTAATTCGCCAGACGATACGCAGAGGAACGATGAATTGGATAGTAGATTTCAGGAATTCTACGGTGAAGTCCGATTTACTAAGTTTATTTCCTCGCTCATCCGTTTTACAGCTATCGAGTTGGCTGTACGTAATCAAAAGATAGGCAACGCATGCCAGCCTACAGACGAAATTGAGAGGGTGGTTGATAGCCTTGTTAGCGACACTGACAAAAGTGAGCGGGAGGACAACTTTGAGTGGGAAGATGTTTTAGCGGATAAACGAATTTTGGATGCTGTTCAAACCCTCACGAAAAAGGAACAGGAGATGCTTACACTTCTATATTTAAGGAATCTCAAAGAAACGGAAGCTGCGAGCGTGTTGGGTATTATTCAGCAAGCTGTTTCTAAATCAAAGAAACGAGCGTTACTGAAGCTTAGAAAACAGCTAGAGGGAGGTGTAGTACATGAGTCTGTTAACACTGGTAAAGCGAGCACAAAATAATGATGAGAGTGCAATGGTAGAGATCATAGAAAGATTTGAGCCAAAGATTCGCAAGTCGTTGAAATTCACGGATATAGGTGTACGTGAGGACATACGTCAAGAGATAGTATTTCGGATGATTAGAGCCGTCAAAATCTATAGCACAAAAAATGGATCATGATAAGAAAGATAAATTTTTTTGAGTTCGGGTTGTTATTTTCCATCTTCGATTCACTTTAATTAATACCAAGTGAATAACCGCGCGGGAAACAAGCTTGGAATAAAAATTTGGAGGAAGATAAAATATGGCACGTACAAAATTGAAACAATACGTTGATACGATTACTGTTGACCAAGACGAGCTTGATGAGCTTGCCAGAGCTATGCAGAAAATTCTCAAATATGGCGTTATTCAAATGGATGATAACAAATTGGAGACATACCTGTCTATTAGTGCTTCTTTGGCGGGGATTGTATTCAGTATGTCCCGAGTTGCAGGCATCGTGGTAGGTGTTATTGGTTTGGTTAATTCCTTATCAATTAGTATGAAGGATGACCTGGAAAAGAATATTCGGATTGCGATTGACGATATGGATGATACTCGTCATTTCATGAAACGAAATGGATACACAAAGGTTAAGTTGGAATTCCCATTTATGGACTATGAGGACATTCGACTGATCACAGGTAGGGGAAATATTCTTCGTCTAAAGAATGACAATGGTCGTTGGGAAACACCGTAATTAATACAATAGGAGATATTCGGCTATTTAACCGAATATCTCCTATTGTTCTTTGTACGCGATCTACATTTTGCAGCAAGTAATAAGTGGTATGTTGGCAAACTATTTGTTTTTTGCTGAATTGAACACTTCGTGGATTTCTAAGTCTGGATTATTTTCAATTTTATAAATAGGGAATTTATCTGAAAATTTACCATAAAACACCATGTAACTAGTACCAGAGAGATAAATTTTCCCTACATCCTGGTTATTTTCATAAACATAAATGTTATAAGAATAATTATTTTCTTTTACACCTTTCGTATCAGAGTCATTTGCATCAGACTCTCTTTTAATTTTGCGAAGTTCCATTTTGGAAAAATCGTTGAGTACCTTTTGAATTTCTTTTTTATCGGTTATTTCTACGTCTACTTTTTCTTCTATTCTATTAATCGTAAGTGAGGTTACTTTCTCGGTATTAATCAGATTAAGTTCACTAAATGTCCAAACTTTAAATCCAGGAAAATAAATGAGGTTACTGAGTGCAAAAATTCCGATGAGAGAGAAAATAAGGATTCTAACTATTTTCACGTTTCACATCTCCTTTATGAGCGCATTCCCAAATAAGAAGGAAATGCATAGCTTCAATGGGGAATTAATGCATTAATTGAAACATCACTTAATGGTATCATTTTACAGTAATTTTTCAAATACCATTTTCTTCCTAAAAACAACAAAAGTACAAGTCCTGCTTTAAGGAGATAGGTTTTCGGTTAATTAAATAGAAAAGCTCTTTTAAAATTGAGAAAAGGGCCGAATTTTTTATTAGACACTCCTAATTGCTTTGTAAATTCTTTTTTAGTGTACCCATGAAACAGACGAGCCTTTTTAATACGCTCCCCAAAAGTCGACTCAGGTAAATTCTCAAAGCCACCTAAATAAGCAACTAACACATTTAATACATCTTGATGATTTGGCTGAAACCATGGAGGCTGTTCTGGAATATGGTGTAATCCAGATGGATGATAATAAACTGGAAAGTAATATTTCTCTTGGAACTGCTTTAGCTGGCACCGTGTTTAATCTTTCAAGACCAGCCGCCATCGCGGTAGGGATTATTAGTTTGGTTACATCTTTATCAATAAATTTGCGGGGAGATCTTGAAAAAAATATCGAGATTGCAGTTAAAGACTTGCATAAAACTCGTCGTTTCATGAGAGATAATCCGAAATACACAAAGATTGAGATCGAATTTCCGTTTATGGACTATGACGACATTCGCCTCATTACTGGTAAGGGATTAGTTACTCGCGTGTACGGTAAGGGCGGCTGGGTAGAGATGTAATTTAAAAAGGGGGTGTTCGGAAGATAAACCGAACAACCCCTTTTTTAGGTGGGAGACAGGTCATTTATTTCTTGCAGATGCGAAAACAGAATGAATTTCTAGGTCAGGGTTATTTACAATTTTGTATATGTCGACTTCTTCCTTAGAATTCTGATAGAACTTTATATAGTTGGTGTCATTAAGATATATTGTACCAATGTCCTGATTATTTTCTTTCAGATCAATAACGTATTTAGGAGATTCTTCATTTGTTTTTTTTGAATCAGAATCAAAAGCATCAGATTCTCTTGCTATTTTTTGAAGTTCCATTTTAGAGAAATCATTTAGTACTTTTTGGATATCTTCGGCAGTTAGTTCTACGTATTCATTATCATTATTTTTATTAATACTCAGATAAGTGATCTTCTCTTTATTGAACCAACCAAGCTCTTCAAATGACTTCACTTTTAATCCAGGGAAGTAAATAAGGCTACTCAGCGCAAATATTCCTATGAGAGAGAGAATAAGGATATAGACTTTTTTCACGGCTTACATCTCCTTTATAGAGCATCTCCTTAACAAGACAGGAAATGCAGACTTCTGTGGAAAAATTAAACGAGATTATTGTAGTGTTACTTAATGGTATCATTTTACAATTGGTTTAAAAATACCACTTTCTTCCTAAAGGTAACAAAATTATTTATCCTGCTTTAAGGAGATAAGTCTTCGGTTAATTAAATGAAAAAAGCCCTTTTAAAATGAGAAAAGGGCCGAGTACGCTCACTTATTTCCAAAAGCGCAGCAAATTCTTTCTTGGTGGACCCATAGAACCAAGCATGCCTTAATAATACGTTCCCCTAAAGCTGATTCCGGCAGTTTCTCAAAACAACCGAGAAAGCAACTGAGACGCCAAACGCTTTGGAGAGTCGTCTTAGGCTCGGTAGGTAGTGTTTCAGGAGATTCCAAACAACTCGGCTAAATACGGGTTCACGAACAAGCCGCTAGGGTCGAGCTCAGAGCGAATGGCGAGGAAATCGGGCAAGCGCGGATAGACCTGATGAAGCCTCTCGGTGGTCAAGCTGTGCATTTTCCCCCAGTGTGGACGTCCGCCATATCGGGCGAAAATCTCCTCCATCCGGGCAAAGTATGCTTCGTACGGCATGCCCTTGTACATGTGGACGGCAATGAAGGCACTATCCCGTTCGTAAGCGGGACTGAGCCAGATGTCGTCCTTTTTGACGTACCGGCATTCCAGCGGAAAATGAACGGCAAAGCGTTCCTGCTCAATCGCCTGACGCAGCTCCCGTATGGCTTCGCCCATGTGCTCAGCAGGTAAGCAGTATTCCATTTCGTAAAAACGAACAAGGCGAGGGGTGGCGAAAAGCTGATGGCTGTAGCCGCTCTCATGGACAGAGGGAACGCTTTGGGCGGACAGCCTGCTGACGCTTTTGGTGAGCGAAGGGAGCAATCGGCAGCTCTCGGACAAGAGCCAAAACAGCCCGTTTTCCACCACCATTTTTTTCAAATAGCTCCATCGTTGATTGCCGCTAGGGGGATCGCTGGTCTCATCCATGAATTTTACCTGAACGGTATCCGAATACGGGAAGATAAAAAATTCGAAATGCCGATGCTCGGTTTTAAACGTGTCCAGAGAGGACAGGCACTCCTCTAGCTGCATGCGACGGCTTTGGTAGCGCAGGCGATAGGCTGGAAGGACACGCAGTTTGACGCGTACGATGATGCCCAAGAGACCAAGAGAGACTTGCATGGCTTTGAACAGATCCGGCCGGGCTCGCTCGGATACTTCCAAAACCTCCCCGGCTGCGGTCACGACTGTTAGCCCGACGGCTTGCGTGGAGATGCTGCCAAAATGAACGCCTGTGCCATGTGTCCCGGTGCTGACGGCCCCTGCAATGGACTGAGCGTTAATGTCTCCGAGGTTTTCTTGAGAGTAGCCCGCTTGATGCAGCAGGTGTCCGAGTGTCTTGAGCTTGGTGCCTGCCCAGACTTCAACGGTATCAGAGGCAGGGTCTACACTGACGATTCCTTGGAGATGATCCAAGGATAGCAAGCAGTCTTCTGTCTGGACGAGCCGCGTGAAGGAATGACCGGAGCCGACGACTCGAATCCGTGTACCTGCCTTCTTGCAAGCAAGGACAAGCTGCACGACCTCATCCACGGACTCTGGCATCGCGATTTGCTTCGGCTGGCTTTGTACATTTCCTGTCCAATTGGTCCAGTGATTCGCGTGCTTCTTTACAGTGAGCATAATCCATCCCCCCGATAGGTGGTCACTTCCTCGATGATTTTCCCGCCAGAGATGCAATACAGCCGGGTAAAACGTTCGCAGAGCTCTCCTGCTTTGGCATGGCGAAAAAAGATCGGGTCTCCCAGCTCCAGCGTTTCCATGCCTTGATAGTGGATCGGTGTCTGTACTTCACCTGCTCCCTCGTTGGGGAACAGCTTTGATCCCGCTGGCAAGTAAGGCTTGGGGAGTCTGTCACGCCCAGCAGAACCAGAGGCGATGTAGCCTCCGCCGGCACATGTGTAGATATTATTTTTGGGCTTGCGGATAATCTCCAGAGCAAATCCGGCAGCAGGATGAAACCGAAAATCTTGAAAGTAGTCAAAGAGCCCAGGCGAAAAAAATCCGGAGCCTGCTGTCACCTCGGTAACGGCGTCTTCTTTCCCGGTCAGGTGCAAGCTGCCCGTTCCTCCACCGTTTACGAAGCGCAGAGAAATGCCTAGCTCGCGAATGGCCTTCACCAGTGTGGCACGTCGAGCAGCCACTTCTTTCACGGAATATTGCTTGAGGAGACGAATGATGCTGTTTTTCAGGAATTGACGAGGGTATCGATCCCCTACGCCAGCAATTTGAGCTTCGTACCCCATGACACCATCCAGGTAGAGATGATCGGAGGAAGCGACGCGCTTGGCAAGGGAGAGGGACGCCTCGAGAGAGCGAAGTGGCGAGCGCCAGACGCCGAAATGCAGCCCCAGCACATCAGACGACATGTCGATATCGAGACAGACCGGCAGTCTGGTTCCCGTTTCCCGCGCGATTTGTTCGAGCTGTTCGACATGTAGGAGAGAGTCGATCATCAAAGTAATGGAGCGTCCGTTCTTAATCTCAGAGGCGATGGACAAAAGCCAGCTTTTTTCCCAAAGTGGATAGCCAAGCAGCAGGTCATCGAAGCCTGCCTCGCACAGGTGAAGCACCTCAGGAGCGGAATAGCACATGAGACCACGAAAGCAATCGTCCAACTGCAATACATGTTTGAGAATGGCAACGCTTCGGATCGACTTGCTCGCGATTCGAACGGGTTTTCCATTGCTTTGCAAGCTGATTTGCTCCGCATTTTCCTCCAGCAGATCTAGGTCGACGAAAGCGAACGGCTTGGGAACACCGGCAAAGGCAGACTGATAATAGCGATAATCCCGCATATACAGGCCTCATCCTTTTTGGAATATTTCATAAAATTCCTTCTATTCTACTCGTTTGTGACGGATTCCTTCCCGAGCAGATGAGGGGCATGCACAGAAATGACGAATGTTCGTTTTTAACGTTCGGATTTCCGTGCATTTGAAGATTGTAAAGGCATCTTTACGATAAAAATAACTTTAAAAGACGAATAAATAGGCTGTTTTCGGTTGACTTGATTCACCTTATCAGCTACTATACATATTGTTGTGAAGAACAACACAGGCTTGACGAATGAAATAGTAATTTGTATTCGTATATCCTCAGAAATATGGTTTGAGGGTCTCTACAGGGAACCGTAAATTCCCGGCTACGAATAGGGCAGTTTTGGTCTACCCTATTCGTCGGCCGGGAATTTTTTGCATTTTTTCGGGGAGGGAACGAAATGAATAAGTATGATGTGATCGTTGTAGGAGCAGGACCAGCAGGGATTTTTACATGCTATGAAATAATGCGAAAAGCACCGAATGCCAAGGTGCTGTTGATTGATAAAGGGCATGACATCTATAGCAGACACTGTCCGATCCTGGAGGAAAAGATCAAGCTCTGCCCGCCGCCAGCAGGAAAAAAAGATTTCGCAGGCTGTTTGCCGGCCTGTTCGATTACCAGTGGTTTTGGTGGAGCAGGCGCCTATAGCGATGGCAAATTTAACATCACCACCGAATTTGGCGGTTGGATGACAGATTATCTCAGCCCTTCCACTGTGCTTGGGCTGATCAAATACGTAGATGAAATCAACTTGGAGCATGGGGCTACCCAATCGATGACTGACCCGACCACAGAGACGATCAAGAGCATCGAGCAGCGCGGCTATGCAGCTGGACTCAAGCTGTTGCGAGCGCAGGTACGTCACTTGGGAACAGAGCAAAATCTGGAGATTCTCCAGTCGATCTTCGAGCATTTGAAGAAGCATATCGACATGATGTTCAAGACAGAAGTCGAGGACATCATTACGGTGAAAGAAGCAGACGGACATCAGGTAAAAGGTGTCGTCTTGAAAAACGGTCAAGAGTACGAAGCTGATTACGTGGTAATCGGACCAGGCCGCGATGGCTCCGCGTGGTTGACGAATATCCTGAAGAAGCGCCGTCTGAAAATGTACAACAATCAAGTCGATGTAGGCGTACGTGTGGAGACGTCCGATGTCGTCATGCGCGAAATCAATGAGCACTTGTACGAAGGAAAATTCATTTTCAATACATCTGTCGGAACGCGTGTACGGACGTTTTGCAGCAATCCCTCCGGTCACGTGGTCGTGGAAAACCACAGTGGCGTTATGGCAGCAAACGGGCACTCTTACAAAGACCCAGCGCTGGGCTCGATGAATACGAACTTTGCGCTCTTGGTATCTCATACGTTTACAGAGCCGTTTGACAAGCCGAACGAGTACGCGAGAGAAATTTGCAAGCGGGCGAATGATCTGTCAAACGGTGGGGTCATCGTGCAAAAGTACGGTGATATCTTGCGCGGTCGCCGTTCCACGGAGGCGCGTATTAAGGAAGGCTTCCTGGAGCCTACTCTGAAGGAAGCGGTACCGGGTGACTTGGGACTCGTTTTGCCTTACAACACGATGAAAAGTTTGATCGAGATGGTGGAAGCACTGGACAAGGTAACACCGGGAATCGCTTCCGAGCACACGTTGTTCTACGGAGTGGAAGCGAAATTCTACTCGGCTCGTCCAAAACTGACTGAGGAATTCGAAACAGAAATCAAGGGATTGTTCTGTGGCGGGGATGGTGCTGGAATTACACGTGGTCTAGCACAGGCCGGAGCTGCTGGGGTCTGGATGGCTCGTAATATTGCGAAACGGTTAGGATAAAAAGAAAACGATAATTGTAAAGAGAGCTTCTTGCTAGGCCATATCAGCTTGGCAAGACGTTCTTTTTTTATTATTTCGTTCTTATAAGTCAATGCTGGTGTTATTCCTGTAGTTTAGTGACGTCTTTTCATTTTGAAGAATATTTCTGTTAGGAAGAAAACCGCCATGAAATAAGTATGTATATCCTAGTGATATATTTCATATTAGTAAACCGTTATGTGACTGTATACTTTTGATATGTCTTTATGGAAATAAATTATCAAAGGGTTGGAACTGGAGAATTTAACATTTACATTCATTTGAATATTAGATAATATTTATATGTAATTTACACATTTTAGGTGGAGGGAAATAACTAAAATGAAAAAAATATTGGGAAGTTTAGTGGCTGGTGTAATGTTTAGTTTAATTTAATCTCATTTAGTTATGTTAGCGCTGAAATCTCTCCCTGCTTATTCTATTGATGAGGAATAAAAATATGAAAATAAAGTACATTGTCTTATTAATTTCCTCTTTTGTTTCAATAATTTTATTTATTTTTAAAAATATAGAATATCCATTATTCTATGCATTTATTTATGGTTTAGTTGTTGTTACAATATTCCTCATAGTTTCAATTCCTGTATCCTTATTATCAGATACCCTCACAGAAAATTTGAAGAGTACGCGATGGATCGTATCATGTATTTTTCAGATTATTGTCACCTTTTTGGTATTGACTCCATTACTGTTTATTCCTTTATTTTTACTATTCTCACATCAAAACGATAAGATTGATCTCGCTTCGTTTATTGGATACTCTGGGCCATTTATGAAATATGCACTATTCAATTCTTTCCTGTTTTGGTTGAGTGACGAGATAGTTCGTCTTATTCGTCCTCAAAAGACCGGAAATAACATTGAAATTAATAAATGACTTCTCCTGACTGAGGAATTCGAAACAGAAATCAAAGGATTGTTCTGTGGCGGAGATGGTGCCAGAATTACGCGTGGTCTGGCACAGGCCGGAGCTGCCGGGGTCTGGATGGCTCGCAATATCGCGAAACCGTTAGGATAAAAAGAAAACGATCAGAAGGAAATAGGCTTCTTGCCGGGCGCGCTTGTGCTTGGTGGGGAGCCTTTTTTCATGACAGAACAGCATCAGGAAAGTAATGGTCCCGATGTCACGAGGGATTGGGCAGAAGCGTATTGTATAAAAGGGCCAATAATCAAACCACGACCTTTTGTTGGCAGGGAGGTATCTATGTTTTTTTGTGATGATGATGACGATACCGCTGTATTAGCACTTTAGATTATTTCGATTGGCTTTGTCAGACTCGCCATTGATAAAACAACCAGATTATGCCAAAAGCCTGCCTGCGACAACGAAAAACTGATACAGCCCCTCATTCAATTGAACAAGCAAATCAACGGGAACAATAAGAATTGCAATGACAATGACAACGATGATGATAGGCAATTCAAACGAATTGAACAGCAAATTGCTCAATTACGAGACAGTATTCAAGATATAAAGAAGAATTTACAGGAGGAACCATCCAGCAATGGAGGGAAGAAGAATGATCGAAAAAAATCTGGCGAGTGAGCTGGTAGCGGTAGGCGGGTGGATCGCAGTTCTGGGCGCCTTCCTGGCTGCTATAGGCTCGACTGGACAAGTGGAACCGGATCAGGATAATTCTACAGGGAACGGAGTAAATGACAAAGAATCTAATGATTTGAAAAAACAAGTGCTGCAACAGAAAAAGCAATTGCAAAAGCAACAGATACAGCTTGAACTGATTCAATTGGAACAAGAGCTCAACACTATCCTCACTACCACTAGGAAAAATAGCTAACAAAAAATGACTTCACCAAACTGCTCTTGGGCGAAGTCATTTTTTACTTGTTACAACGGCTGTAAATTATCGTTCATTTTCTTCAATACGCGGTTAAAGATAGCGAGTTCTGCTTCGTCAAGGCCGCGGAGTGCCAGTTCCTCTTGCTCTTTGGCAGCCTCCAGCCATTCCGGGAACCGTTCGACTGCTTGCGGAGACAAGGACACATAGCGCTCACGCTTGTCATCACCCTCTGAGCGAATAATCCAGCCCATCTCTTCCAATCGGGTGAGTGTCCGGGTAATCGTCGGCGCTTCCACATTCAGGTAGTTACTCAATTGTACCTGGGTGAGCGCTTCACGATAATGCAAGCAAAGGATAATACCCCATTGCGAACTGTATAATCCCATGGGAGCCATCGTCCCATTTAGTGATTTACTAAATATTCTTGCGGTTTGGCTAATTCGATGACCATAATATTGCATGAGTATATACCTCCAGAAAAGCTGGTCCGATATATCGTACACTTTATTGCTTAAGTAAATATGTACAATAACATACTAGCAGTTTCAGGCATATAAGTAAACGTTTATTCGATGGCGAAATTATGGATTTTATGACATAAATAGAATCAGGCGAGTGTCTTGGAAGCAGACACTCACCTGGGCGAAAAATACGTGACACAGTAGTTAATCTGCGGACAAGATACTCAAGGGCCCTTTTTCATTGATGAGCGGTTCCAGTTCATAGACCGAAATGGGGAACATGGGGAAACCGACGTAGTAAGGCGTAATTTCGTACAACTGAAAGTAGATGACCAATGCTTTATCGGCGAGGTAGTAATCCTGATCGGGCTTAATGGAAGTAAAGCCATTGAGTGTGGGGATGTTTCTTTCTTTGATTTGACGCTTGATGTTTTCGGAAATCACCTTGACGTAATCACTTCCAGGCTTAAATAATTCACGCAGTGTATACAGCTTGCCTGTTTGGATATCTGCGGTGATCGACCCAAGGAAGGTCATGCCGTGAGCCATTTGTGGTGTGTAGGCGTAGTTGCTCAACACGACGCTGAAAATACCGCGTTCGTTTGTCTTGATTTCGTAGCTTCCTTGCATTTCTGTATTTCCCGGTACCTGGACCCGTTGTTGCTCGTGAATTAATCCTTGAACCGTTTGATAAATCGCCCGGTTGATATCTTTTTCCGCTTGCTGGTTGGCTAAGCCTGCCAATTGGGGATAGTAAATCGTGGTGTTCGGACGGCTAATCGTCCGTGTCAGCACAGTAGCTGGCAATTGATTCAGTTCCACTTTTCTCCATGTGCCTCCTGTACGTGTGAGTTGTGTAATAGCCTATTCGAAATTGTTTTTGGCTGTTCTCACTTTTTTCACAAATTTGCCAAAGGTTTGGCTATATAATGGGGAAAGAAACCGATACACAAAAAAAGGGGGGCAATTATGATTCAATTGGTTCGCAATACTTTGACTGACAAAGAAGGCTTTATGATTTTCATCCTATGGAATCATTTGTGGATGGCGGGACTCATTGCCTACCAAGAGGATGTGAACTTCTGGAAAGTGACGTCCTTGGGATTGTTGGTTACGTTAATTGTTTCGCCATATTACTTCGTTCGCAAAGATAGTCATGTGATTCGTTATCTGGTAGCAATCGGACTCATGTTTTATGCTATTTCCTTCGATCACTTTACCGATTACCAAGAGATTACCTTCCTCGCCTTTATCGTCATGGGCTTTTTGGCAGCCTATTTAGATTGGAAGCTGGTCGTAACAGCGGGAATTGCCCAAATCATCGTTACGATTGTCGGGTTTTATACGGGAACCTACGAGATTTTCGATGGTGATTTTACGGAGCTCAATTTGCTTATGCGTATTGTCACGATTCTCATGATGATGGGAGCCGTAACGTATCTATGTCTCGCTGGACAAACCTCCTTGCGAAAAGCTCATGACGCAAGGCAGGAAGCGGAAGAGAAGGAGCGCCGTCTGGGAGAGATGCTTTTGAACATCCAGCAAATGACGGAGCAACTGGATCGTACAAGCGATCATGTGCACGAGCACGCAGAAGGTACGAAGCGCAATACAGATGAAATGATGGTAGCCTTCAAGGAAGTCGCCACAGGCATGGAATCGCAGGCGAATTCTACGGTGAAGATTGAAGAAGAGGTTCAATCTATCGACCAGGAAATCGAGGCAGTCACAACACAGACCAACGCAATGAAAACGGAATCGCAACAAAACAACCGTCGTCTGTCAGAAAGCGTTCAGATGATGAACGAGCTGTCCTCGCAGATGGAGCAAATTGTGCAGGCAGTCAATGTAGCAGCCTCTACGATTCACCAGCTCAATCGACAGGCGAATCGCGTAGAGGAAATTGTCGGCGCTATTAATCAGATCGCGACACAAACGAATCTCTTGGCACTGAATGCGGCGATTGAATCGGCTCGTGCAGGCGAGCATGGACGGGGATTTGCGGTTGTAGCGGATGAGGTACGCAAGCTGGCAGAACAAAGCGCGACAGCTACGCAGGAGATTACCGACATTCTCAAGTCACTCCATCAGGAAAGTGAGAATGCGGTGCAGCATATGAGCAACGGGGAAGTGTCTGTTGCAAAAGGCCAAGAGCTGGCTGTGAAAACAGTGGCCTCCATCGAAGCAGTGCGTGCCGGTATGATGGCCTTCCTGCAAGCAGCTGATCAAGTAAGCTCCAGCATGGACCGGGTAAAAGTGCGTTCCGGTGAGGTTGCCATCGAGATGTCGACCATTACAGCTGTAACCGAGGAATCCGTAGCCAACCTAGAAGAGCTGTTTGCGACAGCAGAAAACCAGCATCAAAAAGTGCGTGAGATTACGGAAGAGCTGGGCGAGCTGAATACGTTGTCTCATCGCCTCCAGCAAACCTTTCACGTAAATTAGAGGTTGTTTAAAAAGTCGTCTTTTGATCACGAAGTAGTTCTGAAAGCTGATTCGGCATCGAAATTGACGTTCACCTTCGAAGTCCGGTGCTCATGTAGGTCCCCTACACTCCGCTCCTCCTTCTTCAGGTTCTCGCCAATTTTTCGGTGCTGAAAAGACGACTTTTTAAACTTCGATTTACTTTTAGAAGTGTTTGGAATTAAGAAAAAAGAATTGCATTTTCGAACTGTTCTGCTAGAATGAATTTCATTGTAACTAAATACATTCACCTACCTTATCAAGAGCGGCGGAGGGACTGGCCCGATGATGCCCGGCAACCACTGATCATGTCTATGCATGAACAGAAAGGTGCCAATTCCTGCAAAACCTGTACGATGTACGATGGTTTTGACAGATGAGGAAGAGAACGGCTTCGTACGCAAACTCTTCCTCCGGGGAGAGTTTTTTTGTTGTATTTGTAAAAGATGAGGAGGAATAAACGAACGATAAATTAATTCTATAAGAGAATATTCGTAAATAGTATTGAAAAAATGGATAAAAAGCCGTACATTACCTAATAGGATAAAGAAAAACGTAAAGTTCGGATAGGGAGAGATACATCATGAAGAAGTTATTGCTGGCATTAACGACATTCGCAGTATTGGCAACAGGGTGCTCGACTGGCACAAGCGCACCGGCAGAGCAGTCAGGGGGACAAGCAGCAGGACAAGAGGGCGCGGCGAAAAAGCGAATTGCCTTGATTTTGCCCGAGAAAATCGGTGTGAATCCGTTCTTCCAACAAATGGATGATGGTGCAAAGAAAGCCGCACAAGAGCTGGGCGCAGAAGTGAAAACGATTGAATCTACAGACCATGGAGCGATTGAAGAAAATCTGCGCGTGGCTGTTGCAGAAAATTATGACTTGATCATCACATCTTCCTTTACATCAGAGGATGCATTGAAAAAAGTAGCTACCGAAAATCCTGACCGTAATTTTGCGATTATTGATACTGTAGTGGATTTGCCAAACGTTCGCAGTGTTACCTTCCGCGAAGAGGAAGCGGCTTACCTGGTGGGAGCAACAGCAGGTTTGGCAACGAAAACGAACAAAGTAGGTATGGTTGTTGCTCTTGATATCCCGCAGTTGAAAAAATGGACAGTTGGCTTCGAAGAGGGCTTGAAAGCAACGAATCCAAAAGCAGAGCTGATGGTCAACTACGTAGGAAGCTTTACTGACCCGGCAAAAGCGAAGGAACTGGCTTTGCTCCAAGCCTCTAAAGGCGCTGACTTCATTAACGGTGCAGCAGCAGTAGGCGACCTCGGCGTTTTCGAAGCGGCGAAGGAAAAAGGCTTCTTCACAGCA
This sequence comes from Brevibacillus antibioticus, assembly GCF_005217615.1. Classification (NCBI taxonomy): domain Bacteria; kingdom Bacillati; phylum Bacillota; class Bacilli; order Caryophanales; family Paenibacillaceae; genus Brevibacillus; species Brevibacillus antibioticus. Next base: position 5,213,311 of record NZ_SZNK01000001.1, read on the forward strand.
GGCCAAGACGTTGACCGTACGACGATTGATCCAGAGCATATTGTTCTGTCCCAACTGAAAGGAACTGACGCGGCAGCTTATGAAACCGTGAAAACCTTTGTAGAAGGAACGTTCAAACCAGGTGTAGTGGCGTACGGCTTGAAGGAAAAAGGTGTTGGTGTAACCTATGTCACGCACGAAAGCAAGACGCCGCTGAACGCATTTATCGGACAAGAAGTCGTGGATAAAGTGAAAGCGATCAGCGATGAGATTGTAGCAGGCACCCGCAAAGTACCAGATAAATTCTAAACACGCACGTAAAAAGCTTGTGCACAGTGAGGGATGTGACCGACTACGGCTGTGTAGTCGGTCTTCTATTTTCATAAAAGGACGTACAGAAATGAGGGAGTGGGAATGACCGATCGCTTGGAAATGAGGGCCATGACCAAGAAGTACGGAGATTTTACCGCCAACGACAAGGTGTCGTTCTCACTGGCAGCAGGAGAAGTCCACGCGGTTGTCGGGGAAAATGGAGCGGGCAAAACGACACTGATGCGGATGCTGTACGGGATGGAGCAGCCTACATCGGGAGAGATTCTGTTAAACGGCAAGCCAGTTGTTTTTCGCGGACCAGAGGACGCCATTCGAAATGGAATTGGGATGGTTCACCAGCACTTTATGCTCTTCGGAGAATTCAGTGTGACTGAAAATATCGTGATTGGATATGAGCCGAAGCAGGCGGGTTTTTTCAAAAGAAATGACGCGGAGGACAAGGTGCGGGCGCTGAGTGAGCAGTATCGCATTCCGATACATCCGCAGGCCAAGGTAGCGAATTGCTCGATTGGGGAACAGCAACGGGTCGAAATTCTGAAGGTCCTGTATCAGGGAGCGGATATTATCGTGTTGGACGAGCCGACCGCTGTCCTTACCCCGCTGGAGGTACGCGACCTGCTGCAAACGATTCGAAACTTGGCAAAGAGCGGCAAGAGCGTCATTTTGATTACACATAAGTTGCAGGAAGTCATGGAGGTAGCCGATCGTATTACGGTACTGCGCGGAGGCAAAGTGACGGGAACGGTTTCGCGGAATGAGACAAATGCGGATGATTTGGCAAGATTGATGGTCGGACGAGAATTGCAGGAGCTAGCTGAGCGAGTTCCTCTGGATAAAGGCCCCTTGTTACAGGTGGAGAATCTCTCGGTTCGAGAAAAGCAGACTCTGCTCGATCAAGTCAGCTTTACCGTACACCACGGGGAAATCGTAGGAATTGCAGGCGTTTCCGGGAATGGACAATCCGAGCTGCTGCAAGCGATCAGTGGTTTGCGAGCGGCACTAGAGGGCACGGTGCGGTTAGGCGGCAAGGACGTGACGAACAAATCAGTAGCCACCATTCGGGATGCTGGCTTGGCGCATATTCCGGAGGATCGGTACCTGTGGGGAACAGCCAAACTCTCAAGCGTCGAGGAAAATGCGTTGATGGGTTATCAGCGAAAGCCTGCTTACAACCGCCGCGGCGTCGTTTTGCGGGAGAAATTCCGCCAAGTCGTAAAAGGCTGGGTTGAGCAGTTTGCCATCAAGACAGGCTCCCGACAATTGCAGGAGCTGGCAGGGAATCTGTCAGGTGGAAATTTGCAAAAGCTGATCGTAGCAAGGGAGCTGGGGCATGAGACCCCGTTTTTAATTGCGGCTGAGCCTACGCGAGGGGTGGATATTGGTGCCATGGAGTACATCCATCAGGCCCTGATCGAAAAGCGCAATCAGGGAGACGGGATCTTGCTGGTCTCGTCCGAGTTGTCCGAAATTCTCGCCTTGTCTGACAGGATTTTGGTCATGTATAAAGGGCGAATCGCTGGAGAGCTTTCACGCCTGGAGGCAACCGAAGAAAAAATCAGCGTGATCATGGCGGGAGGAAGCATTCATGGCAGCAATCAAAGAGCTATCTAAGTCATTGGTTCAGCCGTTCTTGGCTGTCGTCATCGGCTTGTTGACCGGGGCGCTGGTCATTGCTGCAGTTGGCGAATCGATCTTGGGCACCTACCTGGAAATGTGGAAAGGGGCCTTTGGCAGTTTTTATTTCTTTACGTCTACATTAGCGCGAGCTACGCCTATCATGCTAATTGCCTTGGGTCTTTCCCTCGCATTTCGGGCAGGGGTATTCAATCTGGGGGCGGAAGGGCAAATGGTGCTGGGTGCCGTAAGTGCTGCGTTAGTTGCGATCTATTTGCCAGCACCGGGAATGATCAAAATAGTGGCGGGTATTTTCGCAGGAATGGCGGTCGGCGGGTTCTGGGCGTTGTTGCCAGGCTTTATGGAAGCCCGCTTTCGTATTCCGTTACTCATCTCTACGTTGCTTTTTAACTACATCGCGGTATTGTTTGCGAGTTTTCTCGTGACAGAGCCATTCCGGGATCGTTCGGGCTCTGCGGCTCTGGCACAGACCGTCATGCTGGAGAAAAGTGCTTGGCTTCCGAAGCTGTTTGCAGGGATGAGCGTACATGCAGGGTTTTTGTTTGCGATCGTTGCAGCGCTGCTGTTGTTCTGGGTCCTTCGTTTTACCCCATTTGGCTATGAAGTGAAGATGCTGGGTCAAAACTCGCTGTTTGCTCAATACGGAGGAATTAATCGGATTCGGGTGATGCTGACCGGGATGTTTGCCAGTGGTGGCTTGGCTGGCTTGGCGGGAACAGTCGAGGTAATGGGGGCGCACTATCGCTTTGTGGACGGGGCGCTGACTGTACCGGGCTTCGCCTGGACGGGCCTGATGGCAGCTCTGCTTGCGAACTCGCACCCACTTGGCATCATTGTGACTTCGATCCTGCTTGCTGCTTTTCAGACAGGGGCCATGGGTGTAGAGCGCAATACGGATGTGCCGCTGGAGCTGGCAAGTGTTATACAAGCCGTATTGATTTTGTTCATCTCCGCCAAGTTCAGCTACGACTGGTGGAAAAAGCGGAAGGCAAAAGGAGGGGAATCGCATGGAGCTCTTTGATTGGTCCCTCCTCAGTTCTACCATTCGGATGGTCACGCCGATCTTGTTGGCAGCTTTGGGTGGAGCGCTCTGCGCACGTGTCGGGATTTTTAATGTTGGCTTGGAGGGATTGGTACTGGTCGGTGCCTTTTCCGCGATTGTCGGCAATCATTTTACCGGGAATCTCTTTCTGGCTGTTTTGATTGCAGCGCTGGCTAGCATTGTCTTTTCTCTCTTATTCGCGTACATGACGATCAAGCTTAGGGCGAATGAAATCGTCGTCGGTGTGGCGATTAACTTTCTCGCACTGGGGTTGACGACATTTGCACTACGGGCGATCTTCGGTGTCAAAGGGGCGTTTTACGATAAGGATATGGTTGGCTTGCCAACCGTCGAGATTCCTTTCATTCACGATATTCCGGTCATCGGCGGTATTGTCTCTGGTCATTCGCCGCTCGTGTATTTTGCGTTTTTGGCTGCGATTTTGTTGTATGTGTTCTTTTATCGGACGGTTACGGGCTTCCGCGTCCTCGCAGTTGGTCTGAATCCCGTTGCGGCTCGCAGTCTCGGTCTGAAAGTGACGGGACTTCAGATGCTGGCGATTGTGATGAGTGGCGCATTGTGCGGGGTTGCAGGGGCACAGCTTTCACTGGGGCAAGTCACGATGTTTACAGAAGGTATGACGGCTGGTCGAGGCTTTATCGCATTGGTAGCGATGATGATGGGGCAGTCGCATCCACTCGGTATTTTGGCTTCGAGCCTTTTGTTTGGATTGATGGATGCCCTTAGTATTCGATTGCAGGGCTTTTCGCTTCCGACTCAGTTCACTGCCATGCTGCCATACGTGCTGACGATTGTGGCGATGTTCTTCTTGAAGAACAAGAGTCAGATCGGCAGCGCCCATCAGCAGAGCACCCGTTAAACACAGGCCATATAGACAGCGTAGACAGGGGGAAATGCGATATGAACAAGGCGGATCGGATCAAAAAAATGAAAGTACCCGCCCTAGTGGAACCGGAACTCGCCAGACGACTTCCGCCAGGACAAATCCTGACAGAGCGTTTTCCCATTTTGCATGAGGGAGACGTGCCGGTGTATGACATGAACGAATGGACGCTGCGCGTTTTCGGTGAGGTAGATCGGGAAGTGACGCTCTCCTACGAAGAGATCATGGCGATGCCGCAGGTGACAGTGACGAGCGACATTCATTGCGTGACGCGCTGGTCGCGTTTTGACAATGCGTTTACAGGCGTGCGTTTTCGTGATTTTCTACAGGCGATTGGCGTGACTCCTCAGGCGAACTTCGTCATGCTGCACGGTGATCACAACTATACCGCCAATGTGCCGCTCGTTGATTTGGAGCGTGATGATGTGCTGCTGGCTCACTCCTTTGATGGAGAGCGACTGACGGACAAGCACGGCTGGCCGCTTCGCCTGGTTGTTCCACATCTGTATTTCTGGAAAAGCGTGAAGTGGATCAGAGGAATTGAATTTATGACGGAAAACAAGCCCGGCTTCTGGGAGCAAAATGGTTTTCACCTGATCGCAGACCCGTTTCGTGAAGAGCGGTTCTCGGGTGAAGTATTGCCGATCCCAGAGGATGAGTGGGAGAAAAAGGAGTTCGATTGAGATGTTGACGAATCTAAAGGTAGATCCAGAACAACTGCCCAAGCGCGTCATCGTGTGCGGTGATCCAAAACGTGCAGCCTTGATTGCATCGAAACTCGACGATCAGCGTCAAATCGGGGAAAACCGCGAGTATCACAGCTATGCGGGTACGTGGAAAGGTGTCGAGGTAGCGGTAGTGAGCCATGGGGTAGGTGCACCGGGAGCAGCCGTATGCTTCGAGGAGCTGGCGAAGGGCGGCGTTCAGGTCATCATTCGCGTAGGAACTGCCGGGTCATACCAAAAGGAAATCGAGACAGGTAGCCTCGTCATCAGCTCCGCAGCCGTTCGCCAAGACGGCTTGACCAGTCAATTGGTTCCGGCAGGCTTCCCGGCTGTTGCCAATCGCCATGTCGTGGACGCGCTTGTACAAGCAGCAGGAGCAAACGCATCAGACTTGAAGGTATTCGAAGGAATCACGCTGACACTCGATGTCTTTTACATTGGGGTGCTGGAATTCCCGCACAAGCTGTACCAAAAAGCCGGCGTTTTGGCAGTCGAGATGGAAAACACCGCTCTCTTCGTAATTGCGGCGCTTCGCGGTATGAGGGCAGGCTCTATTTTGGCAATTGACGGATATGCAGATGCAGACTTGCTCGACTCGTATAACCCGCACACCGATGTAATGGCAAAAGCCATCGAAGCAGAAGCGTTGATCGCATTGGATGCAGTCATTGCCGTTTCCCAGTAAAAATAGGTAAGCCCAGGACGGTTTAAAGGTCCTGGGCGTTTTTGTAGTTTTAAAAGGTATCGCTGAGCCAATAAAGCTGGTGAGAAGAAAAAGCACAGAGCTCGTAGACCTTGACAACGCCTACCCAGTCGGAACTTCAAAAAGGGGACCCGCTTGTCGAACACTTCTTCTAAGAGAAACTTCCGCCCGTAGGGTGGCTTTGGCTCGACGGTCCCCTTTTTGAAGTGTAGACGGACAGTCCACTCCCTCTTGCGGGCGTGTCAGAGTCGAAGAGAACTGTGCTTTTTCTTCTCCTCCACTATGCTGACTCAAACCAAAGTGATCATTCCTCGTTAAAACGATCCAGCATAGAAATCGTATCAATCAGATGATTGTTAAAAATTTGTCTGGCCACACCCAATAGCTCAATGATCATCGGATCACGCAGTGAGTAGGTGACTTTGTTTCCGTCCTTCGTTCCGTACACGATATTGTTGTTCCGCAAAATAGCGAGCTGTTGGGAAACAGCGGAGCCTTCACTCCCGATGAGCGTCTGAAGCTCGTTTACATTCTTATCTCCTTCCGCCAGCAGTTCCAGAATCCGAATCCGCAGGGGATGACCCAACGCCTTGAAAAAATTTGCTTTAAATTGTTGTAGTTCCAAATTCAATGATAGGTTCCTCCAATCGTAACATCATGTGGAAGTTTCAGTAGGAGTGGACAGGCGCGTGCATTCGCGGAAGGCAAAATGCTTGCATCCGAGGCACTTCCCAGTATCAAGAAGACTGAGGGCATACGCGATCGCGTCTCCAGTATGAGCAAAAAAGTGAGCTTCGCCTACGAAGTCATATAGTCCCGTACGCTGCAAGATTTTCTTGGGGCCAGATTGGATTCCGGAAAAAAGGACTGTTGTCCCTTGGTCCATACATTGTTTCACAATCCGGGACAAATTCGCTTCCCCGGTCATGTCCATCAGGGGGACTTTTCCCATCCGCAGCAGCAATACCTTTGGATGTCGCTGAAGGGTTTGCATAAGGGAGCTTTCAAACAAGTCGGCATCCCCGAAAAACAGCGGCCCCTCAATCGTGTAGATGCTGATTTGCGGGCAATCGTGACCCTCGGTAACCATATGCGGCATGACTTTGTCGTTCTTGGAAGAGGGATCAGGCAGCACCTGAGCTACCCGTAAGCTATCACGCGTTCGTTTGACAAACAACAGGATAGACAGCACCAACCCCACTTCAATTGCGACGGTTAAATTGGTGAAAACGGTCAAAAGGAAGGTGAGCACCAGCACAAAAGAATCGCTCGTCTTTGCTTTTAGCATGTGGGCAAATTCCTTGCGCTCACTCATATTCCAGGCAACCAGCATCAAGATCGGCGCCATACTCGCCAACGGAATATGCGAGGCGTAAGGGGCAAACAGTACCAAGATGAGCAAAACGACCAGACCATGAATGATGCCAGACATGGGGGATGTTGCCCCGGTTCGAATGTTAGTGGCTGTTCTCGCAATCGCGCCAGTAGCCGGAATTCCCCCAAATAACGGGGTCACGATGTTGGCAATTCCTTGGCCGATTAATTCCCGGTTGCTGTTGTGGCGACTGCGTGTCATCCCATCGGCGACGACAGCCGATAATAAAGACTCTATCGCTCCTAGTATAGCAATGATCAGGGCTGGACTCAGTAACTTTTGGACACGTTCCCATGTGATTTCAGGAAAATAAAAGCCGGGTAATGTACTCGGTATCTCTCCAAAGGTAGAGCCAATCGTCGCTACCTTTCCTTCCAAAAAGAGGACAGAAACGACACTAGAGACTACGAGTCCGACGAGAGAGGCCGGTATGCTTCGGAAGAATCGGGGAGTCACCAAAATAAGGGCGAGACTCAAAATCGCAATGGCAACGCTGTATAGATGAATCGTGTTCAGATGAAGGACGATTTCCCCCATGTTGGACAAAAAATCCTCGTGTCTTTGCAGCTGCTCCAGGCCGAGAAAATTGGCAATTTGACCGGAGAAGATGATAACGGCAATCCCCGAAGTGAATCCGATGATGACGGGGCGCGGAATGAATTTGATCAGCCCTCCCAGCCGTAGAACCCCCATGAGAACAAGGAGAATCCCTGCCATGAATCCAGCGAGGAGCAAGTCTGCATAACCGTATTGCATGACGATTGCAAATAATATCGGGATAAAAGCGCCTGTAGGTCCTCCGATTTGATAGCGGGAACCGCCAAAGAGAGAAATCAATATTCCGGCGATAATGGTTGTGTAGATCCCGTACTCAGGCTTTACTCCGGAGGCGATAGCAAATGCCATCCCCAATGGTATGGCGATAATGCCGACGATTAACCCTGATACACAGTCTTTTCGAAAGGAAACGAGATCGTAGCCTTCGAATCTTGGTGCCCACTTCATGATTGCAACCCTTCTTTTCGTATTTTCGAATATTTGATTATTTGAATATAGATGGATCATACATCTGCTCTTCGGTTCCGTCAATTCCATCCTTACATGAACTTTTCGGTTTATTAACATTCCCTTCAAGATTCCTTAACGCTCGTACAGTACTATTCAAAGTAACAAGTGAACACATCCCTTCGGTTGGAGCCATGGAGAAACCCCCGACAGCTTTCCAAGCACTTTCATCGAGAGTTCTTTGGCATTGTCATGTCGCAGGGTTTTTTGTCTTGGGCATAAGGAGGCTTAAGCGAGTGAACCAGGAACAATTTCATGCAAGACTGGCACAGTACAAGCTGATCGCTTCCGTAAAAGAAGCGAAGTATCTAGAAAAAGCGGCAGAGGCAAATTTGAGTGCTGTAGTGCTCTCGATTGGCAACATTGGTGTGATCAAGGGCTACGTGGATTATTTTAAGTCGAAGAATATCCCTGTATTCCTTCATCTGGAGCGGATAGGCGGAATCAGTCATGACCGGGAAGGCATCGCATTTCTGGCGCATTACGTCAAGCCAGACGGAATCGTCACTACGCGCAACACACTCGTCAAGCTGGCGAAAAAGCAAGGCCTGCTGACGATTCAGCGCTTGTTTATGGTCGATAGCGACTCAATTAAATCAGGCTTAACTTCCCTGCAAGATACACAGCCTGACGCTGTTGAGCTGATGCCTGGTTTACTGCCGGAGTTTATCGAAGAATTTCGTAGTGTGATCGATACCCCGATCATTTCTGGCGGGCTGATTCGCAAGCGGGAACAGATGGAGGAAGTATTAAAGCATGGAGCGACAGCTGTCTCAGTCGGAAGTCCCCTGCTGTGGAAGGAGTGTAAGACCCTTGATTCAAGCGTTGTTATTTGATTTGGACGGGACCTTGCTGGACAGTCGGGATGCGGTCGTGGATGCCGTTGCCTTTACTGCTCGGCAATACGCACCGGGACATTTTAGCAGGGAAGAGCTTCTTGCGCGTTTTGGAGAATCTTTTGATGATTTTTTGGCGGCAGTTGCTACAGCAGCAGGCGTCCCAGACAAAAAGGAAGTGCTGCAAAGGTACTTCGCCTATGTACGGGAGCATCATGAAGAACACGTCAAACTGTTTCCGTTTGTTCGCGAAGGGTTAGAAAAGCTGAAGGCGGCGGGCTTTGCGATGGCGATCGTCACGAACAAGCAACGGGAGTTTACATTGGCTGGTCTGGAGATGGCGGGGATTGAGCATCTGTTTGAGGCAATCGTGACTGTCGATGACGTATCACGAGGCAAGCCGTCGGCTGAGCCTGTACAAAAAGCATTGGTGGCGCTGGACAAACGTCCCGAGCAAGCCATAATGATCGGTGACAGTCGCTATGATGTACTGGCTGCGGTAGGAGCGGGTGTGCAGTCTGTCGTACTGGAGTGGTACGGACAAGAGAACTGGCTCTACGCTTTTCCGGATTACCGCTACGCCAATTTCGAGGCATTTGTTACGGAAATGCTGGCCGCAAAGGCACAAGGAGGGAAATAAAAACAGATGGCACGTGTGGTGTTGGAGAAGGTAACGAAGGCCTTTCAGAATCAAAGCGTGGTCAAAGGATTAGATTTGGTCATTCCAGACGGCTCCTTTACGGTTCTGGTAGGTCCGTCCGGCTGTGGGAAATCAACCACACTCAGGATGATCGCTGGCTTGGAAACAGTGACGGACGGCAAAATCATAATCGGTGATCAAACGGTGAACCAATTGCCACCTGGCAAGCGTGATATAGCAATGGTTTTTCAAAACTACGCCCTCTACCCAACTATGAACGTGTACGACAATATCGCCTATGGCTTGAGAAACCGGGGAACGTCGAAAAAGGAATGTCAGGCGCTGGTCGAGGAGATCGCGGAAATCGTCGGGCTATCCGATTATCTCAAGCGCAAGCCATCTCAGCTCTCCGGTGGTCAAAGGCAGCGTGTTGCACTCGCTCGGGCTATGGTGAAAAAGCCAAAGGTCTTCCTGATGGACGAACCACTCTCCAATCTCGATGCGAAGCTGCGAAATCAGATGCGAGTGGAATTGACCAGCCTGCACAAGCAGCTCGGCAGCACCTTCATCTACGTGACACATGATCAGGTAGAGGCGATGACCATGGGCGATCAGATCGTCGTCATGAATGACGGACACATTATGCAAGTAGCGACCCCGATGGATTTGTATCAGGAGCCGGAAAATCTGTTTGTTGCCCAATTTATTGGTTCTCCGCCGATGAACATTGTTTCAGCGGAGGGTAAGAGTGAACACGTATGGGGATTCCGCCCGGAAAAAGCAGTGTTGTTCCCTACTGGTGTCTCTGCCATCACGAGCGAAGAGATGTGGAACGCACGAGGTCAGGTCGTATCCAGGGAAATTCTCGGCTCAGACACGCTCCTTCACGTGGAGACGGAAAAAGGCAGGGTCATCGTCAAAGCGGACTCGGAGGTCGCGATGCAGGTCGGCTCTTCGGTTACGGTCACTGTACCGTGGGCGTACATATATGTGTTCGAAAAAGGGAGCGGAAAACGAGTGGGTCGCATGAGTGGACGAGTGCCTGTATCGACACGTGCAGGAGGCGATAGCTGATGCGAAAAGCGGCAACTGTACAGGAGTTGCCGGGTGTAAGCCAGTCGAAAACAGAAGTGCGCTCGCCGGCATTTGCATGGTCTGACCTCGCATCCCGGCTGCGTCCGTACTTGTATCTGGCACCCGCATTGATTTGCTTTGCCCTGTTCTTCTTTTACCCGATTGGCTCGATCATTTATTTGAGCTTTCAGGACTGGTCACTGATCAATTTGGAGCAAATGGAATGGGTAGGCTTGCAAAACTATCAGGACTTGATGGTAGACGGAGATTTTCATCAAGTATTGGGAAATACCGTGGTCTTTACCATTGCGACAGTGGGGATCGGCTTGACGTTATCTTTCCTGCTCGCCCTGTGGCTGAATAAAAAGGCAAAGGTGTACGGCATTATTCAGGCGACTGTTTTCAGTCCTCACATCATCTCGCTGGTATCTGTCTCCATGCTGTGGATGTGGCTGATGGACCCGCAGTTTGGCCTGTTGAACGCAGGACTGGAAGCGGTCGGATTGCCTGCGTATACGTGGCTGACTGATCCGAAAAGCTCGTTGCTGTCACTGATTATCGTCAGCATTTGGAAAGTTGTCGGTTATAACACGCTCATTTTCATCGCAGGTTTGCAAAGCATTCCGGGCGATATATACGAGGCAGCAGCACTCGATCAATCGCCATGGTGGCGGACGCTGAGACGGATTACCATACCGATGCTGTCGCCAACGATTTTCTTTCTGCTCATTATCAATACGATCACATCCTTTCAAGCGTTCGACACGATTGCCATTATGACACAGGGTGGTCCAATCAATAGCACGAACATGCTTGTCTACTACATTTATCAGCAGGGCATGGACTTCTACAATGGCGGGATTGCTTCGGCTGCCTCTGTCATTTTGCTGATACTGGTAGGGATTTTAACAGCTATACATTTCCTGGTGATGTCCAAGCGCGTGCATTATCGCTGATGAACTCATGAGAAAGGAGGAGTAGCATGTATCGAGTGGTTTTGGCTTCACGCAAGACCGTGGAATGGATTGGGCTTTTGATTGTGGGTTTCCTGTTTGTGTTCCCGTTTCTGTGGATGGCATCGACGGCTTTCAAAACGATGCCAGAGGTCCTGCAATTTCCCCCGACGCTTTTGCCTGAGACGTGGGAGTGGAGCAACTTCGCCCAAGCCTGGGAATCAGGTCCGTTCCATATGTTTACGTGGAACAGCATTCTCGTTGCGGTAGGGATTTTGATCCTGCAATTTTTGACGGCGGTGCCTGCGGCCTACGCTTTTGCACGCTACAAGTTTCCCGGTCGCAATCTGTTGTTCGGTCTTGTCTTGATTGTCTTGATGATTCCCGGACAAGTCATCTTTTTGCCGATCTACGTGCAATTGAGTGGCTGGGGGCTCATCAATACGCTGTGGTCGCTCATCCTGCCGTACGCAGCCAGTGCTTTCGGAATCTTCCTGCTCAGGCAAGCGTTCATGCAGGTGCCCGATGAAGTGATCGAGGCAGCGCGTTTGGACAATGCTTCCGAGTGGAAGATCATGTGGACGATCATGGTGCCGATGGCAAAGCCTGTACTGGTCACCTTCGGACTATTCAGCTTTATTTACCACTGGAACGACTATTTCTGGCCGCTGATTATGACCAACAGCGACGAGGCGCGCACCTTGCCGATCGGAATATCCAGCTTGCACATGTCCGACGGCGGAACCTTGTGGAACGTCATGATGGCGGGCAACATGATCCTCATTCTACCGATTCTCGTGATTTTCTTCGTGGCACAACGGCATATTATCAAAGCGTTCATCTACCAATCTAAATAAAAAGATAGCTCTTAGGGAGGAAATCAAACCATGTTTTCCATGAAAAAGACGGGAACGATTCTATGTGCATTGACTATCGGTTTGTCAGGAGTGTTGGCTGGATGCGGATCATCTGGAAAAGAACAGTCTGCTAGTACAGGCGGCACTTCTCAGCCAGCAGCATCTACAGCATCCAGCGGCCCTGTCCAAATTGATTTCTGGTATGCGTTGGGTGGCGTTCGTGGGAAAACCATCGAGGATATGGTCAAAAAATTCAATGAAACACATAAAGATATTATCGTCAAACCAGCCTACCAAGGGGCGTATCAAGAGAACCACTCCAAAGTACTGGCATCTGTAGCAGCGAACAATAATCCAGATGTCACGATGGTCGAGATCGCTTCCATCGCGGCATTTGCGGATGCAAAGGTCTTGGAAGATTTGACTCCCTACTCGCAGGGGGATGAAAAGAAGTACATTCCAGGTCTCATGAAAAATTCTTATTGGAAAGACAAACTATACGCAGTACCATTTAACCGATCCACTCCATTGTTGTACATCAACCGCGATATGTTAAAAGAAGCAGGACTTGATTCAAACGGTCCGAAAACATGGGATGAGCTCGTTAGCTTTTCGCAAAAGCTGAGCAAAAAAGAAGGAGATAAAATTACCCGGTACGGCTTCTCTACACCAGTTGATATCTGGTTCTACGAAGCGCTTGTTTTCCAAGGCGGGGGCAACATCTTGAGCGAGAACGGTAAGGAGCTGACAATCAACAACGAAGCAGGAAAAGCACCGCTTGAGCTCTGGTCCAAAATGGTGAAGGAAGGCATCATGAAAAACCCTCCAGGAGAGAACTACAATGCGTGGGATGTAGCAGAGCAAGACTTCCTGAATCAAAAAGTGGGCATGATTTTTACCTCGACAGGCTCCTTGACGGAATTGAAGAAAAATGCCAAATTTGACATGGGTGCAGCTTTCTTGCCAGCCAATAAAACGCTTGGTACGCCAACGGGCGGCGCGAATCTCGTGATGCTGGCGAAGTCGACCGATGCAGAGAAAAAAGCAGCGTGGGAGTTCATGAAGTGGATGACCGATACCGAGCAAACAGTTCCGTGGTCAATCGCTTCCGGTTATATGCCTGTTACGACAGAAGCTATTGATTCGGCTGAAATGAAGGCATTCTATGAAAAAGAGCCAAACTTCAAGGTCGCGGTAGATCAACTGCAATACGGCTATCCTCGTCCAATGGCTCCTGGCTACAAAGAATTGCAGGATGTGATTCAAAAAGAACTGCAACGTGCGATGCTTGGCCAAGCGACTGTAGATGAAGCGATGCAGGCGGCGACGGAAAAAGGCAGCAAGCTTTTGAAAAAATAACAGAAACGAAATGATAGAGGAGCTGGCGAAATGAACATTTGTATGGCACATCGCGGGTGGTCAGGCAAAGCCCCGGAGAATACAATGACAGCGATTCGACTGGCTCTGGCAGAGCCAGCTATCAAAGCAATGGAAATTGATGTACAGCTGACGCGTGACGGTGTTCCGGTGCTGATTCATGACTTTACGCTGGAACGCACGACCAATGGCCGCGGTTTGGTCATGGATCATACGCTGGCAGAGCTGCGTGAGCTGGATGCAGGGAGCTGGTTTGGCGACAAGTTTGCGGGCGAGCGAATCCCTACATTCGAGGAAGTGCTGATCGCAGTAAAAGGTCGCTGCACGCTAAATATCGAGTTGAAAGCAACAAGTGACATGTACCCGGGTATCGCTGAAAAGGTGCTCGCACTTGTAGAGAAGCATGGAATGAAGCAAGAGGTGTGTCTGACTTCATTTGACCACGATTTGATCCGTCACGTTCGCACGCTCGATCAAGAAGTGCAGACAGGCCTGATTGTATATGGTCGCCCTGTACTCATGCTGGAACAGATGGAGGCAGCAGGTGCTACGATCCTCTCCATGGGATATCCGTATCTGAATCGTGAGCTAACAGTAGCCGCGATTGAAAAAGGCTTTAAAGTCATCGCGTGGACGCTGGATGATCCGAAGCATATCCGCGAAGTCATTTCGTGGCATCCTCAGGTTCAAATTTGCACGAACCATCCTGACCGGATGTGGGAGTTTGTGTAAGCACAAGCAGGAAAGAGCCGCCGGGCAACATGCCAGGCGGCTTTCCTGTTTCGTTGTTTGGACTATATCTTGAATTTGCTTACATGCGATTGTAGTTCTTCGGCTATTCTTGCCAGAGAAGTAGCTGATGAATTGACTTCTTCCATAGCTGCTAGCTGTTCTTCTGTGGCGGCCGATACGCTTTGTGTTCCGTCAGCAGAATTCTCCGCTACTTCTTCAATGACACCGACCAATTCTACCACCTGTTTGGTGCCTAAAGACATTTGCTCAGAATAAGATTTTACTTCTTGAATTTGGCTGGCCACCTGCGTGACAGCATCTTGGATCTGTTCGAAGGACTTGCCTGCATTGTTAACGACCATAAGTCCAGTGGCGACCTCCTTGGTGCCCTGTTCCATCGAAACGACAGCCTGGTTTGATTCGAGCTGAATCGTCGTAATCAACAGTTTAATCTGTTGCGCTGATTGCGCGGACTGCTCAGCCAATTTACGCACTTCGTCTGCCACAACGGCGAAACCGCGCCCCTGTTCACCAGCTCTCGCCGCTTCAATAGCTGCGTTAAGCGCTAACAGATTTGTTTGTTCAGCTATGGCAGTGATGACTTGTACGATTTGTCCGATTTCCTGCGAACTGTTTCCTAATCGTTTGACGATATCGGCAATGTTGCCGACAGTGTTCTCGATCGATTGCATCTGGCTGATAACGACCTGAAGGGCCTGATTTCCTTCCACTGCAATTTGGGAAGCGTCCAAAGCTGATTCGGCAGCTTGTTGTGCATTCGTGGCAACCAGCTGAGCCCCTGTCGATACACCTTGAATTGCGGTGACACTTTCCTCTACACTCTTCACTTGCTTTTCCGCACCGTAAGCTACTTCCTGAATCGTTATGGCGATTTGCTCGGTAGCCTTGCTCGTATGGTCGGAGTTGACCGACAATTCCTCTGCTGAAGAAGCAAGATCTGAAGCTGTATCATTTACTTGTTGAATAATCGTTCGCAGGTTGAGCACCATGGTGTTTACTGATTGGGATAGCTGTCCAACCTCATCCTTGGTTCGAATTTGCAACGGTTGTACAGTCAGTTCACCCTCGGAAATGCGGTTAGCCACGGAGGCAACTGCCGCAATAGGACGGGAGATTTGCCGGGAAACAACGTATGCGATTGCGATCACGACAGCAACAACAATGATGACAATGATCGTAACCATGGTGGTAACGGATGAAACCGCAGACGTTATGGATTCGACAGGGATATGCAGATACAAACCAAAGTTGGTCTTGGGAATGGGGGAATAGGTGACAACGTATTCCTTGCCATTGTCTGAGTAGTTGTATGAGCCCTTTTCCGTTTTTCCTGATTTCAGGATTTCCATTAAGGGTTGCGGCAGAGCGGATTGGGCAAGCGGTTTTCCGATCAGATCCTGGGTAGGATGGTACTGAATGTGATCCTTGTTATCAACGAGAATCGGATAACCATCGTTGCCTACTTTCAAATTTTTGAGGAATGTAGATGCGAAGTCGTCTACATTGACGAGCCCGGTCAAGACACCAAGCTTCTCATTGTTTTTCCCTTTTACAGGGGAAGCGACGATGATAGAGCGATTGCCGGTTGTCTTCGCAACAAGAACATCAGAGAAGCTGGGCTTGTCTTGCATGCCGTCTTTGAAGAATTGGCGCTCGCCAAGGTTGATTCCAACGCTCTTGGGGAAAGTATCAGCTGTTACTTTTCCGTCGCTTGCGATAAACGTATTTCCGTCATACAGTTTCATTTCCTCGGTAAACTTGCGAATGAATTCATTTTTTGCTGCTGCATCATCGGATTGAATATCCGAGGTACGGGCTAAAACTTGAATTTCTGTCATACGCCGGTCCAGATATTGATCCATAGCTATGGCTGTACTGGAAGTAAGGTCAACATAGGATGATTTTTGTTTATCAATCAGAATGGATGAAAAGCTGCTCGTGATAAACAACGAAACGGCAGTAAGTGGAATGACGGCTACGACGAGAAACCAAAGGATCATTTTGTTCCTGAGTTTGTTGAACAAAAACATAGGTTTGTCCACTCCTAATCCGTGAATGCAAAATAGAAACAGTCAGCTGCTGAGATGAACTCAGCAGTCTGACCAAATATTAATAGCCCATTGCTGCGCCTTCACCGCGAGGATCAGCACCACCGAATTTTACATTGGTTTTCGGGTCAATCAGGATGGCGCCGGACTGTCCCATCGCATCGGTATAGGCTGCTTCCAGCTTTTCGACTGGATGCCCACGTTTAATGAGCTCGTCTAGGACTTCTTGAGGGATGCGGCTTTCCACCTTGAGATTGTTGGAAGCAGATCCCCAGTTGCGTCCATGCAGCCATCTTGGTGCTTCGATTGCGTCTTGCACGCTGAAACCAAAGTCGATGATACGTGTGACGAGAGCGGCTTGCGTTTGCGGCTGTCCTTCTCCCCCTTGTGTTCCGTAGAGAAGATAAGGCTTGTCCCCTTTAAAGAGCATCGCTGGGTTAATGGTGTGGAAGGTGCGTTTTCCTGGTTCCAAGTGATTGATGTGTTTGGAATCCAAAGAGAAATAGCTTCCGCGGTTTTGTAAAAGGACGCCCGTATCTTTCGCTACGATGCCGGAGCCCCAGTCAAAATAGTGACTCTGAATGATGGATACTGCATTCCCATCTTTGTCGACGATCCCGAACCAGGTTGTATCGCCTTTTGGATCCAGTGGTTCTACGGATTTGGCGGCTTGCTTCATATCAATGCGCGCAGCTAAATCTTTCCCGTGCTGCTTGGACAACAGCTCATCCACAGGGATATCCACAAAGGCAGGGTCAGTCAGCCATTTGTCGCGGTCAGCAAAAGATTGTTTGGTAGCTTCTACAATCGTGTGATAGTAATCGGGTGTTCCTTCACCCATGCTTTTGAGGTCGAAGTTATTCAAAACATTAAGAATGGAGAGTGATGCCATGCCTTGGGAGTTAGGCGGCACGTTGTACGCTTTATAACCGCGGTAGTCTACTATAATTGGCTCTGCCCAAGTGGAGGTGTGCTTCTCAAAATCTTTCAACGTGAGCAATCCGCCGTTGGCTTTCATGTCTGCTACGATTTTTTTAGCAACTTCTCCTTTATAAAAACCGTCAGCGCCTTTTTTTGCAATGATTCGCAAAGTATTGGCAAGATCCTTTTGTTTGAGAATTTCGCCTGCTGCATAGAGATCGCCGTTGGGCTTCAGGAATGTTTTACGGAATTCATCAAAACGTTGAAGATTTTTCAAGTCATTGTCAGTTGGATCTGTCGCGTATTTTGTCCAATATACTTGGTTAGGGGAGACGGGATATCCGTTCTCGGCGTATCCAATGGCAGGCTCCAGCAGTCTGTTCCATTGAAGCTTATTGTTGCCCATGCTTTTATGGGCGTAGTTGTACGCCTCCCACCAGCCGGAGACGACACCAGGGACAGTGTTTGCCGATTCATAACCGCGGGACGGGATTTTTTCGTAGCCTTTGTTTTTGTAATAGTCGAGGGTTGCCTTTTCTCCTGCACGACCACTGCCGTTCAGCGCCTTTAGCTCTTTTGTTTTGGCATTGTAGATGAGCCAGAAGTTATCTCCACCAATGGTTGTGTAATGAGGATAGACGACAGCTAATGTGGAAGCGGCTGTAATAGCAGCATCTACTGCGTTTCCACCGTCTTCCAATGTCTTCAGGGCTGCAGCTGTAGCCAGATAGTGAGGAGTCGTCACCATTGCGTTCGGTGACATCGATGTTGGACGGTTAGCAGCTTGTGCCCCAGAGAATGTTGATACCCCGATGACAGCAGTCAGCGCGACGGTCGAGAGTTTCTTCCAGAATGACATTCCTATGAAACCTCCTTCATGATGAATAAAATAATGAATTCATTAAACCGGCTATCCGCTGTTACCTCACCTCCTTCAAAAGTCAAAAATACACAAACATACAAAAATAGACAAAAATAGACATTGTGAACACAAAAAAAGACCAATGATATAGGATCATTGGTCTCGTCCTACATCAATACTTCGGTAGCTGGCAAGCGTGTCCGCTGTTGCGGAGGTAGCCCCTGTAGCTTTGCGTCGCCGGATTTCCCCGGGTATGCCGTTTCGATATCAATGGATGAAGCATAAAATTGACACATTTACTGATGCGATCGTTGTGGGAAAAAGTTCCTAAAACTCCATTTGCCAATAATATAGACTATTTACCATTTGTGGTAAATAAGAAAAATATTTTAATCCGGAAAAATAGTTAGGAATGCTATGTATTTTTCGAAAGATATTCACACACCTCCTGGGGCTGAACTGCTTATGATGATAAAAAGGCACATTCGCCAAGGGGTGAAACAAAGACCATGATGCATCCCGATACAGAATTGCGCTATATCAACGATGAGATCGGGTACGGTGTGTTTGCGACAAGGTTTATCCCAAAAGGAACGATTGTATGGGCACAGGATGATTTGGACCAGGTATTGGACCCTGCATTTGTGGAAAGACTTGACTCATTACGAAAACAGGACGTACAAAAATATTCGTTTAAAAACCAGTTCGGAAAGTACATTCTTTGTTGGGATAAGGCAAGGTACGTGAACCACAGCTTTCATGCGAATTGTGTGCCAACCATGTATGATATGGAATTGGCTGCACGGGATATTTTTCCGGGCGAAGAGTTGACTGATGATTATGGAACGTTAAATCTGGATGAACCTTTTGATTGTTTGCCCGAGTCTGACACGGACCGCTCCCGCGTAATGCCCGATGACTTGCTTCGGTATTACCCGCAGTGGGATCGGATTGCAGCGGAAGCATTCCAACATTTCAATCATGTTGAACAACCTTTGCTGCATCTGATTCCCCCGAAGCATCTCGAAACGATTCGTGGGATCACGGAGCAGCGCTTAGCTGTTGATTCTGTCATTCACCTGTATTGCAGGTCACAATGGCAAACGGGGCAGCAATGGGAGACATGAGCGGGTCGGTCAACGACCCGATTTTGTTGAACTCTGGGTAGAGAATCAGTATTATGGAATGTAAAGGTGAAGTGAAAGGTTGATTTCATTGGAAAACAAGGTAGCGGCATCCAATTTTATCCGCAATATCATGATTGATGACTTGCAAGAGGGCAAAGTAAAGGAAATTATTACCCGCTTTCCCCCAGAACCGAACGGGTATCTTCATATTGGACATGCGAAAGCGATCTGTCTAAACTTTGAGTTGGCACGAGAATTTTCCGGCAAGGCCAACCTGCGTTTTGACGATACGAATCCGGTAAAGGAAGACATCGAATACGTAGAGGCTATCAAAAGGGACGTTCAATGGCTTGGCTTCGAATGGGACGGGTTGTTTTTTGCATCTGATTACTTTGAAGAGATGTACAACCGTGCGGTGCTGTTGATTAAAAAAGGTCTGGCTTACGTAGACGATCTGTCTCCCGAAGACATGCGTAAAATGCGTGGAACATGGACAGAGCCAGGTACAGATAGTCCGTTCCGCAACCGGTCTGTGGAGGAAAACCTGGACCTGTTTGCACGTATGCGCCAAGGGGAGTTCAAGGACGGAGAAAAGGTGCTGCGTGCGAAAATCGACATGGCTTCTCAGAACTTCAACATGCGCGATCCAGTTCTGTATCGGATCTCCCATGCAACGCATCACAACACGGGCGACAAATGGTGCATCTATCCGATGTACGACTTCGCTCATCCGTTGGAGGATGCCATTGAGGGCGTGACACACTCCCTGTGCTCACTGGAATTCGAAGATCATCGCCCATTGTACGACTGGGTAGTCCGCGAGTGCGAAATGGAGAGTGCACCACGCCAGTACGAATTTGCTCGCTTGAACCTGACCAACACCGTTATGAGTAAACGCAAGCTGAAACAGCTTGTCGATGAGAATGTAGTAGACGGCTGGGATGACCCGCGCATGCCAACCATCGCAGGCTTCCGTCGTCGTGGCTATACACCGGAAGCGATTCGTACATTCGCTCGTGAAGTAGGGGTAGCGCGCGCTAACAGCACGGTTGACGAGAAAATGCTAGAGTATTTCATCCGTGAGGACCTGAAGCTAAAGGCACCGCGTACGATGGCTGTTTTGAATCCGTTGAAGGTCGTCATCACGAACTATCCGGAAGGGCAAGTCGAGATGCTCGAAGCGGAGATCAATCCAGAGAACCCAGAGATGGGCAATCGTCAAATTCCGTTCTCCCGCGAAATCTACATTGAGCAGGATGACTTCATGGAAAACCCGCCGAGCAAGTATTTCCGCTTGTTCCCGGGAAATGAAGTGCGTTTGAAGCATGCGTACTTCATTAAGTGCAATGACGTTGTGAAGGATGCAGACGGCAACGTGATCGAGATCCATTGCACGTATGACCTTGAGACGAAGAGCGGCAGCGGTTTTACAGGTCGCAAGGTAAAAGGGACGATTCACTGGGTAGATGCGACCAATGCGCTTCCTGCTGAATTCCGTTTGTATGAGCCATTGATTATGGATGATGAAGACGCAGAGGGCACATTCCTCGACAACGTTAACCCGAATTCGTTGGAAGTGCTGCAAGGCTATGTGGAGCCAAATATGAAAGAAACCAAGCCACAAGACAAGTATCAATTTTTCCGTCATGGCTATTTCAATGTCGATCCGAAGCATACGACAGAGGATAAGCTCGTATTCAACCGGATTGTATCGTTGAAGAGCTCCTTTGAACTGCCAAAGGCATAGGGAATACTCATATAAATCAAGCGTTGCTGTGCATGGAGAACCCGTGTGCAGCAGCGCTTTTTTCTTTCGTGATTATAAATCAGGATGTATAATTATTCTGTTACATAAAGGGGGACAGGCAGTGAATGGGAGAGCAGAACTAACACGTAGTTTGAAGTTGCGACATATTGTCGTAATTGGACTGGGCTACATGGCCCCGATGGCCGTTTTTGACACCTTTGGCATTGTTTCTGGAGATACGGGGGGACACGTTCCTGCTGCTTATGCAGTCACACTTCTTGCGATCCTGTTTACGGCGGCAAGCTACGGAAAGATGGTACGGCTATTCCCATCAGCGGGAACCGCGTATACGTATACGCAACAAACGATTCATCCCTACGCAGGATTTTTGGTAGGGTGGGCGTCCTTGCTGGATTATTTGTTTTTACCGATGATTAACGCCTTGTTGACGGGAGTATACCTTTCATCCGTGTTTCCTGACGTGTCGACAGCGTGGTGGATTATTGGCTTCATTGTATTGGTGACGGGGTTAAACGTATTTCGTGTAACGGTAACCGCATCCGTTAACTCGATTTTGGTGCTGTTTCAAGTCGTGGTCGTCGTATTATTTGCCGGATTGGCGATTCGTGGTCTTATGCAAGGTGACGGGCTTGGGCAAGTATTCAACCTGCGTCCATTTGTGTCACCGGATATGTCTGTCACTGCACTGCTTTCAGGTGCGTCGATTCTTTGCTTTTCCTTCCTTGGCTTTGATGCCGTAACCACGTTAACGGAGGAAACCGTCGATGCGAAAAAGACGATTCCTCGCGGGATTATGCTCGTAGCACTCGCAGGAGGAGCGTTGTTTATTACGGCCTCTTATTTCATGCAATCATTATTTCCTGATGTTTCGGTATTGTCTGATCCAGAAGCGGCCTCTGCGGAGATTGCTTTGTTTATCGGAGGGACGATCTTTCAATTGGTGTTTTTGGCGGCAGCGTTGTCTTCGACTCTGGCATCCGGGCTCGTATCTGTTACGAGCGTGACACGCTTGTTGTACGCAATGGGACGAGATGGATTTTTGCCCCGACGCTGGTTCGGTTATGTACATCCGAAGCTGAGAACACCTTTGCTTAACGTCCTACTGGTCGGGGCGTTGATGCTGTTTGCTTTGTTTATGGATTTGTTAACAGCAACTTCCTTTATTAACTTCGGCGCACTGATCGCCTTTAGCTTCGTGAACATTAGCGTAATGGCGTACTATTTCCGCAAACAAAAGAACAAGCATATCAAGGATTGGTGGGGTTTCGTGTTGTCTCCCCTCATCGGGACAACGTTCATCGCCTTTCTGTGGGTCAACCTCGAAACAACGTCCATGATGCTGGGCTTGCTTTGGACTTTTATCGGCCTGATCTATTTGTTGTATTTGGTAAAGGTCAAGAAAAGCAATTTGGAAATGGTGAAGTTTGAGGAGTAACATGCGGAGTACAAATAGCCCTACACCCATTATTGGATGTAGGGCTACCTTTTTGCGAGGAGTAGACTGCTAATCCATTCTCTTTTGTAGGTAAAATCTTTGATGGGAAAGAGGGCAATCATTGAGTACACCATGTATCTCGTACCCATGTTTTAGATAAAAGTCCTTTGCTTGAAAATCAAAAGTATCTAAATGAATCAAATGAATGCCATACTCCCTAGCTGTGTCTTCAATTTCAAGAAGAAGCTTGCTTCCCAATCCGCTCTTTCTCAAATCATCTCTGACCCATAAAGCATCAATGTACAAACATCTCCAAGAATAGTACACACAGTTTATTCCCGCAATGATAGTGCCATCTTCATCACGAACGTGTTTATTGATTTTCGAAAAAGGAATGGTCAATTCAAACGGAACATTCGATTCATTGTATTCAACGATTCTTTGCTCAATAAAATTAGCGTCATCTCTCGTGCTTTCTCTGACTACATATTGTCCCATGATAACCGCCTTATTTAGTTTATTTTGAATATTTGACTACTAGTATATCAGGGAGAGAACAATGATTCTCTCTCTTTTTTTATTTATTTGAATCTCCCTAAAAAGCAGGGGGAAAGCAAACAGCTCGCAGAGGAAACAGGAGAAATAAGCGAAGATCTTAGGGACACCGCCCGAGACGGAAGGCAAAAAGCGAAACATGCCTTTAAGCGTCCACCTCTGACATACATCCTGATTGGACCACTTTGGACGCGGTTTCGCTTTTTGCATGGAGTCGGGCAGTGAATCCCCCAGCGGGTGTCCCTAGAAGCTGAGCTTTTTCTCCTGTTTCCTCCCCATCACTACAGCCAGAACCATTGGTTTTCCCCACCTTCTTCTAGACGATCCTGGAAAGAGAGAGTAAACTGGCTACAGGAATATTCCGAACATTAACACTCGATAATACCGCAGTAAACAGTGGAAAAAAACGGAGGTAATCACCTAGTAACCGGTGTATGTATCGTCGCCGCACTGTTTTACATCGCCAGGTTACATCCCGCTCATATTGGCGTGTTGATTCTGAGGCGTATTTAGTAAGGAGGCAGGCAAAATGAACGAAGCATTGTTCGTGCATGTCAATCGGTTGCAGATAGAAGGGGGCACGCTGGAGTACGGCGTAACAGGTAAGCCAGATGCACCTGCCCTGCTGCTTTTGCATGGCATTCGCAACACCAAGCTGCTGTTTGCGCCCATCCTACCAGCATTGGCAGAGCGATATCGGGTGATTGCGGTAGATATCCGTGGTCACGGGAATTCTGTGAGCCATGGTTCCTTTTCGTTTGAGTGGATCGTAACGGATTTGATTCAACTTTTGGATGCAGAACAGCTTGAACAAGTAACGATTGTCGCAGCGTCCTTTTCTGCTGTACCTGCCCAGATGCTTGCGATTCGCGAGCCCAAGCGCGTAGCTTCGCTCGTCCTTCTGGATGGAGGCTATTATTCCTTGGGAAAAGTGCCCGGGTTCAATAGGGAGAAGGTTGTCGAGCGGCTTGCTACCACGCAGTTTTCTTCTGTAGAGGAAGCAGAAAGGCAGTTCGCGGAGCGGTATGGTACGAGAGTAATGCCAGAGGGCTGGATGCGAGAGGAGCTTGTGAAAAAGGAAGACGGAAGCTACGGATACCGTTTGCCGAGGGAAGCGTTCTCGACTTATTTCGAAGAGTACAGCGTCCATAGCCAACCGGAATTGTTCCGACAGCTGACATGCCCCGTACTATTACTGCTGGCTGACGACAGCCTATTGTCAAAAGAAGAGCAGCAGTTTCATCGACAGGCAGTTGCCGCTTATCAGGGAATGGTGAAGCAGGCCAAGGTGAAAATGATACCAGAGGCCCAACACTTGCTGATGGTGACACACCCGCAAGAGACAGTAAAAGAAATCCGTGATTTTTTATCGAAATAAGAGGGACAAGCGAGTATGCTTGTCCCTTTTTCTTTGGTTACCGCTTCGCTTCACGAATGAGCACGTGGAGCTGTTCTGCCATAGCTTGCTGATTCTTTTGATCCTTCATTTGCTTTTTCACCGTTTCTAGCGCTTTGATGCCTTTTGTTGAGCTCACGAACTTCACAGGTGTATCCGTTCCGTAGATACGCTCGATTTGGGTGCGTGCTTGTGCGAATGTATTCTGATGATCGCTCGTACCCAATGTCCCTGCGGTTCCGCTCCCTGATTTTGTACGGGCAGCATCATGCCCGCGACTGGAGCTTCCCGAGTAATTGCTGATGAGATGGGATTGCATCGGGTCCATTTGATTGATCGATTGTGCATTGGCAGTAGAAGGGGCCAAGTAGACGGCATCATTCACGATCAATGCCTGAACACCGTGAACGCCCGCCGCCTTCAGCTGGGCTTCCAGCTTTGTAGAAGGCCCCCCCGTGTGCAAGTGTGAGCTGCCCATGGAGCTGTAGAGAGCATTGCCCATTCCGCTATACGTATGACCGTGCACGTTTGTCGTGATTTTCTTATCACGATCCACGCTTGGAATAACCGTTGCGCCTTTGGGCGTCTGCGCGGTGGACTGTGTGTGTGCTGGCGGATGCGGCTTCGTAGGCGGAGCAGCCTGATTCGTACATGCTGTCATGAAAAGTACAGTTCCTAATCCTGCGGTTCCTACCCATGTATAGAAGTGCTTCATCACGATCCCTCCAAGTCTTCCTACCTAGATAAACTTATCCTTTGTTCGCTGCGTGAAGTTATGAGTGGAGCATGCTGGAAAAAATTCTGGTGATCACGAGTATCTTGTGGAAAAAATGCACAAACCAAAGGAAGGAAATCACTGGAGGTGGTAGATTTGGCAGATTCAAACAACGTGAAGGAGCAGCCAGTATCCCGAAGGAACTTCTTGAAAAACTCTGGCCTGGTGCTCGGTAGCTTGGTCGTGGGTGGCGTGGCAGGGAGCTTGCTCCGCAAACCAGAACCTCCGGCGCAGCCAGCAGCACCGCCCCCTGCTGCCGATTACAATCAGGCGCTCATGTTTTTTACGCCTGAACAATTTAAGGTAGTGGATGCCGCTTGTGAACGCATTTATCCTGAGGATGAGCTGGGGCCCGGTGCGAAGGCACTCGGTGCCGCTTATTTCATTGACCACCAGCTAGCGGGTGATTGGGGCTTTAATGCTCGTGAATACATGCAAGCGCCCTTTTTTCCAGGTGAGATCACGCAGGGCTATCAAGGCAGGCTAAAACGTAGGGAAATATTCGATATCGGCCTTCAAGAAATGAACAACTACAGTAACAGTACCCACGGAAAACGGTTTTATGAACTCCCGCCAGAGCAGCAGGACGCTGTTTTAAAGGCTTTTGAAACAGATGAACTAAAATTGACGACCATTTCGGCGAGCACTTTTTTCAATATGCTGCGGGCCAGTACGATCGAAGGCGTTTATGCAGACCCTCTGTACGGAGGCAATAAAAATATGGACGGTTGGAAAATGAAGAATTTCCCAGGTAATCAAATGGCGTATACACAGCTGATCGATAAGCCTGAGTTTGTGAAGATGGCTCCCTTAAGTCTGCGGGATCATCAACAACATTAAGGGGGACTGTACATATGGCCAAAAAGCTGCCCAAGGTTGACGTCGTAATCGTGGGGGTGGGCTGGGGAGGAGGCATTATTGCTTCTGAGCTAACTAAGCAAGGTCTGACAGTAGTGGGTCTAGAGCGAGGCAAGGAGCGCAAAACGGAAGACTACTTCATGGTACACGACGAATTGCGTTACGCTCTTCGTTACGAGATGATGCAAGACTTGTCCAAGGAAACGATCACGTTCCGCAGTAAAATGAACATTCGTGCGCTTCCCATGCGGTCATACGGTTCCTTTTTGATCGGGACAGGACTCGGGGGAGCCGGTATCCACTGGAACGGACAGACCTTCCGCTTCCTGCCGTATGATTTCGAAATTCGCTCCAAGACGATTGAACGGTATGGGGCAAAGAAAATCCCTGAGGGAATGACGATCCAGGATTGGGGCATTACCTATGACCAACTGGAGCCGTACTTCGATAAGTTTGAAAAGATGGCGGGAATCGCAGGCGAGGAGAATCCGTTGGGGGGGAAACG
The DNA here is from genome assembly GCF_005217615.1 of Brevibacillus antibioticus. Taxonomy (NCBI): domain Bacteria; kingdom Bacillati; phylum Bacillota; class Bacilli; order Caryophanales; family Paenibacillaceae; genus Brevibacillus; species Brevibacillus antibioticus. Next base: position 5,239,812 of record NZ_SZNK01000001.1, read on the forward strand.
CTCCAGTCCGTATCCGATACCTCCTATGCGTACGACACCGAGTATGAAAATGTTTGCGGATGCGGCTAAAAAGAAAAACCTGCATCCATACATCCTTCCATCAGCAAATCTCTCCCAAGCGTATACCAATCCAGACGGGGTGGCGCGGGCAGCTTGTCAATACTGCGGCTTCTGTGAAAGGTTTGGTTGCGAGTACGGAGCAAAAGCCGATCCAGTGGTGACGGTGATCCCGGTAGCGAAGAAGACAGGGAAGTTTGAAATTCGCACGCATTCCCATGTCCGCAGAATTTTACATACAGGGAACAAGGCGACAGGCGTCTTGTATACGGATGTCACGACAGGAGAGGAATTCGAACAGCCCGCCGATATTGTGGTGATGACCAGTTATGTATTTAACAACGCGCGAATCTTGCTTATGTCCAAGCTGGGGAAACCGTATGATCCAGCGACGGGAAAAGGCGTAATCGGAAAAAACTATGCCTACCAGGTCATGAGAGGAGGCGCGGTCGGCTTCTTCGACGACAAGGAGTTTAACAATTTTGCAGGCGCAGGCTCGTTGGGGATGTGTTTGGATGACTACAATGGTGATAACTTTGATCACTCCGATTTAAAATTTATCCATGGCGCAAATATCGCTGTCACACAAACCGGCTTCCGACCAATCGGCACGAACAAGGTACCGCCGGGAACGCCTAGCTGGGGCAAGGATTTCAAAGCTGCATCAATCAAATACACGAATCGATTCATATCTGTAGGTGCCCAAGGAGCTTCGATGCCATTTCGACAGCATTTCCTTGATCTGGACCCGACGTACAAGGACGCATTTGGTGATCCGTTGATGCGCATTACGTATGACTTCGTCGATCAGGATAGGGAGCTGGCCGCTTTTTGTGCAGATAAGTGCGCGGAAATTGTGAAAGAAATGGGTGCGAACGAGAAGCTCGAAATCAACCGCAAGCTCGGACCCTACGATATCACACCATACCAATCAACGCACAATACAGGTGGCGTCATCATGGGAGCCTCTCCAGAAACCTCGGCGGTTAACAACTACTTGCAGATGTGGGATGCGGAAAACGTATTTGTCGTTGGGGCTTCTGCCTTTGCGCACAACAGCGGCTACAATCCGACTGGAACGATGGGTGCTCTCTCCTATCGAGCGGCAGAGGGCATTTTGAAATACAGGAAAAGCGCGGGTGGCATGCTCGTATAAGCTGTTTTTCTGGTTATGCAAAACACAATTGCAACTATGCGAAAAGTCGTTGGGGCAACTAACGGCTTTTTCTTGTGAATTCGAAAAAATTCATTCGCAAGATTGCGAATGCCTATGAGCACAAAAAGCGAAAAGTACTGGAATGATGCGGTTTCTCACCTTGGCATGTTCCTTGCTATACCCTTTGGTACAGCACAAGCCAAAGGGAGAGACGTGAAATGACGACAAACAAGTGGAAGATGGACACCTCCATTATTCATACAGCACAAACGCCTTGCCAAAAAACAGGAGCAGTCGTATCTGCGGTGGTTCCTGCCGTGGCCTACGCGTTTCCAGATGCAGACTCAGCAGCGGCGTGCGTGGCTGGGGAGCGGGAAGGAACGTACTACGGAAGATATGGCAACCCTACCATCACCACCTTGGAACAAAAAATCGCCGCATTGGAAAATGGTGAAGCTGCCTTGGGCGTAAGCAGTGGGATGGCAGCCATTTCGGGTGCTTTGCTCGCCTTTTTGAAGCAAGGTGATCATGTGGTGTGTACGCGAGATGTGTACGGGGGGAGCTACAAGTTTCTGACCACAATGGCCCCGCGTTATGGCATTGTGACGGACTTCGTCGATTGCACTGATTTGCAGGCAGTCGAGAGAGCTTTTTTGCCAAACACAAAAGTACTATACATTGAAACACCATCGAACCCGTGCCTGACTGTTTTAGATATCTCGGCGTTGTCCCGTTTGGCGCACGCACTTGGCATTGTGGTAATCGTGGATAACACCTTCTTAACGCCGTATTTGCAGCGCCCGCTTGAGCTAGGGGCCGATGTCGTCGTGCATAGCGCCACCAAATATTTGAACGGACATGGCGATGTCATCGCGGGCTTCATCGTAGGGAAGCAGGAGCATATCCAATTCATGCGCAAAAACGTCATGGGAGACTTGGGACAAAATTTGAATGCTTGGGATGCTTTCTTGATCTTGCGTGGGCTGAAAACACTCGGCTTGCGTGTCAGACAGCATGGGAAAAACGCGCAGGCAGTGGCGGAGTTTTTGGCGCAGCACCCTGCAATCTCGCACGTCTACTACCCTGGTCTACCTTCGCATCCGCAGCATGAGCTGGCCAAACGGCAAATGGCCGGAATGGGCGGGATCGTTTCCTTTGAAGTAAAGGGCGGCTACGAGGCAGCCAAATCTTTCATTAACGCTCTGCACCTGGCTATGATATCGTTTAGTTTAGGAGATCCCGAGACACTGGTACAGCATCCTGCCTCGATGACGCATTCCTCGATACCTGCCTCTGAGCGGATCAAGTTCAACATTACGGACGGTCTGATTCGCTTATCGACTGGCTTGGAGGATGTGGAGGATATCATCGCGGACTTGGAGCAGGCGTTGGCTAGTTTGCCAATGGCAGCAGCGTCCAGGGGCTAAAGGAACGTGAAACTGGAGGATTGGGCATGACAGAGTTTTCCCGGATCGAGGAATTCATTCAATCGTACGCCGACAATATTTCCAAGGTACTGGGACTCGATGTCACCATCCTGGATGAACAAGGGATACGTGTGAGTGGAACCGGCTACTATCAGGAGTTGATTGGATTGCCTGCGCCGGAGGGATCGTTTTTCCGAATGATCCTGCAAACCGGACAGCCGGGAATGATTTTTGACATGAAAAAGAACGAGTCGGAGTGCGGCAATTGCAAGTTTTTGCAGCAATGCCGAGAGCTGGCGACGATTGGATTTCCGGTGCACAAACGGGAGAAGACGGTAGGGGTCATCGGAATTATCGGCTTTTCCCCCGAGCAAAAAGAAAAAATGCTGCACCATTCGGAAAAATGGATGCCGTTTTTGCAGCATACGAGTTCCTTGATTGAACACAAGCTGCTCGAGCTGGATGCGGAGCGTGAGAAGAGCTGTAACATTCAAGAGGAAATGCCGCAGGCCTCGGTTCATCCGGTGTATTTCGCCCAGCTGATTGGGGCAGAAACAGGCTTGCGTGATGTCATTGCCAAAGCGAAAAAGGTGACGAACAGCATATCCACTGTTTTGATCCGAGGAGAGAGCGGAACGGGCAAGGAGCTGTTGGCAAAAGCCATTCACTGCGAAAGTGGGCGCAGTAGACATCCATTTATCGCAGTCAATTGCGCTGCGATTCCCGAGACCTTGTTAGAAAGCGAGTTGTTCGGGTACGAAGGCGGTGCATTCACAGGCTCCAGACGCGAAGGGAAGCCGGGAAAATTTGAATTGGCCCACAAGGGAACGATTTTTCTGGATGAAGTAGGCGATATTCCGTTGTCCCTCCAGCCCAAGCTGCTGCGTGTCCTTCAGGAGAAAACAGTAGATCGAGTAGGCGGCGTGAAGACACTAGGCGTGGATGTACGTGTCATTGCTGCTACACACAGAGATTTGGAGAGCATGGTCAGGGAAGGAACGTTTCGCGAGGATTTGTATTATCGTCTCAACGTCATCCCCCTGCGGTTAAAGCCGTTGCGTGAACGCACGGAGGATATTGCGCTTTACTTGCAGCACTTCCTGTATCGGTACGGGACGTTGCTGCAAAGAGGCAGACTGGAGCTCGAAGCCCAGCTCGTCCAACGACTACAGGCATACGAGTGGCCGGGGAATATTCGTCAGTTGGAAAATGCCGTTGAATACATGGTCAACATGGCGGAGGGGCAAGTCATCGGCAACGACGAGCTTCCTGATTATTTGCTGTTTGAGGATGAAACGACGACAGTAGGCAGCGATTTGGGATTGGAAAAGCTGGTGGCAGAATATGAACGCTCCATTCTCCAGCGCTATTTGAACGCAGGCAAGTTTGGACAGGACAAAGCCGCGATTGCCGATGAGCTGCAAATCAGCTTGTCGACCTTGTACCGGAAGATGGAGAAATACGGTTTGGAAAAAGGATAGAGGAAAATAAAAAACCAGCCTGGATTGATCGGAGTTTTTCCGAGGTCTGGGCTGGTTTGTTTGTATTTACGAAGGCTGCGGTTCTTTCTTCGCTTTCAGCTCGTAATGGCCGGTATTGCCGCTAATGTACCACTCAGGGGTTTTTTCTTCGCGCGCTTCGCGGTGACCTGCCAGATGAACATCACTCAGCTCCCACTGCTTCCATGCTTCTTTTGATTCCCAGCGGATTATGACGACGACTTCTTCTTCACCTTTACGTGGCTTCTGTACCAGCACGCTCAAATCTACAAAACCAGGAGCCTTCTCAACAGCACCAGGCTCGCTAAAGCCTTGTACGATTTTGTCAGAATGACCTTCCTGGACGACGTATGTTTTTATTTCCATCATCATGAAGTGCGACACTCCTTATATACCATTTCCCTACTTTTCCATATTATTGAGAAATATTATCATTGTCAACCAGATATTAGCAAATGGTAGGACGATATATAGTGGTATGGGATTTCAAATAATCAGGACATGGTTTTCCAAATTGTGATAATGTTGTGTTCGATTAGTAATAAAATTGTAGGGGGGTTTTAAATGCCTGATCTCTTGCTTGTGTTATTCTTGATAAACTTATCTTTATTTCTCTTGCACGAAATGGATGCGATAAGACGTTCTGAGTGGAGATTGTTTATCGTGCTTAAGGATATGGAAGATTCTAAAGCCTATAAAGTATTCACTTTTATTCACCTTCCTCTTTACACAATCATACTCTACTTCCTTTTAAGTAAATATCAGACAGTTACTTTTTGGGTCCTAGATATATTTTTAATCATACATGCAATCCTGCACTTATTTTTTGAAAAGCACCCCCGTAATGGATTTAAAAATTCATTTTCAAGAACAATTATTTATCCAATGGGACTCCTTGCGGCTATTCATTTAGTATTACTATTCATAACTGAGTACCAATGATAAAGAACTGACGACTAAGCTAACAAGAAAACGATTGTTTAATAAAGCAGAGGCAGTCTAATACTTAATTTTCTTTGAACACGAGAGCTTCGTTTTCAAGGGGGACTTCTTCTTTTTGGGGAGCAGCAAAAATATCAATACCACGCTCAAGTAGGCTTTCTACCGCCTCGCGAACAGGGAGAAGTGGTAATTGCATTTCATCGGCTACGGCAGCTTCTATATCAGAGACAGTGTGGAGGGGTGTTATCTGGCCTGTGCCATCTGAATAACCGATGTGGAGTGTGTTGTTTTTAAGGAGCACGAAGCGATCTTGCTCCAGTTGAAAACGATGTATGTGAAGTCGATTCAAAAAGAGGGCGTCTGGTGAAAAAGAGGAGCGGATGACTTCCGACAAGTCGGACAGTTCTTTTCGTTCATCCGGATGAAAATCCCACGGAGGAAGTGCCACTTTTCCGTTTTCATACCGCGTAAAGCGATAGTGTTCAGGATGATCGGGACTTTTGGTCAAATCCATGGAAACAGCGCCAAAAGGCCTGGCATGGTTCCCGTCTTCCAGAAAATGAATCGGCTCAAAGATAGGAGCGGTAGCCCCTACATCCACATAGACGGGTGTCTCGCCTGTGTTCGGACCGTCGATCAGGATGGCAGTATGTCCACCGCCTGGCAAGATGAGGTGACCGAAGAAGCCAAGGGAGCGAAGTAGCGCGAGAAAGCTGTGATTGGTGGTATAGCATGTGCCGCCAAAATGATGGTGGATCGCATTGTGCACATATTCCTCAGGGGTCGGTACCTCATGTTTTCCGTCACGGAAGAAGAGCAGCTTGCTTACATTTTCATAAGGGAAGGTCTGCAGATGCGCGCGACAGAGCTGACTGAGATAAGAGAGGCTAGGGGACTTGCGGTCTAGCTGTAGACGTTGAAGGTATAAACTCGCCCAGTTCGGTAAGGTATACATAAACAAGTTCACTCCTTGCATAAAATAAATAGTAAACAAAAATATCTGTTAAGTTTTGTAGGGAGATCGTATCACATGGGACAAGTGGTAATCAACCTAAATTTTCCCAGAAAACAAAAAGGCACCGGAAGGATATCCTCCGGTGCTAGCGGGTCCCTAGTCCGCCTTCTTTTTCGTACGAATAGATAAGTGCAAAAAGAAATTATAACAACGGCTTAATTTCCCCGGTATTCGGGTTCACTACGAACCAGCCATACGTACTGGTGTAGCTGTCGCCAGATTGGAAGTTGTTCACGACCGTTTGGTACACTTGAATGACATAATGCCCTTTTTCGTCGTCGTGAGTGTACTCGACTACATGTGTTGGCGAGAGTTTTCCGGCGAATTTCTTTTTCACCAGCTCGATCGCTTCCATTTTGGAGTACATTTTTGTTGTTGGAATTTTACCGATGAATATCGATTTGGTTCTCGCATCGTAAATGACCGATTTGTTCAGGTTCTCAGCTACGAAGCGGATTGGTACATAGACGGAGTTTTTGTACATGATGCCTTGTATGTCGCTGTTTGGTGATTTCGGCAACCCGTCAAAGTAGTAGGTGAACGGTGTTTTCATTCCTTCTTCCGCGTTTGGAAAAGCGGGTGCTGCAATGGCAATGCCGGAAAAGAGCACCGAACCTACAACAATGCCCCCCAAAAATGACTTGATGTCCCATTTCATGATGTGAAACCCTCTCCCTTTCTCTTTTCTCTAAATCTTCCCAGCAATCATTATGTCAAAGATCATAGGAGAAAAGCTATCAAACGAGGGTACTAGGAAACAAAGACTAGGAATCATAGGAAAGATAGGACCCAATCAGAATAGTCCTAGTTCTCGAATCAGTGGTTCAGTGATGGGGAGGTTTGTGGTAAGGTAGAAAAAACAGCGGACAAGGTGAGGAACATGACTACCATATTGCAAAATGACTGGGCCCCCGTATTGGCCGATGAATTCGAGAAGCCCTATTATGTAAAGCTTCGTCAAACGTTGAAGGAAGAATATCAGACGCAGACAATCTACCCAGATATGTTTCATATATTCACAGCGCTGCACCTGACTGAATATCAGAATGCAAAGGTTGTGATTTTGGGGCAGGACCCATATCACGGACCGGGACAAGCACATGGATTGAGCTTTTCGGTCAAGCCGGGAATCAAGCCGCCGCCGTCTCTGGTCAACATCTACAAAGAGTTGAAAAGCGATGTTGGTTTTGAAATTCCCCAGCATGGTTATCTGAACCATTGGGCGAAGCAAGGCGTCATGATGCTGAACACCGTTCTGACGGTTCGTCGCGGCACACCGAATTCGCACAAGGACATTGGGTGGGAGACGTTTACAGATCGAATTATTCATTTGTTGAACGACAGGGAGACACCACTCGTTTTCATCCTGTGGGGAAAGCATGCGCAGGAGAAGGCGGCATTCATTGATCGAAACAAGCATTTCGTCATCGCCTCCCCGCATCCAAGCCCATTTTCGGCAAATCGCGGTTTTTTTGGCAGCCGTCCTTTTTCGCGGACTAATGAGTTTTTGCGTTCGCGCGGGCTTCAAGAGATTGATTGGCAGTTGCCGATGCAGGTAGCGGAAGAGGAAGAGTAGCCTGTATTTGTTTCAGGTAAAAGGAAAAGGATCTCCATTGTTTTGCATCATGCAAAGGAGATCCTTTCTTTTTCTAATGATTAGTCTTTGCTTTTGACAACGAGCAGCTTGCCCGTTTGAATCGTAATCGTTCCAGTCTGTTCCGTTAGCAGATTGCTGATCCCAAGCGTGTCGCCAATCCGCAGGGTAGCGTCCTTCAACGGATAGAGGAATCCAGTTAAGGTGATCCCTGTGACTTCCGGTGTAAAAGGCAGCAGGGAGATATGATCAAAATGATCCTGCTCTATCGTACTCTGGCGGTCAATCAGTCGGATTTCATTGGTCTCATCGAGGATGCGGCAGTTGGTGCCCGTCTGCAACGCTTTGTTCAGCAAGTGTAGGTTTGCCAGCATATGGTCAAAACGAGAGCCGAGCACACCGAGCAGCACAATTTCTGCTGGCTGTTGCTCGATTGCCCAAGCAAGGGCCATCTCTGTATCGGTCAAATCTTTCATAACGGGATCGCAGGAGGAGACGTGCATACTGTGACGTTCAATTTCTGCCATTTCCTCGATGCTGACAGAATCAAAGTCACCGATCGACAATCTTGGCACAAGACCGTTGCGAACGAGGAACAAGGCACCTCTGTCAACGCCGACGAGCCAATCATTTTCACGAATCTCTTGGATCGCCCAGTTGCCCAGATTGCCTCCAGCGAATAGTAGGATGCGTGTAGGATTCATGCTACGGCCACCTTTTTCTATTAGAAATACTCTCTATGTAGGAATCGAAGAGCGAAATGTGCTCTGACAAGCAAGACGATAGCCTGTAGCGAGTTTTTCTCCCAGCTTTGCTTTTTCCTGTCCAGTCGGGGTATCGAGTAATGATGCACCAGCTACGATCTGTACACTGCACTTGCCGCAATGCCCTTGTTGGCATTTGTAAGCGATGGGTTGATCTTGTGTGAGCGCAGCTTGCAATAGTGTCTGAGAGGGAGTATACCGGACTGGCATCGTTTGTGAGCGTTGCTTCACCTGTACGAGCTTCTGCTCTGATTGGGGACGAGCCGGGCTCATTTCTGTTTTTTTCAACGACGGATGCGTATGCACGGGAACGGGAGCTGGACTCGACATCTGTACGCCAGATCGTCCAGGAATGAGCGAGCCGACCGTAAGCTGTTTGCGCATAGGAACCTCCCGAGTAAGTGATTATTTAATCTTACCATGTCAGGCGTGTGGGTGACAAAGCTGGAGAAAGTGTCCTGAGATGATTGAATTTTTAGATTTTGTTGATTAAAATAATTTTATTAAAAATCAGGAGGGTGATACCATGATTACCATCAAACGGATGAGTGACTGTACCTTTGCAGAAGTGACCAAAGCGTGGAACAGAGGATTTGAAGGTTATTTTATCGAGTTTACGATGACAGAAGAAATGCTTGTCCAGCGACTGGGTGGCGAGGGATACGTGATGTCCCTGTCTGTGGTTGCCTTCGACGGTACGGAGCCGATTGGCTTAGTGGCCAGCGGTATGAGGACCATTGCGGGGAAAAAAGTCGCCTGGAATGGTGGTACGGGTGTCGCCACGGAATACCGTCGACAAGGAGTAGGGAAACAACTGATTGAGGCGGCATTGGATGTATACCGGGAAGCTGGGGTGGAAGTAGCGACCTTGGAGGCATTGAGCCAAAATACCAAAGCGATTGCCTTGTATGAGCAAAAAGGCTATGACATCGTGGATCGTCTGTTGTTTTTGCAGCAAAGTGAACCGCTGGCAGAGGATGCTTTTCAGACAAAATCCCAAGCTGATTATCGGGTTCGACGCATTTTGGCAGCGGAGGCCGCCACGCTGCCGTTTTACGTGACCGATGTCCCGTGGCAAAATTATTGGCTGAACTTGCGAGATGCGCAGGCCTTGCTAGTCGAAGACAGAGAGGGTCAGACGGTCGGCTATGCGATGTACAAGTGTTTGGTAAACGAAGAGGGCAAAGTGAGTGGGATTGTTCTTCGTCAATGTGTAGCGCAGCCAGAGCATCCTGATGCGCAAGACATCTTGAAAACCGCACTCGCGCATGTGTATGGGCCACTTGCACACGATTGCCGCCGGTCTACGTATAATTTGCGCGCGGCTGATACCTTGCTTGTCGAAATCCTGAAAGCGGTGGGATTCGGTCCTTCCGAGACGGAGCAGGTGTTTATGATCAAGCAGATGGAAGCAACAAAGATTCCGGCCGTATAGGAAGTGAAAACATGTGTCAATGCTGGCAGTTCGTGCAGGCGAATACTTTGCGGGAGGAGAGCTCGCTCTTTTCGATAGGCTGTCCACAGCGTAGGCAAGGCTCTCCGCCGCGATCGTACACCTGGCAGCGCTCATCGAAGCCGCCTGTCAGGGAATCTCCTTGAAAAAGCGGCTGCATGTAACCGCCGAATCGAATCGCTTCTTTGAGTACGGTTTGCATGGAATGATAAAGCTGTTTTTGTTCGTCGAGGGAAATTGTCGGGATTGTCCGGGTAGGTAGGATGGCGGCATGAAAGCAGATTTCGTCCGCATAGCAGTTGCCGATGCCCGCCAGCCAATGCTGATTGACTAACGCCGTTTTGAGGACGCTGCGCTTGTCAGCGAGCAACTCCGTAAATCGGGTAAAGGTAAACAGCGGGTCCAATGGCTCCGGACCGAGTGGAGCCAGCCTTTCGTCGATCTGGACGTTGGTGAGTAAGTGCAGGTAGCCCAAACGGAGTCCGTGAAAATATAAAATGCGTTCTCCAAAGGCAAGAGTCACTTGGGCGGTTCGCTTCAGCTTGTCTTCCGCAGAGCCTAGGTATAAAAAGCCGCCGAGCATCAGATGAAGCAGCAGGACATGTCCACTTTCCAGATGGAAGAGAAGATGCTTGCCACGTCGGTCGACAAGTGTCAGGCGATTACCTTGCAAAAGACGAGAAAATTCCTCAGGTGGCAGATTGATCGTTTTTTCCCGCTGAACATGTGTGGCTGTAATTGTTCCGCCACCGATTTTATCGAGCAGCAATCGGTGATAGGTTTCCATCTCAGGTAATTCAGGCACGCTGACTCCCTCCCGTCGCAAGAGTTTTTCGTAGGATTTCCCATATCGATGATCCACATGCCGTACCCATCACTATTTTTGGTGATGGGTCGTTTCAATTTAGACTTTGTTTACCAACGCTTTTACCAAATGGGGTAATATAATATATAAGGTAGTAAGATGAGGGCATGGCCCGAAGGATTATTGAACGGACAGGAGATTACATATGCAAAAAGTAGAATTGATCGCTACGGCGACTTTTGGTTTGGAATCAGTAGTAGCAGAAGAGGTAAAGGCACTCGGATACGGTCCGGTACAGGTGGAAAACGGCAAGGTAACGTTCACCGCAGATATTTCTGCGATTCCCCGCACAAATTTGTGGTTACGAACTGCCGACCGCGTGCGTCTAAAGATAGGAGAGTTCAAAGCGACCACGTTTGACGAGCTGTTTGAACAGACAAAGGCACTGCCGTGGGCTGATTGGATTACAGAGGACGGGACATTTCCTGTGGAAGGGAAATCGGTCAAATCTACCTTGTTCAGTGTGCCGGATTGCCAAGCCATCGTGAAAAAAGCAGTGGTAGAAAGTCTGAAAAAGACCTACAAGCGCGAGTGGTTCGATGAGCAAGGGCCGCTGTACAAGATCGAGGTGGCACTTCTCAAGGATGTGGCGACGCTGACGATTGATACGTCAGGACCGGGTCTGCACAAGCGCGGCTACCGGGAATTGATCGGACAAGCGCCACTAAAAGAAACGATGGCTGCGGCGATGATTATGCTGTCTCGCTGGAAGCCTGATCGGGTATTTATGGACCCATTCTGTGGATCGGGTACACTTCCGATTGAAGCGGCGCTGATCGGACAAAACATCGCTCCGGGGATGAACCGGGAATTCGTTTCCGAGACGTGGCCTATCATTCCGAAAACAGCTTGGCGTGAAGCGCGCGCAGAAACCCATGATTTGGCTCGTTATGATCAAAAGCTGGAGATTATCGGGACAGACATGGATGACGAGATCTTGAAAATTGCCCGCCACAACGCGACGGAGGCTGGTGTAGATGACCTGATTCATTTTCAGCGCATGGATGTGCGGGATGTAAGAACCAAGCGCAAGTACGGCTACTTGATTTGCAACCCACCTTATGGGGAGCGCCTGGGAGAATGGAAGCAGGTTGCCAAGATGTATGGCGAAATGGGGAAAACCTTTGCTGCCATGGATACGTGGTCTTTCTATGTTATTACGTCCGATGAACAGTTTGAGGAGCATTTTGGTCGTACAGCAAGCAAAAAGCGCAAGCTCTACAACGGAAATATCAAAGTAGATTACTATCAGTTTTTCGGACCTAGACCGCCACGCGGACCAATGGTTACCCCGACCGAGTAGACATAAGAGTGATGTTCAAAAGATGACTTTTTGAACTACCTCTAAAGAAGGGGCATAATTGGAGGAGAAAATGCAATGAGCAAGAAACGATTCGGGAGCAGAATGCTGGCTGCGCTATTGGCAGCGACTACATTACTGAGCCAAAGCACGCCGTTGACTCATGCTGCAACGGAGCCAGAGAAGCCGGGGATAGAGACCAAGAAGCTGGAAGATCAATTCAAAAAACAAGAAGAAGCACACACGGAGTTTACGGATTTGGGCAACAGCTACGCTAGAAAAGCCGTAAACAGACTTGCAGCCCTTCATATGATCGGTGGTCAGGGAGAAAACCGCTTCAACCCGCAAAACAAGATTTCTCGACAGGATATTGCGGTGCTTTTGACAAAAGTAATCGGTCTTCAACCAACAGAAATTGAGGATGCCGCTTTTGAAGATGTACCGTTGGAAAGCCCTTATGCACCGTACGTTTATGGACTCTCAGAGTTGGGTGTGATGAACGGCAGAAGTGAGCATACCATGGGTGCTCTAGATCCGCTTACACGACAAGAGCTGGCTGTCATGCTGTCTCGCTTGATGAAAGAAGCCGCCATAACCAAAGTGGCAGGTCAGACTCCTGTTGCATACAGCGATGAAGAAGAAATAGCCGACTACGCCAAAACGGCTGTCGAAGAAGTGACGAATCAGCGCTGGATGCAAGGTGCAAGCGGCAAGTTTAATCCGACTGGAACCGTCACGCGCGCAGAGGCTGCTGTGATCGCTGAACGCGTCTTGGATGCACGCTACCTGCAAGCAGAACAGGTGAAATACAAGATAGATGTAGAGCGGCTGAGTTTGGCTGCTGGCACGAGCCAACGCTTGAAGGTAAGCAGTATCAGCGGTGATGAGCTGCCGTTTACGCCTATTTTCGCTTTTGATCGTCCTGAGCTGGGAACCATTTTAGCTGACGGAACCTTTGTTGCTCGCTCCACTGCAGGAAAAGGAAATCTCACGGTGACAGTCGGCTATAAAACGACGACAATTCCGGTTGAGATCAAGGACGCTGGTAAGCCAGCTGTCGAAAAGGCAGAGGACACGCCAAAGACTGCACCGGAGACTTCCTCCAAAGACTCGGCAGCGAAAGTCGATGAAAGCAAGATTGTAGTAGAGGGAGAAAAACCAGACGCAGACACAGGAGCAACAAAAACGGAAGCAACGAAGCCTGCTGATCCAAAAGAAGAGGCAAATGAACCAACAAAGAAGGACGAACTGGTCAATATCGCGCCAGGCAGTTATACATCGGTTGCTACTTTGGGAACCCCAGACTCGTATTTCCAAGAGCTGGAGAAGAAGTATCCGGGTCCTGTAGGTGGACTTGTAACGCCTACAGAAGATTGGACGGGATACCACCGTCAGTTTGGGCGTAAGGTGACCGTTGAGCTCGACCAGGCGAAGCCATTGGAGAGAGTTGCGCTAACGTTTAAGCAGCAGAAGTCTTCGGGTATCACGATGCCAGAATACATGGAAGTCGAGGTATCTCGTGACGGGAAAGTGTGGTCGTATGCGGGAAGAGCCGTTCACGATGTTTCCGTCAAAGAAGACAAGCTGGTTACACGCACGTTAAGCGTGACCTTGCCTGACGTCAACACCCGCTATGTACGAGTATCCTTCCCGGTGAAAGTATTTACGTTCGCTCGCCAGCTGGAGGTATGGGCAAAAACGGATAGCGAGTGGAACAATGGCGCTGTCTTGCTGCCGCCACCAAACCCGGCGAAGCTGGAAGAAGCCAAGCAAGCAGGGCGTCGTGTGGAAAATATGCTGCTCGCTTATTCCGGAGAGCATGGCGAAATCGGGACATGGACCAAAGAGGATTTCCTCCCGATGGTTGGCTACCGCACTGTAGATGGTTATATGCGCGACCAGATGTTTGACACGATTCTGTTCCTGCCGTATCAGACCATTCCGGCTACGAAAGAAAGCTGGACAAAGTATATGAATGATTTGTTCGGTTCAAACAAGCAGCTCGACGCTCTCAACCAGGCTATGCGGGAGTACAACCGCCTGCGTGGAACGCTGTATACGACACCGACGCAGGAAAACGTCGTGCTGGCACTGCCGTATCCGAATGCCAGTCAGACCAATTTTGGCCAACTGGATGAAAAGAAACCATCCCTCTCCTTCAACCCTGCGGGAATTGGGGAAGAGCAAGCGTATTTGAATCGCAAAGCTGCGTTGGAATGGTACTTCCAGGAGCTCATGAAGCGCTGGAACAGGGAAGGATACGCTTATCTGAAGCTGGAAGGAATCTATTGGTTCCATGAGCTGGTGGAGGATAGCGCACCGAAAGAGCGCCAGCTGATTCGTGACATGGGTAGCATGGTGCATGACGAGGCGTTGCGCTACTACTGGATTCCGTATTTCGGATCACCGGGAGTGTCCGAGTGGAAATCTCTTTATTTCGATAAGGCATTCCTGCAGCCGAGCTATTACAGCGACAAGCCGGTAGGAATTGACCGTATTCAAGGGGTACTGGACGTCGTCAACAAGTACGACATGGACATCGAGATCGAAGGCGACAGGAAGATATACAATGATCCGAAGTTCTATCAGACCTACTATAATCAGCTAGTGGCCACCCACAAGCTGGGGATGGATAAAAACAACGTACACGCTTACTACTTCGGCTCCAAGACATTGTTAGATTCTGTCAAGAGCACGGACCCTGTCAAGCGCGCGGTCTATGATGATACGTACAAATGGATGCGCGGTCGTTTTGACAGAACGGAATTTTTTGAGGGTAGCGAAATGCCGTAGTGAATGGAAAAGAGTCTGTGTCCCGCTTTGTGGGGAGACAGACTCTTTTTTCTATCTACAGCGGATGGACAGACTTTTGCCCAATCGTTTTCCGTAGATCCCCTCCTGGTCAAGCTATCTATAACCATTTATATGAGAGGAGGCGTTTGGTAGAACAGACATGCTCTTTCTCTAGCTACCCTTGCTAACTTCTTTGGTTCCAATCATGCGGAACAAAATGATATACAGATAGGCACTGACTAAGGTGAAGCCCAGGATGACACCGAATACACCAATAGGAGCGAGCCATTGTGATAGACCGATCGTCAGGGGAGCGATGAAGCGACCGATCGAGAACTGGAGCGATGAGGCTCCCATGTACTGACCGCGTGCATCCTCGGGCGAGTATTTACTGATAAAGCTCTGGGCGACTGGTGTGCGAATCAGCTCGCCAAATGTCAAAATCGCCATACAGCCGAACAGGAGCCAGATATTCGTCGTAAAGGCCATCAAGAACAGGCCGAGACCGAACAAGATGGAGGAGATGACGAGGCTGTTGCGATCACTCCAGTTTTCAAACCAGCGTGTGACCGGCAGTGTAAACAGAACCACCAAAAAACCATTTAAAGCCATGAGCCAGCCGAATGCGCTGGTTCCGCCGATTGAATAAGTCCAATCACCCCACGAAAATAATGGTTGCTGCATGACATGCTCTTTGACATACAAAGCCATGTAAATATCCAACTGCATGAATCCAATGGCGATCAAAATCCCTGCGCCAATGTACAAGGCAAATGCTTTATCGCGGAAAATAACCGCGTAACTCTGGAATTGCTGAATCAGAGAAAAACGCTCCTTTGCCTTCTCCTGACGGACGTGTTCAGGCAGCGTTTCTTTGATCAGGAAAAAGACAGTGATCGCAAAAAGCAGTTCAACAAGGGTACAGAACATCAACAGCTGCGGGCGATAATGGACAAAAAAGACCGAACCCAATACGGGACCTGCGACCACCCCGATATTCATCGCTGTGTAAAAGGTGGCAAAGACAATTCTTCGATCTTCTTCTGTCGTCAAATCAGCCACCATGGCGGAGCTGGCTGGCCAGTAGAGAGCACCAGCGATCCCGATTCCGATGAAGGCAATATAGTCGATCCAAGGAGACGGAGAGAACGCAAACAATGCGAACATCACCGTCGATGTACAGAGCGAGAGCAGCATGGTGAACCTGCGCCCTACGCGGTCAGCCAAATATCCGCCAAACAGGTTGGACAGCATCCCGAGCAGCGGCGGCACCATCAAGAGAAGTCCCGCTACATCCTTCCCAAACGTATCGCTAAAATAAATCGCCATAAACGGAAAGTACATCCAAAAGAAGGTGTGCGTAATCAATTCGCCAAAAAGACGTACCTTCAAATTAAGATCCCACGAACGCCAAATCATGACACGAATTCCTCCATTCTATTTCTGTAGGTGCTTTGACTTCGATTCTCTTCTTGGAAAAATTCCACGTAAAAAAGCGCAAACGGGGTAGAGACAATGCTCTTCCGCTTGCGCTTTATCAAACGATACAAGGGTGGCGGGAAATAACCAGTTCCAACGGGGGACAAATGAGAGATGGTTACCTACCTATGGTTTTAGGTACAGTAAACCGGCTGTTCACCCGAGAACATGGCCCGCAATTCATATCGGGAAAAAGACGGAAGCGGTTCAGGCATCCTGCAGCTTCTAGCTCTTGATAGGGTTGTAAGAGGCAGTGCCCCTTAAGAGAGGCCCCACCTAAGCGAAGATAACTACAGAACACACCATGAACTCAGCACTCCCGTCTTTCAAATTTTTTACAAAGGTAAACTCTTGTTGATTAGAATACTCGAAAGAGTCGAATTTATGCAAGATAATTTTTTAGTCTTTTTCGAATAGTACCAAGAACATCGATAATTGAAAAAGGTGCTTCCATTCGGTAAAATATTTTTTAACAATAATCAAATCATGTTAGGAATGTGGGGGATATCGCATGCTGGATACACGCATCGTCAAGCTGGCTACAAATTTGCTGAGCCATTCTGTACGCCTGAAGGAAAAAGAAAGCTTGTTGATTGAAGTTCGTGGCGAGGGTCACGCCTTGGCGAAAGAATTGGTTAAGCAGGCATACGACATGGGAGCCTATCCGTTCGTACGGATCATTGACCCGTCTATCCAACGTGAGCTGATGCTCGGTGCAAGTGCAGAGCGTGCGACTCATTTGGCGAAATGGGAAGAGCCAATGTACAAAGATTTGGATACATATATCGTCATCAATGGTCCGTCCAACGACAGTGAGATGGCTGATGTTCCGGTAGAGCGTCGTCGTGCGCATCAGAGTGTGATGCAAGAATTACATGACTACCTAACCAACAATGTGCGCTGGACACTGCTCAACTACCCGACCACGGGTTTGGCGCAAAATGCCAACATGTCTACCGTTGCTTTTGAGGATTTCTATTTTGACGTATGCTCTGTTGACTATAAAAAGATGCACGAAGCCTTTTTGCCTTTGCAGCAATTGATGGATCGTACAGACAAAGTGCGTCTCGTGGGACCAGGGACGGATCTTCAATTCTCGATCAAGGACATTCCGAGTGTCATCTGCTCCGGGCTGCGCAATATTCCAGACGGTGAGATTTTTACAGCTCCTGTGCGTGACTCTGTGAATGGAACCATTACGTACAACACAGCAACAAGCTACATGGGCACGAAATTCGAAAATGTCTGCCTGAAGTTTGTAGACGGAAAAATCGTCGAAGCAACTTCTAACAATACCAAGAGACTCAACGAAATTTTCGATACAGACGAAGGAGCGCGCTTCATTGGTGAATTCGCGATTGGCGTACATCCGTACATCCTGCATCCCATGAATGATATCTTGTTTGATGAAAAAATTGCCGGCAGTTTCCACTTCACACCGGGTCGTGCATACGACAATGCAGATAACGGCAACCGCAGCCAAATCCACTGGGATATGGTAAATATCCAGCGTCCTGAGTACGGCGGCGGAGAAATCTGGTTTGATGATGTGCTTATTCGCAAAGACGGTCTGTTCGTTTTGCCAGAGCTGCAAGGACTCAATCCGGAAAACTTAAAAGGGTAAAGCGAAATGTCAGGGTCATCATGCTTAGCGTGGTGGCTTTTTTGTTTTATAACGTAGCTGTCGGTGAGGGAAGAAGCGCATTTCCAGTCTACGCTTCGGCCTACGCCCCGCAAGGAGGGATTGACTGTCCGCTCCGGAATAAATGGCGGGAGCGCTTCAAACGTAGAAGTTTCGAGGAAGGGTTTCATAAGTGAAGCTGAAAACCCCCGCCATTTATTCCTACGCTGAGTTGGGCTCCAGAGGCGCTTGGACTGGAAATGCGCTTCTTCCTACGGGGCTTTTGCCTACTTCTCGAAAGTTCTGTTATTTATCATGTAAACCTCGTCGAATAACAACCAAAACGTTCTAAAAGCACGAAGTAATCACAAGCTGTACGCAAGCACTGTCACATGTCTGGAAGGAGACCGCCCGAACGAAGAGAGGATACAGGCGACTGGAAGACATGTGGCAGGGCTTCCCCAACGACAAACGTTGGACGACTACAAACGAGCATCTCAAGCATCCTTTTGCTACAATAAGAAAAAAGCATGGAACAGAGGGATTAGACGTGAGCCGCAAAGACTGGATCGAATATATCGTCAGTGAACAAGACACGGGAATGAACGTGGAACAAATCGTCCGGCAAAAGCTCAACGTGTCCGGTCGTATGATGCAGCGGCTGACGAGAAGCAAGGGGATATTGCTCAATCGCAAGCAGCCTTTCCTGCAAAGACAAGTAAAAGCAGGAGATACAATTGCTGTTCGTGTCATCGAGAGACAAGAGCAAGCGCCTAGGCAGCCCCAGCATGATACGAAGCCCGAGGGACCGATCACACCAATGCCGTCCATTGACATTCTGTACGAAGACGATCATCTCCTGATTGCAAACAAACCGGCAGGCATGATGGTGCATCCAATTAAACAGGAGACCGACACATTGGTACATGCACTCGCTGCCGTACTGGCGGCACGTGGTGAGCAGACGAGCGTACATCCTGTGCATCGGCTAGATAAAGAGACATCAGGAGCTATCCTCGTAGCCAAAAGCAGCTATGGTCATCAATTGGCTGACAAGCTGCTGCGCGAAGGGGGCATTCATCGCGAGTATCTTGCGGTTGCCAGTGGCGTTCTGTCAGAGGGAGCTGGAACGATTGATGCGCCAATCGGCCGAGATCCGCGTCATCCGACGAAGCGCCGTGTCGTGGAGAGTGGAGATCCTGCCATCACGCATTACGAGGTACAACAGACCTCCGAGGGAATGACGCTCGCTCGTGTTTGGCTGGAAACGGGGCGTACCCATCAAATTCGCGTTCACTTTGCCCACATTGGACACCCACTTGCTGGCGATACGATGTACGGAGGAGCGAGAGGCTTGTTACGCCGACAGGCTCTGCATGCTTCGAAATTGTCCTTTTTACATCCGCTTCTCGAAAAAGAGATTGTGGTCGAGGCACCGATACCATCAGATATGAAACGCTTGATGCAAGCAGAGTTTAAATAAGAACGGACAGAAGGGCTTCTATGACAGAAGTCCTTTTTTATGTGAAAAGTCCTCCAAGTGTCAAACAATCTGCAGTTGAATAACGTAACAGTGTTATGTTACATTGTTTTTGGAGGTGCTTCACTTGGACACGAATGTAATCTCGAAGAAGGACCTGCTGGAGCTTACTGGCATTTCCTACGGACAATTGTACCGTTGGAAACGAAAGAACTTGATTCCAGAGGAGTGGTTCATTCGCCGAGCAACTTTTACAGGGCAAGAAACCTTTTTCCCGCGGGAACAGATTTTGGCTCGAATCGACAAGATCCTGAACATGAAAGACGACCTGTCGCTGGATGAAATGGCGGACATGTTTTCACCAAGCATGAGTGGAACGTCGTTGACCGCAGATGAATTATTGGCACGAAACATTGTTTCGACTACTTCTTTAGAAGTGTTTCACGTTTTTC
Source organism: Brevibacillus antibioticus (assembly GCF_005217615.1). Classification (NCBI taxonomy): domain Bacteria; kingdom Bacillati; phylum Bacillota; class Bacilli; order Caryophanales; family Paenibacillaceae; genus Brevibacillus; species Brevibacillus antibioticus. Next base: position 5,259,709 of record NZ_SZNK01000001.1, read on the forward strand.
TCGGGAGCTTACGGACCTTTACCTTCCAGCAGGCATTATACGCCTATGTGTTAGAAAAGCTTTTGGCCGCAGGAGACTTAAGTGTGGATGAAGGCGGCGGATTGCTGCAGGTACTGGTTGGGCACTATCCCAAATTCGAAAGGAAGCCTTGTGAGCTGATCTTTATGCGCAAGATGGGGATTTCCACGTTCGTGTTGGTGTCTGGCTCTACCGAAATGTATTTTGATAGCGGTGTAAAGGTAGTGACGCGGCTCATTTTAGCCAATTGCATCGAGGAATTAAAAGTAAAATTTTTGTAGGGGGAGGCCATACCATGCAGAACGACAATAAGAACAAGCTAGATTTGATCTTTCATGGGGCAGTGAATGCTTCGGGTGGTGTATACAACAAAGTAGATGTGCAAGGTTACGGTAAGATCAATGGCGACGTAGAGTGCGAGTCGCTTCATTGTGCGGGACATGTCAGTATCACGGGAAATCTCATCGGCTCTTCGGCAAGAGTAGAGGGCAACGCGTCGATTAAAGGCAAAGTGAAAATGGATACGATGTCTGTATACGGTCAGCTTGATGTTGCGGACGATTTGAATTTTACGAGTCTAAAAGTAGGTGGCAATGTCAAAGTACAGGGCAATATGGCAGGCGAGGACGTAAAGGTTCACGGATCATTGAAAACCGCAGGGGATTGCGAAGCCGAAGTGTTCCGGGCAAACGGTGCGTTTAGTATCGGAGGGCTGCTGAATGCGGGGCGAATCGAGGTGCTTCTGCATGGCAACTGTGAGGCAAAAGAAATGGGCGGAGAGCACATCGAGGTGCGAAGAACAGGGAATAGCACCTTGGGCAAGTTGTTGAAGCATTTTCTCAACAATACCTTGTCCGTAGAGACGATCGAAGGTGACGAAATCTACCTGGAAAACACAAAGGCCAAGGTCGTTCGCGGCAACAAGGTCGAGATTGGGCCAGACTGCGAAATCGACCTGGTCGAATACAGCACAGAATGCAAGCAAGACCCGAACTCACAGATTAAGACAATGACACAACGGTAAGGCTGACAAGAAAAAATTAACAATAGAAACTGCATGCAAGTATTTACATGCATGCAGTCTCTATTTATAATGGGTTTGGAAAAAAATGAAAATGCAAGTAATTGCTTGCTTGGTACGGAGGTGCTTTATGGATCACCCAGATATAGAACAGAAGCTGGGGGGGAGAGGCGAAGAGGAACAGGAAACCCGTGAGCGAATTTTATCGGCCGCACGTCAGCTAATGGCACAAAAGGGATACAAGGGAGCGACTACACGCAAGATTTCTGAGCTTGCAGGAGTGAATGAGGTGACGGTATTTCGTCACTTCAAGAACAAGGTAGGCATCTTGACAGAGCTCCTGAAAGAAATCATGGATGTCCGAGAGCAGCTGGAGCAAGGGTTGCAAGGCGAGTTTTCTGATCTCAAGCAAATGCTGGTTAGCTACGCACGTACGTATTACGGCTTATTGGTCGAGCGCAAAGAAATTTTCATGATCTGCATGATTGAAGCGGATAACCACCCGGAAGTCGTGCAGATGTTCAGCAGTCTGCCGATGACCGCAGTCGAGGTATTGTCCAACAAGCTTCTAGCGTTTCAGGAGCAAGGGCATTTGCCAAAGGCAGATCCGTTCACGGCAGCTCTTATGTTCGTCTCCACTTTCTTCTACGCCTTCATGGCGAAGTATCGGGTTAATCTCGATCTCGAAATGGTAGAAGAAGAGCTTTTTGAAAATGCTTCTGAAATCTTGCTCCAAGGCATCAGAGGCCCCAAATAAACAGCATAGCTACATAAGGGCGGAGGAAGTCATGAAGAGAAGATGGCTTGTTTATGTATTGATGATTGGGCTTCTGGCAACGACGGCTTGCAGTGAGCAACAACCTGCTTCGGCTCCCCAGAAGGAAGTGAAGCATGTTGTCGTTGCACAAGTAAAGAAGGAGCAGGCTGTTACCGTCACGGAGTTGTCTGGTACGCTGGCTCCTTTGGAGGAAGCACTCGTCTCTTTTGAAGTAGGCGGTCGTATTGTGGAGATGGACCGAAAAGAAGGAGACACGGTCAAAGCGGGAGATGTGCTCGCCCGTGTGAACGCCACAGATTACTCGCTCCAGGTTGCTTCTTCCAGCGCTGCCGTGCAGCAGAGTGCGGCAAATCTTAGCAAGGTAAACAATGGCGCGAGAGAGCAAGAAGTGACGCAGGCGCGTTTGCTTGTGGAGAAGGCAACAGTAGGGCTACAAAAAATGCAGGATGATTTCAAACGGATTGAAAATCTCTACCAGCAAAATGCTATTTCCAAAAGCGAGTACGAAAGTGCACAAAATGGACTGACGATTGCGCAAAAGGATTTGCAAAACGCACAGCAGTCTTATTCACTGGTTACTCAAGGGGCTCGTGCGGAAGACAAACAGTTGACGCAGGCTGTATACAATCAGACGATTATCGCCAAAGAAGTGGCGGCCAATACCCTTGCCAAAACGCAGCTGCGTTCGCCGATTAACGGGACGATCATCGCCAAGCTCTCGTCTGCGGGCAATTTGGTCGGTTCAGGTACCCCCGTTTATCAAGTCGGCAACATTGACACATTAAAAGTTGTATTGCCCGTTCCTGACCGTGAGATTTCTGCATGGAAAGTAGGGGAGACGATCTCCTTAGACCTGTATGGACAAAAACGGGATGGCAAAGTGACAAAAATATTTCCTGCCACGAACCAAAATACGGGAACGATTGGCGTAGAGGTCCAAATCGCCAACCAAGCTCGTGACTGGTTTGCTGGCCAGGTGGTGAAAGCGACCAAAACGGTAACGGGGCAGGAAGGTGTCTACGTACCAGTAGAAGCCGTCATCAGCAGAGGAAAAGATGACGCGCATGTCTTCGTCAATGCAGGCGGCAAGGCTGTCAAAACAAGCGTAGTCATCGGGCAGATTGTAAGTGACAAGCTCGAGATCAAGAACGGATTAAAAGAAGGAGACCAACTGATCGTCAAAGGGGTGGACCGTTTGTTTGACGGTGACCCAATTGAGGCGGCAGGAGGTACACAACCGTGATCAAGTACATCGTACAAAAGCGCAAAATCACGCTCCTGTTTTTCAGCATGATTGTACTTGTAGGCTCCCTCAGCTTTTTTCAACTGCCTAAGCAAGAAATGCCGGATATTATCATTAACATGGCGACGGTCACGACGGTTTACCCGGGAGCTTCGCCGGAAAAGGTCGAGCAGGCTGTTACGAAAAAGCTGGAAGAAAAGATCAATGAATTACAGGGACTTAACTATATATCATCCTCATCTTCCCTCGGCGTTTCTTTTATCATGGTGGAAGCAAAGAGTGACGTAGACCCGAAGCAAAAATGGGATGAATTGCGGAAGAAAGTAAAGGACGCAGAGGCTGATTTGCCAGCAGATGCGAAACAACCGATCATCAATGATGATTTGAATCGTACGTTTGTCCAATCTTTTGCGGTCACTGCTAACACGCGTGAGGAACTGTACAGCATGCGTACCATGCTGAAATCGTGGAAAGAACAGCTGCGCACCATTCCAAACGTGGCGGATGTACTGGTGGAAGGTCTACCAGAGCAGGAAGTCCACATCGAGGTGGATACGCAAAAGCTGAGCCAGTACGGGATCACGTGGAGTCAGGTGATGATGGCTGTCAAAAAGGAAAATGAAAAAATTCCGCTTGGCGACCTGACCACAGAAAAACGGACCTACCAGCTCAAACTGGCGGAAAATACAGATGTCGAAGAGCTGAACAAAGTCATTATCTCTCGTTCAAAAGAGGGCTTCCCGATCTATCTGAAGGACATCGGATCGGTCAAAATGACGACGGAGACGGTAAAAATGACTTCGTATTTCAATGGGAAGCCTTCAATCACGATCAGCGTCAATGCAGAGACGGGAAGTGATGTGCCGTCCTTGCAGAAGCGCGTAGACGAGATGATGGTGACTCTGGATAAAACACTTCCGGCAGGAGCTGAGAGACACTCCATTTACAGTCAGAATGAACGCGTAGATGAGCTTTTTAGTGACCTGACCCGGGAAATGATGATTGCCATCGTTGCAGTTTTGGTGGTGTGCGCGCTCGGATTGAACCTGATCACATCATTGGTAGTCGCGATGGCGATTCCGATTTCCTTGGCTGTGGGGCTTATGTTCCTGCCATCTATGGGGATTTCACTCAACATGATCTCGATCGTTTCCTTGATCATTGTGCTCGGGATCTTGGTGGATGACGCCGTGGTGGTCAATGACAATATCGAGCGGCGACTTTCTGTCCTGGGCGAAAAACCGATGGCAGCGGCGGTTAATGGCGCCAAGGAAGTATCGATATCGATTACGACCGCTACGCTGGCTACGATTGCGTCGTTTGCACCCTTGATGTTTTTGAGCGGCAACGTCGGGCAGTTCATTCGTCCGGTTCCCGTTATTATTTCGATGACGATGCTGGCGTCAATGATCATGTCGCTGACGATCATCCCGATCTTTCGCCAATGGTATGAGCAACGTAGAAAGGCTGGCGTAGAAGCGTATCGTAAGCCTGCTGGACTGTTAGGGGAACAATTGTTGCAGCTGACCAAGTGGTATGCGAGCAAGCTCATGCCGAAAATTTTGAAGCGACCGCTTTTGGCAGGAATGATTGGCGTATTGATTGGGACGGCAGCATATGGATTGATACCGCTCACTCCGGTGGAATTGTTCCCGAACGATGATCGCCCGCAGTTTCTCATCGATATCCGTCTCCCCGTCGGCAACAGTCTGGAGGAAACAGACCGAGTGGTGCGTGGGACGGCAGACTGGGTGTTGAAGCAGCCTGGCATCGAGACAGTATCTGCGTACGCGGGAGGCAGCGCACCGAAAATGTTCGGCGGAGATACAGCTGCCGGAAGTGGCATTACCGTCGGACAGCTAGTGGTTCGTTATAATGAAAAAGAGACCCATCTCGAGAACATGCTGGAGCCGTGGACGGAGGAATTCAAAAAGCTGTATCCGGAAGCGAGTATTTTGACAAAGCAGCTGGAGGCAGGTCCTCCGGTTGGAAAACCAGTCGTGATTCGTTTTTATGGAGAAGATATTGAAACGCTGCGCTCTCTTTCTGCCCAAGCAAAAGAAAAGGTTGCCGGATTAGAGGGAACGTACAATGTGCAAGACGATTTCGGGGTAGAACGCTACACCTTGGAATTTGTCGTCAATAAAGAGCTGATGGAGCAAAAGCTCGTCAACTACACGGACTTGTCCACGACATTGCGCCTAGTAAGCGAAGGCATTACCGTCAGTGAGTTTGATACGGGCTCAGATCTGATAGATATGAAGCTGTTCTTGCAAAAAGGCGAGGAAGACCCTGCCTTGCTGTTCCAACGACTCAGCATCGCCAATGCGCGTGGAGAGCTGATTCCGTTGTCACAGCTCGCGGAAGTAAAACCGACTTTCAGTACACAGACGATCCCGCATCGCGATTTGTCGCGGAGCGTGACAGTGACCAGTGACCTGAAAGGTAGAACGGCGACAGAAGTAATGGCAGAGATCAAGCCGATGCTCGATAGCATGTCCTTGCCTGAAGGATACCGCTATGAGATTGGCGGCGAGACTTCCGAGCAGACTGATATTTTTATCGACATGGGCAAACTCTCGATTCTTGTGGTTTTCCTGATCGTGATTTTGATTGCGATGCAATTTTATTCCTTGACTATCCCTGTACTGGTTACCAGTACGATTTACCTCGCTGTATCGGGGAGCTTGATTGGCTTATTCGTGACCCAGACGCCGCTTGGCTTTATGACCATGATGGGGATTATTGCGTTGGCGGGCATCGTGGTGCGTAACGGGATTGTTTTGATCGAGTTCATCGAGGAGGCACGTCATACAGGCATGGAGCTGAAGCAGGCGGTTATTTCTGCGTGTGAGGCACGACTGCGGCCTATTCTTTTGACCTCGCTTACAGCGATTGCGGGTATGATGCCGCTAGCTATTTCGGGTGACGTTTTGTTCAAACCGCTTGCGGTCACCATTATTTCCGGCTTGGCGTTCTCGACACTTTTGACCTTGATCGTCGTACCGTCCTTCTATACGGTTCTGACGCAGCACAAGATCAAAAAGCTGGCGAAAAAAGCCGCGAAGCGCCCGGATTTGTATGGGCCTGAGGCAGAGACATTATAATGCAAATAACAGCGGCAAACTCTCCGATTCATTTCGTTCGGGAGTTTGTCGCTGTTGTTTTAGTAAGTTTTTCTTGCTTTTCGCCAGCCGATTATCAAAAGAGCAAGAACCAGTATGAGAAAAAGGAGTACACATAAAGCCCAGATCGACTGTAGTAGCATGCTGTGGTTGACCAGCCAAGGAATCTCCTCCAGAGGCATGTTTTTCATTTTGGGGAGAGAAGGGATAATCATCGCGTCTGCATAAATGTGCAGGATAATCGGAGAGAGCAATCCCCAGCGAAGTGCTGCCCATGCCCACAAAACACCAATGAGAAACGATTCAAAAAGAGCTCCTGGACCATGCCCAGGTACGTGATAGTAGGCGAAAATCATGGAAGGAATGAGTAGATACATCCATCTTGCACCAGAGGGTAGGTCTGTGTTCCCTCGATAGATGAGTGTTAGCAAGAGAAACGGGATGCCACGAAAGACGAGCTCCTCCCACAAAGGATTATGCCAGGTGGCAAACACAAGCAGATTTGCTTTGCCAGCGAGTGACTGTGCACCGATTGGCTGCGTGGTAGACCATCCGCTAATCGCCTGAAAGGCAGCTCCAGCCGCTTTTGCTAATAAGAGACCGACAAGGATGAACAGAAATGCTTGTCCCAATTTTTTCTTTCGTACAAGCCATAAAATGCCGAGTGTGTAAATCAACGAAATAACACCAAAAATGAGCCAGCCAGGAAGCGGGACAGCGACCTTCCAATCAGTCTTCGGCCAAAATAGTAGAGATACGGAAACCGTTTCCCGCAAAAAGCCTGAGGAGAGAAATTGTCCCCAGGAGGCGAACAGGGGCAGAAAGAGCAGAATCATCAATAAAGCGAGTAAAAGTGGGTTTTTGGCTATGTATCGAAATGTATTTGTCCACATCTGCGAAAACCTCTCATCCGAACCATTTTTTTCTATATATTCCTACATGTCTTTTCCCTGGTCTAGATGGAAATGGCATTCTTCAGATTTTTGTAAGAGTTTGATTCAGCGAGAAATGGTATCGGACGTATGATATGATAGTGTCAACATTTACTGTCAGTAATAGATAGAAAGCAGTACAGGAAGGGAGTGTCCAGGATGCAACAGCCCCAGCTTCTTCATGAAGAAAAGGTATTCAAAGACCCTGTTCACCGCTACGTCCACGTGCGGGACCAATTCATTTGGGATTTGATCAACTCGGCAGAATTCCAACGTTTGCGCAGAGTCAGGCAACTGGGCACCAGCTTTTTTACGTTTCACGGTGGAGAGCATAGCCGCTTTAACCACTCGCTTGGCGTGTATGAACTGATGCGCAGAATTTTGGAGACGTTCGAAGGCCGTATTCAGTTGACGTACGAGGAAAAGCTGCTGTGTCTATGTGCGGCTTTGCTCCACGATGTGGGCCACGGTCCGTTTTCCCATTCGTTTGAAAAGGTGTTCAAGTATCACCACGAGGATTGGACGCGCGCCATTTTGCTTGGAGATACGCAAATCAACCGAATTCTTCGTCGGTTTGATGATAGCTTCCCGAAGAAATTGGCAGAAGTGATTAATAAGACATATGACAATAAACTGATCGTAAGTCTCATCTCCAGCCAGCTCGATGCCGATCGGATGGATTACTTGCTGCGTGATGCCTACTATACGGGCGTCAATTACGGCAATTTCGAGATTGAGCGAATCTTGCGTGTCATGCGGCCGCAGGAGGATGGCATTGTCTTTAAATTCAGCGGGATGCATGCTGTCGAAGACTACATCATGTCTCGCTATCAAATGTACTGGCAGGTCTATTTCCATCCCGTGACGCGAAGTGCCGAAGTCATCTTGTGCAAAATTTTTCAACGGGCGAAGCTCTTGTTCTCCCAAGGCTATCCGTTCATGCAGGAGCCTGTTATGCTGCTGCCTTTCTTGCAGGAAAAGGTAGAGCTCGCTGACTATTTGGCGCTTGATGAGTCCATTATTCTTTTCTATATGCAGCTCTGGCGCAGAGAGCAAGACCCTGTGTTGAAAGATTTGTGCGCCCGTTTTTTGGACAGGAATCTCTTTAAATACGTCGAATATAATCCGAGGGATTTTCGCTTGCTGTCTGAGTTGAAAGAACTATTTCAATCTGCCGGAATTGATCCGATGTATTATTTGGAGGTAGACACGACCTCCGATCTTCCGTATGATTTTTACCGTGCCGGAGAAGAAGAGGAGCGCATTCCGATTATGCTCCAAATGCCTTCAGGCGAATTGGTCGAGCTGTCACAGAAGTCAGAAATTGTACAGGCCATTAGCGGAAAGCGGCGATTTGATTACAAGCTGTACTTTCCATTGGATAAAGTCATGGCTTTGCCGGGGGATCTCTCCCGTAAGATTCGAGAACGTCTGGGAGTGATGGAGGATGCTTAATCGTCACGCCAAGATCATACGCCTGATTGAGATTGTCGGCGAAGTGAGCGGGCGAAAAAAATTGCAAAAGATGGTGTACATAGGAAAACATCTGGAGATGGATTTCGATGAGCGCTACGAGTTTCACATGTACGGCCCATATTCAGAAGAACTGACGCTCAGAGTAGATGAGCTGTGCAACATGGGGCTTCTGGATGAGCAAATGGAGAGTAAAGGTGCCATTCATATGTATCGTTACTCTTTGAACGAAACCGGTCATGATTTTCTCAAGTTTCATGAGGTTGACTTCGGTAGTGGAGAACGTGCAATTTTGCGTATGAACGAGGAAAATTCCCGTTTTCTCGAGCTGGTTTCTACGATTCTGTATTTCAGCCACCTGCCTTATGAGGAAATGAAGGGCAAAATCTTTACGTTTAAGAGCAAGCAGCGCTACACGGAGGAAGAGATTCAAAAAGGGCAGACGTTTATTGAAGAACTGCGTGCGCTGATGAAGGAAGACGGCGGCACTGCACTTATGTAATAGGGAACACCATACGAGGACAAGCACGGCGTACGAACTTGCAAGAGTTGTGGTACGTCTTTTTTTTATACATGTCAGCCAGTCCAATGGGGCTGGCTTTTTTTGTCTCAGTTCGGAGCTGCATAATACGGGCATCGTTCTTTGACAAGTGCATAGGTATAGAAACATTTTGATTAGTGAAAGGGAGATGGACGTGAGTAGAAGCAAGCAATGGTGGCTGTGGACCGCGCTCGGTATTGTTATGCTTGCCGTCGGGATAAGTGCGTGGGGTACAGCCAGTGCACAGGATGTAAGAGTAGTGTACGTCTATAGTGATAGCTGCGGATATTGTACGGAGTTCGGCCCGACATTCGAGAGAGTTGTGAAGGAGTATCCATCGGAAATGATCCAACGACTGGATATCCATAAGCAGAAAGAGCTGGATGAAGCATCGCGCCTCGGTGCAGAGGCAACCCCCACTGTTTTTGTCGTCGAACAAGATAAGGTGGTCGACAAACTGGAAGGAGCGGTACCCGAGCATACGTTGCGAAGCTTTTTGCAAAGGAACCTTAATCAGACTCTTTCTAAAAATGGATAATACAGGTAAAATATCCGGTAAAGAGGGGGGCGTTCCATGAACAAACGTGCAATGATGTCGTACCTACTAGCATCTATCCTTGCAATGGCAGGGATTACTGGAGTTGCTGACAGTCCGACCGTACAAGCTGCCGTGCCAGCGAAAGATTACACTTCACATACAGCAAAGGCAGCCATTGATTTCGGCGTACAGAAGAAATACTTATGGCTGGATAGCAAGGGGAACTTTTATCCGAATAATCAAATCACGCAGGGGCAGTTTATCGCGAGTTTAGTAGCCATTCGGGGATTGAAGGAGGTAGAATCCGTTCCGCAGCTCCCAGAAGGGCACTGGGCGAAGGTGAGCTATGAGAAGGCGCAGAAGGCGGGGATTTTAGATACTGTGAAAATTGATCCAAACCGTTTACTGACGAAAGAAGAAACAGCATTGCTTGTTTTTAATACGTGGAAGCCATATCGAGGTGAAAAAAGCCCAAATCTAACTAATACTGGTGCGTTGGTTACTTGGGGATGGATGAAGCCAGCACATAGTGGACAACCAAAGTTCCGCGAGGATTTGCCGGTGTGTCGAAGTGATGCTGCTGAAATTTTACAATTTATGTGGCAGGATAAATGGCAGCTTGAGCAAGGTAGAAAATATGCAGAAGAATTTCATAACAGTTTGAAAGTAGCAAATGGGAAGATTACAGGAAAAGTCCCTAAGGGAGACGGAAACTTTTTGATTAGAGCAATGTTTATCACTAACGATGATGGAATAAATGGTTTTATAAATAATGAATCGTTCTCAGTTCCTGTCAATACAGTGAAGTCCCTTTCCTTCGAAGTAATCAACTCAAAAGACTCTGGTATGGCAGGGGGCTATTGGTATCCCAAACTCCCAAAGTTTGATCGTGAAAATCGCACAAAAAGATTCTATCGATAGCTGAGGTACTAATATGAACAATAATTTGTATAAGCACAGAACAGTTCTGTATTCTGTGCTTTCTTTCTGCCTTTTGTTAGGATTGATTGGTATACATCCACAAATTACTGAAGCTGCACTGAATTTACATGGAATCAAAGTCGCGAGTATTGATTCCTACAAGCTACTTTCGCCCAAAAACGGATTTCATTTAATGTCTATCGAGACGATACATGCAACCCTAGGGGCTACAATAGCGCAAATCGAGATTGATAGAAGTATTGATGGACGATCAGCATTATTATTTGCTGATGTAGATGAAAAAGCAGATAAGGGATGGTACTTCGTAGATGGCGAGGAGACTTCTTATTGGATCAATCGTTTTGGAGGAAACCCCAACTATATTCTCGGTGGTTCTGCTAATGTGTACAGTAAAGAAGTTGCTAATCTAACTAATCATAGTAGTCCACTATACCAAGCCTACAACCTCGCAGAACTAGCCTCCGCCTCAGGCGGCGCAGGCTTCACCAAAGGAGACAACCTCGTCCCAAACGGCAAAGGCGGATACATCTCAGTAGGCCACTTCCGAACCACCCCACAACCTAGCGGCAGCATAACCACCAACAAAACCAAATACAACCTCAACGAAACAGTTGAGATCCATGCAAATGCCACGGACTTTTCTTACTATGACCGCGGCATTTTTGTATGGTCTTTAAATGTAATCAACAAGACAACAGGACGTGGATACAAAAGCCTTCTGTCTAATCAAAAATTCAGCGATCCAAGCACGGCTATTCACACGGTAAATGAGACAAGCAGTCCCCCAGGCTACAAGTGGACCCATAAAAATAGCGAGTATAAGCCGACCGAGCCAGGCGTGTATGAAGTATCGCTAACCATCACTGACCTGCATCAAAGAAGCCGCCAAGGATCAAGCAGCATAAGCGTTTCCACACCATACACAGCACAATTCACGGTAGGCGATGTAACCCCGCCGGAAAAACCCGATCCAGAAAAGCCTGACCCAGGACCAGCATGCTCCATCGGATCGACAAAAACCAGGCTAAACATTCAAGTCGAGGGCGACAAGGATATTAAAGACCACAATGCTGTTGCAAGCGGCGGCTCAGATATCGCTGTCGAAAAAAATGCCGATATCACCCTCTTTGCCAATAAACCGGGTAAATTCACGATGAATGGTTATGACATGAAGGCTGGAGCGAATGGCAACAGGAAAGTCGGGACAGGAAGCATGGGGAGCTCTGGACGGGTAAAAGTCGCCTATGTCAGTGATGATGGAACAGAGTGCTGGGAGAAATATTTGAGAGTGGAGTCGCCAGACGGCGAAGACTCATGCCCCATCGTTACGCTGTCGGCTGCTTCAGTCAGAAACGGTCAAACCATTGAGATTATGCCGTTCGATACGCTTACGTTTCGAGCCAAATACACAACCAAATACGGAGATAGCTCGGAGGCATCGCTCAAGTGGGATGTAACACTTCCAAACGGAAAAATCTATACCTTGCCAGTCAGGGAAAATGACAATGGCAGATGGGGATACTATGACTCCTCCAGTTTAAAGCTTCCGTTTGGAGATGTTCATAACCCGTACTATTTTCCATTCGAGCGAGGAAAAACGTACAAACTGAAGCTAAACTTTGGTGGGACAAAATGGGGGGAGAGGCCTGAATGCAATTGGGAAATAACGATCGTTGTCAAAGATGCATCCTGCTCAATCGCTGATCAAAAAAATGTAGCGTTTTTGGTGCATAGCGAACCACCTCTGCCATTTTCTCCTGAAGGGGAAAGCATGAATGGATCGGTCAGCTCAGGTTTTACATTGAAAGACCCTGTATACATCAAGTACTTTACGCAGGTTGGAGATCAATACGATACCAATCTATCGTTTTCCTCAAAGGTATCTGGTACTTGGTATTGGCAGACCCCTGAAGGAAAAACAGCGTTAACCGACAAGCTTGCGGCGGACGAGCTATTCAGGCTCATGTTACCAGCGAGCGTAGATGTTGGCGACGAAATCGTACTGCTGTTCGAGTCCGAGACGAGCTGTACGGGTGAGGTGCGATTCACCATTGAATCTGACCAAAAATGCTGGGATATTCTAGCGTCAGTAGAAATTGATCGAAACAACCAAAAGTGGAGCAAGGATATTCAACGTGGTGAAACTATTGAAATTGCAGCAGATGAGATTCCAGACAAGTATCGGTTTCGGATGTTTTTGTCGGATGATAGTCACTTCTCGATGAGATGGTTCGATCCTGCGTCAGGCTCCTGGGAAAGAAAGCGAAACGGAGAGGCACTCGATCGCTCAAACACCTCCACAAATAGCCACTGGGTGTATTTCTCGAGGGATGAAAATGGTCTTCTTTTAGAAGGACTGTACAAGGTGCAATTTTATTCAACCCAGAGTGATGGCTGCGACGGTCATTTTTTTGTGCAAATCGGCAAAGGCGTTCCAAAACCGGATGGAGAGAATTTACTCATTGTGAAATCGAGCTTTCAAATTGATCCGAAGAGCCCTCAAGCCGCAGGTACCGATGCGACGATTACATTCAACGTGAAGAATGCCGGGAAATTAACGCATGATACGAAATTGGCTGTTCGCTGGGCTAGTTCAGAAAAGGAAACTCGCTTGGACGTAAATGAATTCAAGCCGGGTGAGGTGCGTAAGATCAAGGTTCCGACGAAGTATCCCCAAAAATCCGAGGACTTTATCGCCCATATCAACCCTGCGAAGTCCATGCCGGAAAATGAAACAATCTGGACGGACAATCGTGCGGCTTGGCCAGTGAAGCTTGTTGGTGGAGAAGTTCCGGAGCTGCCTGGTGGTGGTGGTGATTTTGATGGCGGTGAAATTGGTTTAGAGATTTATGACAGTGATGGTCGACAGCTACAAAAACTGCCGCTACATGTAGATGGCGTGTGGGAACGTGAGCCTGCTACGATTCGCGTGGTCATTGATCAGACGAAAATAAACGAAGGCTTCCAAAAAACAGAACAGGAGCTCAATCAGAAGATATCGGAATATAAAGCACAATTGGAGAGCTCAGTCAGCGGGGACACTATCAAAAACGTAACTGTCACTGCGAATCCGGGGTGGATTTCGGATGCCAAGCGTATGGCTGTCTATACGCCGCCACAGCTTGATCTGAAGCTGACAGGCCCCGGAGCGCCGATGCAATGGCAGGTAAGCAGTGCATCTACAGGTACAGAGGTCGTGTACACAGGAACCACTGTCCCCACGCAGACGACTTGGCGCCAAGTGCTCCAATCGCAAAAGTACAAGGCCGAAATCAACGGCTTTGTCATCGTGATGGATTATCAGGTCGATTTTGAACTGTCCTACGAGAGCTGTGCCAGGAACGCCAAAGATGAAGAGGTGTGTGCACCACAGAACATATCGAAAACGATGGCAGGACGCTATACCATTACGGTAAAAGGGGGAGAGCGCTCCTTTGAAGTATTTGAGCCTAATGCAACAGGCTCGGTTCGCCATACAGACGAATGGGCAGCGTATCATGCCAGAGATCGCTATCCAAACAGTCAGCCAAACGATTACTACGCGGGGGAGCGCATCTTAACACAAGTGGAGTTGCAGGATCGACACCGTCATCCTGTTAGCAACCAGTTTCCTGTCGTGACATCTGCGCGGGCGTGGATTTCAGAAACTGGCTTGCGCCAAACGCCGTTACAGTCGTTGTTAGCCTTGCAACAAGCGACCCCTCAGCTCTGGAGAGGCCCCTCCTATTCCGCTTCCAAGCTAGGAGCTCGTGAAGTGGGAGTAGATACGCCGTTGATGGGGGATAAACAGCATGGCTTCCAAAAGGATGCGAGCTACGCAGTCTATTACGCCGTTTCCTTTCGTTTTGACGTGAACAAGGGCTTCCCCTATCAAAATAAAGCCTCCGGGCAAGGGCACGAACTAAAAGACTACCAACTACCCTTCCGTATCATTGCAAATGCATGGGAACGACAAGGAATCCGCAACCATACGACTCAGTAAAAATATTTGCACCCCCTCACTGTCTTTTTCTACTGTAAAGCTAGAAAAAGGATGAGGGGGATTTTTGTGGGATTAATCACGCGGCGCTTGCTATGTGTACTTCTCCTATTCGCTTTATGCTTGGGAAATACAGTGGAACAGGGCTGGGCAAAAGAACGGGAGGTATTTGTAGAGGAGGCGTGGGCATGGATTGACGAGGGAGAGGTGCGTTTTCAGGCACGATTATCGGGTACTCCGGGTAAAGTCGAGTTGTCTTTCAACCAAGACCGCGACAGCAAAACTCGTTCGTTTCACGAGGAATCGCAGATTTCCCTCGCCGTAATGCCTAGGGATCATAGTCCTATCGAGATAACGATGTTTATAGATGATTCAAAAGAGCCGTTACGTAGCTGGGAGCTATCGTTGCCTGAACACCTAGAGCCAACAGTAGGAAAAATACAAATCAAAAAGGCACCTTGGGACGAAATGGCTGCCGATCAGGAAGAGCCGCTAGAGTTGGTCGAACGAGAGATCAGAGACCAAAACGAAGCTCCACCAGAAGAGGCAGAACAAAAACAGGAGCAGGATGCCACCGATGAAGAGCTTTCGCGGATGGCAGAGGAATTTTATGCACATTTTTCAGGCGAGAATAAGCCAGGAGAAGCGGAACTGCGCAATAGAGGAGCTCGCTTTGAGGTAGAACCGAATGATACCTTGGGAAGCAAATCGGACTGGCTATTTGATGGAAAGGACAGCCACGGAAAGATTAGTAGCAAAGATGATGTGGATTTTTGGAAAATCAAAGGAACAAAAAATGGACAGATGAATATATCTCTCACAGATATTCGGGCAAACGAAGACTACGATTTGTATGTGTATGATGAGGGGGAGCGGGAGCTGGCCCGTTCAGATCAGCGTGGAAATGAGCCTGAGCTAATCGAGGGGCTGGCAGTGGAAAAAGACAAATGGTACTACATCAAGGTCGTTGGAAAGCAGGGCTCGTTTTCAAAAGATTACTACTACCGCTTGCGAGCTGATTTTTCCGCGGATCAAGGAGGGGGCAAGGCGGATGGATACGAGCCAAATGACACAATGGAAGAGGCTTACGCACTAAATGCGTATAACCGAAATATCGTAGGAAATCTTCATTCAAAGACGGATGTAGATTTTTACAGCTTACCTGTTAAGCTCTCCTCTACTGTGGAGGTCTCCCTCAAGGATATCCCTACTGAAATGGATATGGACGTATATCTGCTCGACGAGGCTGGAAAAGTCGTCGCTAGATCCGAGAAAGCGAAGAATTCGGATGAACATATCATCTTCAATGCCTATCCTGGAACCTACAAAGTCAAGGTCATGGCGAGCAAACACTCGGGATTCACCGCTAACTCGTACAGTCTTTATATAGGAGACAGAACGATCCCGGTTATCTTAATCCCGGGAGTGGGTGGATCACGACTCGAAGTGGAGCAGAATGGAAAGAGATCAGAAATATGGTTGGGACTTGGCGACAGTCTCATTGGTATTAATGATCCTAAACACCGCAGGCTACTCTCTCTGGAGCCGATCAAACCAAATAGTGTAGATGTACAGCCAGTCGTCCGTGATGCGACGATCCACCCGGAAAAAGATGATTTTTACGCCATCGAATATCTTTCCTATGCACCGTTTTTAAAAGAACTTACCGAACAGTATTACAGCATGGTAAAGGAACTGGAGAAGGTGGGTTACAAAAAGCACCGCACCTTATTTGCACTGCCGTATGATTGGCGATACAGCAGCACCAAAAATGCCAAACTTCTAAAAGAGGAAATCGACGCTGCACTGAAGGCAAGTGGGGCAAATCAGGTGCATTTGGTGGCACATAGCATGGGTGGGCTCTTGGTAAAAGAAACACTTCTATCCAATGTATCTTACCAGCGCAAAGTGAATCGTGTCGTGTACATGGGCACACCCTTCCTTGGCTCTCCACGGGCCTATCAGGCTCTTAAGCACGGTTACAATTTTTCGATCCCTTGGCTGGAGGAGGAAACAGGGAAAGTGATTTCCTCTTATGCTCCTGCCGTCTACGAGCTGTTACCCTCCAAAAAATATTTTGAAACGGTTGGCTTCCTGAAAAGGAGTAACATTCAGTATTACACCTATGATGAATTTTTAAAGGACAAAAATATTCGCCTCGACTATGCGCCGCTCGTCAGACATGGCGGCAAGATGCATGAAAAGTGGGATAACAAAACGGTCAATGTTCCACAGTATTCCATCGTGGGCACAGGTCAAGTAACACTGCTCGGTTACTTTTATGACTCTTTTTATAACGAATGGTCCCCGATTCTCGATCCTGGCGTTGGGGACGGTACCGTTCCGTATATGAGTGCCAATTACGCCCAGGAGGATATGAAAAAACGATACTACGTAAAAGGTGAACACGCCAAGCTGCCGACCATACCAGAAGTCATCGACCAAGTAACGCGATTGCTACAGGGAGATGAGGAATTACAATCAGGGTTGCGCAATGCTCCAGATCAAAATTCTGACTACCTGTATTACATCGTTGCACAAGATGACAAAAGCTTTCCTGAAGTGACAATACACAAATCCGGTCAGATCTTTACACTCGACGCCAATAAAAAAGAAGTACGGGAAGACCTGTCTATTGAATATCACGATCGCATCGTTGTTATCCATGTTCGAGATGGTGAAGACCTGGAATTCCAGCCGCCTGTAGCTGTAGAGGGAGAGGAGCCAGCGCGTTTTCTGATCAAACGCTTCTCTTCAGATGATTCGGATCGTTACAGAGAAACAGGCAGACGTTACGTACTTGATGAGCGTGGACTAGCTGAGGTAGAAGAATCTACGGATTCCAATGATGTGTAGTCATCAAAAGCAAAGGGTGTAAGACAATGGATGATAATTGGATTGTCTGGTTCATACTCGGTCCTTTCGTATTCTCATTGATGTTTGCCGGACCTTTGATCGGCTTGATCATCGCTGCTTTCATTCGCTTCTCGCTTGGCTTTCGAGGCTGGTTGACCTTTCTAAGCGTTCTTTTTATCAGCTTTGTGTACTACCTGTTTATTGTCCCCTCTGACACGATGCTAGGTGAACTGTTAGTCATGAAGGTTGCCATGGCCGTCCATACAGCCGTCGTAACGATCCTGATCATGTGGGGCATCGAAAAAATGATCCAGCTCGTAAACAAAAAACGAAACACACAAATGCCAATCGATAAATAACTGGGCACATAGGCAAATTGCGTCATCGCACGTCTTTCGAGTAGAATAAAAGGAAGGAGAATGATTGTCTGGAGGTTATTCAAATGGATATTTTTGATAATAAAAAAGGCGGCTTTACCATTATGAGTGGAAAAACCGATGTACACGGAGGTTTTGGTCAAGGTATGCTCGACCTGAATGCTGTGTCCTCGGTCATTATCGATGGGGACGAAGCGTACATTGACATGGGTGCCTTGCATGCCAAAAGTTCTGTAGAAAAGGGCATCAAATGGACGACAAATAAAGAAGAAGTACCAAATGGAAAGCCTTATTGGCTCGTTTGGGTAACCGTCGATCGCAATGAAGCTGGTCCTTGCTATGCAGGGGCAACTGCGTGCTACATGGAAATCGATCGGGAAGCGCGTCGTGGCTACAAAATTTTGGCGGATCACGTAAATCGCATGGATTACTCCATGAAGAGACGTATTATGCTGTCCGATCTATCCGAGAAGGAAAAAGCCGCTCTGAAAAAGCTTTTGATTGAAAATAACGCGGCTATGTATGAGAATTCCTCCGAGGAATTAAAGCAGAGTTTGTCCTAAAGTTTGGAAATCGTGAACGGTCTGTGAACAAATCGTGAAATCAATTGTTCACACAATTGAAGTCAGGTAAACTTATTTCCATATCTGTGTACATGTACACTAGGTCAACAAACAGGGAGAGAGCCGTCACTCTTTCCCTGTTTGTCTTATATAATTATCATCGTTGATCATAGTTTTTGGGATATCGTGGAACACTAATGGGGATTGAACCAAACTGTTTGACGGAAGGGGCGGTACCCATTGGGAGAAGATCTCCGTGGTAATGAACAATCGCATGATCATTTTGTGAGGCACGGTGGTGTCCATTTCCGCACACACGTGACTCCGACAGAGATAAACAACTTTGTGCGCAAGCTTCCTGCTGGAAAAAGGGACAGCTTGTTTGAAGTATTGGAACAGCTTGATCATGCCGGTCTGATTACGATCGTCAACGACCATGTTTTTGCCGATGGCGATGGAATCGTGGGCGGCGGGGACAATCAGAGCACGCAAGGTTAATAGGTATACCAAAAAGGACGTACTCGATGGAGAGATACGTCCTTTTTTCTTTAATGATTCGGTTTCCACCAACTGCCCATGCGCTGCCAAAAGGTCGAAGAATCTGGTGGCTTTAATGGTGTCGGTGTCTCATTTGTCGGAATGTGATCCATGCAGTAATCTTGAGGCTCTGTTCCGCTGGCGAAATAAAAGAGCTGTGGATTCGGACAGTGCTCGGTCGCCAGTTTTCCAGAAGCGGGATCGATATAGACAGAAACAACACCAGCCGGCATGTCAAAGAGTGCAGGGGGCTGACCTTTGAGCGCACTTTCCATGAACTGTGCCCAGATTTTTTTGGACAGATAGCCTTCCTTTACATCATCGACCTTTTGATTTTTGTCGTAACCTATCCATACGGTCGAAACTAGCTGCGGAGTGAACCCGCTCAGCCAGGCGTCATAATCCGTAGACCCTGTTTTCCCTGCTACCGGTCGGTTCATTTCTCCAGCGACGCGATACCCCGTACCGCCTTGTTCAAATACACTTTGCATCATATTCACTAAGAGAGCAGACGCGACAGGGTCGGCTACCTGTGTTTTCTCTGTTTTTTCTTCGACCAAAATGTTCCCCTCGCTGTCCTCGATGGAAGTGATCGCAATGGGCTTCACTGCTTGTCCCTTGTTGACGATGGCGGCATAAGCTGCGTTTAACTCCAAGGGAGAGACGGGTGAAGTTCCCAGTGCGAGGGAGGGAACTGCTTGCATCGAGCTGGTGATACCTAATTGCTTTGCCTGTTCAACCACTTTTTGCGGTCCGAGAAAATCAATGGTCTTGACGGCATAAATATTGTCAGAGGTTTTGATTGCTTCACGCATGTTAATCAGTGCGTTTGGATATTTTCCACCAAAATTGCCGGGGATGTACTGTTTTTTGTTCTCGTAGGTAAAAACGGTCGGTTCGCTTTTCATCAACGTGAGCGGTGTATAGCCGTTTTGCAAGGCAGACAAATACATGATTGGCTTGAAGGAGGAACCGGGCTGGCGCTTGCCAAGCACGCGATTGAACTGACTCACCTTGTAATCACGTCCACCTACCATCGCTTTAATATAGCCGGTAGCAGGGTCCATGGCGACGAGGGCTACCTGCAAATTGGGATTATTCTTTGGTAAGACGGAGGCGACGATATCCTCGGCCTTTTTTTGGACAACTGGATCAAGGGTCGTGCGGATTTTTAGACCACCATGAATAAATTTTTCTTCGTCAATGCCATATTTGTTTTTTACCAAAGTAGCGATGTAATCGCGGAAGTAAGGTGCTGGCTCAGTTACATTCCCGTTTGCTGGCTGTTTCAGCTTGATTGGTTCCGCGTAGGCTTGCTCTACTTCCTTCGATGTCAGTAAATGGTCGCGCTCCATAGCGTTCAAAATGAGCTTTTGTCTGGCTTTGGCGCGTTCCAAATCGACAAATGGTGAATAATAAGAAGGACCCTTAGGGATACCTGCCAGCATGGCGCTCTCTGCAACCGTCAAATCTTTGGCGTTCTTGCCGAAATAGGTTTGGGCAGCAGCTTGTACGCCATAGGCTGAATGACCGTAATAAATCTGATTCACGTACATTTCTAATATTTCATCCTTGCTGTAATTCAGCTCAAGCTGAATCGCAAGCAGGGCTTCCTTGATTTTTCGCTCCCATGTCTTGTCCAAGCTGAGGTACAGATTTCTTGCCAATTGTTGAGTGATGGTGCTGGCACCTTGACTCTTGTCCATGTTAATGACATCGACATATGCTGCCATGGCCAATCGTTTCCAATCAAAGCCGAAATGCTCTCGGAACGAACGGTCCTCGATCGCGATGGTTGCATCAAGCAATGCGGGTGAAATCTCTGCAAGTGGCACAGAAATCCGGTTCTCGCCACGGTGCATGGTATCCAAAACCTCTCCATTGGAAGCGTAAATCGTCGTAGTTTGCTTCACAAACGTTTCCGGGAGTGGTTGTGAGCGTAAATACAAAATGAGTAGCAAGATGGCAAAAGAGAAACATAATAGGCTGAGAATGGTAAATTTTACGAATTTCTTAGCCCAACGCAAATAGCGCAGCAATGGGGCTTCGCGAATGACTTCCATGTGTGCCTCTCCTCCTTTCTGCGGTTGAATCAATAAAATAGGACATACTACGTTACTAGTAGTATGTGTCGCTTGCAAGCTGGTTAAACTTTCCACACTAGAAAAATATCTTGCAATTTGGAAGACAGCTACTATAATTTTCTTGTTATATTGTATTTTCATGCGGTTAATTGAAGGAGGTTACATAGCCATGAACATGGAATTGTGGTACACCGAAAAACAGACGGAAAATCACGGGATAACAACGAAAATTACAGAGACCCTATACAGTGAGAAATCCGAGTTTCAACAAATCGACGTAATTCATACGAAGCAGTTTGGTCGCATGTTAGTGCTCGACGGCATGGTTATGACTACCGATGTCGATGAGTTTGTCTACCATGAAATGATTTCTCATATCGCGTTGAATACCCATCCAAACCCGAAAAAGGTTCTGGTTGTAGGCGGCGGCGATGGCGGTGCTATTCGTGAAATCGTAAAGCACGCGTCTGTAGAAAAAGCAGTTCTGGCTGAAATCGACGGTGGCGTCATTGAGTCTTGCAAAAAATATTTCCCTGAGATTGCGAGTGCATTGACAGGTAATCCGCGTGTAGATGTACAAGTCATCGATGGTATTAAACATATTCATGACCACAAAGGTGAGTATGATGTGATCATGGTAGACTCTACAGAGCCAGTAGGACCTGCTGTAGGTCTGTTCGAAAAAGGTTTCTACCAAGGCATCCACGATGCTTTGAAACCAGACGGTATCATGGTTGCTCAAACGGAATCTCCTTGGTTCAACCGTGAACTGATCAAGCGTGTGTTCAAAGACCTGAAATCGATCTTCCCGGTTACTCGTCTCTACACTTGCAGCATCCCTACTTATCCATCCGGACTGTGGAGCTTCACCATTGCTTCCAAGCAACACGATCCGTTGGAAGTAGACCCAGCGAAAATCAAAGATCTGGGTACCAAATACTACAATGCGGAAGTTCACCACGCTGCCTTCAAACTGCCTAACTTTGTGGCTGAGCTGACCCGCGACTAATCGGGGGAGAACTACACCTATGCGTTTTGACGAAGCATACTCTGGAAATGTCTTTATCCGTAGTCACGGGAATTACGAAGAAAGCCAAGCGGTTATTTACGGTATGCCGATGGACTGGACAGTGAGCTTCCGTCCGGGATCTCGTTTTGGCCCTGCCCGTATCCGTGAGGTTTCTATCGGACTGGAAGAGTACAGCCCGTACTTGGACAGGTTGTTGGAAGACATCAAATACTTTGATGCCGGCGATATTCCACTTCCTTTTGGAAACGTGGAAGGTAGTCTGGACGCGATCCGTACATTCGTGGCAAAAGTATTGGCAGATGGCAAATTCCCATTGGGTCTTGGCGGAGAGCACTTGGTTTCCTGGCCAGTATTCCAAGCGGTTTATGAAAAGTACAAGGACATGGTCGTATTCCACTTTGACGCGCATACAGACCTGCGTGACAACTACGAGGGATACGAATACTCCCACTCTACCCCGATCAAAAAGGTATGCAACCTGATCGGCGGTAAAAATGTATACTCTTTCGGAATCCGCAGCGGAATGAAGGACGAGTTTGAGTGGGCAAAAGAAAACATGCACCTGTACAAATACGATGTACTGGAGCCAGTGAAGCAAGTGCTGCCTACTATCGGCAACCGTCCGATCTACCTGTCGATTGACATCGATGTATTGGACCCTGCGCACGCTCCTGGAACAGGTACAACAGAAGCAGGCGGCATCACGTCTCGTGAGCTGCTCGATACCATTCACTTCATGGCAAACAACGGTGCGAATGTCATCGGTTGTGATCTGGTGGAGGTTGCTCCTGTGTATGACCACAGTGAAATGACGCAAATCGCGGCATCCAAAATCGTTCGCGAGCTGCTCTTGAGCTTTGTAAAATAAGATATCTGTGTAAATAAGCCTCCGGTTTTGAAAAAGAACCGGGGGCTTTTCCTATTGATGAGAGAGATTGAACTAAATTAATAAACATTTTGGTTTACAAAGTATAAGATAGTCAGTACAATCATAATAGTGAGATGATTGAAAAGTCGACGGAGGTTTTCTTACAAAGGAGTTGTCTGCATGAGAGAGGTATTTGCCTACGCACCATTTCGAAAGCTGTTCTTTTCCAATTTGTTCTCCGGTTTTGGGCAAGGCATGACGATGATCGGGATTGCTTGGTTCCTCGTGGAAACGACAGGCTCTGCTCAACTTTTGGGCTCGACTATGTTTACTTCTGCGGTACTGATGTTTTTTATTGGGCCGTATATCGGGACGCTCATCGATCGTTACTCCCGCAAGAAAATGCTGCTGATAGAAAACCTGATCGGATTTGGCGTACTTGGCCTGCTCGCGATCTGGGGCTTTTTCGGAGAGTACACCGAGTGGATGCTGATTGTTATCTATTTGACGACGACCTTTATGTACCAGATTCATTATCCGACCCAGTCCGCGTTGGTTCAGGAGACGTTTGAGCCCAAGCACTACAATAGCATCAACAGTCTTCTTGAGATCGAAGGACAGACGGCATCCGTTCTTGCTGGCGCGTTTGCGGGGATATTGCTTAGTTCCTATGGGCTGCATGTGGTGATTATTTTCAATGCGATCACGTACTTGTTCGCTTTTACCTTGCTGTCTACCATGACGTATACCTTCACACTGGAAAAAGAAGCGAAGCAAAACCAGGGTATCGCATGGACGATGCAGCTGATGGAAAGCTGGCGGTACATTCGGCAAAAGAAAGGATTCCTTCTGTTTGGTATATCCGCACTTATGCCCTTCATTGCTGTTATGGCGACGAACTTATTGAAGCCGGTTTACATAAGCCAAACGTTGCAGGCGGGTGTCTCGGTTTATTCGCTAGGAGAGGTCACGTATGCACTAGGTGCTGTGGCGGCAGGTTTACTCGTTGCGATTGTCGTTCGCAAGATGGGGCAGCTGGCAGCCATGATCGGCAATACGTTGCTATTCGCGATTGCCATTGTCGTCATGATTGCTTTGCCGTATGGCTGGGCGCTGATTGCGGCGTACACGTTTTACGGGTGGAGTAACGCTTCTGTTCGCTTGATTCGGCAATCGCTCTATATGACAGTTGTGCCGAAGCAGCAGATGGGGCGGGTGATGAGCTTTTTCAACTCCATCGGCATGATGATGCGTCTGGTCCTGATCGGTTTGTTTACGGCGATGATCGATTACACGGGGGCAGGAGTCGGATACCTGGTGTTGGCGGGTCTGCTGTTGCTTGCGGCGATCGGGATTGCTGCTACCATGAGATACCTGCTGGCGGATGCCAAAGCGGAGGCGGCGGTTGCCACAGAAGAGCGATGAAGGGTAGAATGTAGGGATAAATGGGAAGCGAAAGAAAGTGGAGTGTGGAAGCAGCATGCAAGACATACAAGTGAAATTGACAGCACGGCATCATGTCGAAGGCAACTGGGAAGAAACGACCCATAGCTATGAAGGCAAGCGCGTACAAAAAGCATCCGCGTGGTACTTGACCTACAAAGAGCAGATGGAGGGCGCAGGTGAAGTAAGCACGACACTGAAGCTGACAGATACGTCCATTACGCTGGTTCGTCAGGGCGGAGTTTCAACAAGGCAGCAATTCGAAAAAGGAGCCAGCACTCATTCTACCTATCAAAGTCCCTATGGTCCGTTTGCAATGGAGACGCATACGAACAAGCTGCGAATCCGCTACGAGGCAGAGGTTCCTGTACAGGTAGAAATCGCGTACCAGCTATGGATGAATGAACAGTACGCTGGTGAGCATGAGCTGAAAATAGAGCTAGGAAAATAAGCCGCCCTTTGCAAGGGCGGTTTTTTGCACGTACAATAGGATTACTTGCGGCTGAAGTGAAAGGGGGATACAGCATGTTTGTACTCGCAAATGGACTAATAGCCGGTCTGGGTCTTGCTGCTTTTTTAGCGCTCGGAGATGGTTTGTTTGATACAAATACTTTTCCCGTTTTAATTGATGTCAGCTATGTACCGGGCATGGAAAACCTACCCTCTATTGTAGAACTATTGATTCATCTGCTGATTAGTGTGGTCATCGCCTTTTTTCTCATGCACTTTTACCCGCGGGAACGAAAAGCCCGATCAGTACGATACTTGCTGTACTGGATGCTCGGTTTTTCTGTCGCGTTTTTCCCATTTAGTGTGTTGAGTCAATCCGTGATGAGTATGACAGCGTTCCTCATCTGGATATTGGGACATTTACTGTATACCGCAATGCTAGCCATTCAGGTAGGGCGTAATCGATAACAGTGTGAAAGTGCCGAATATTCGGCGAAGTGATGATTTTTTGGCAGCATGGGTGGAAGGAAGGAGTGAAAGCCAGGATGCCGTTGTCAGATACGGTAGAAATGTTGCAGGCGATCTTGGGTGCTATCGATGAAGGAATTCACGTTGTGGACGCAAATGGCATTACGATTTTCTACAATCACGTCGCAGCCAAGCTCGATGGGCTGACCCCAGAAGAAGTGTTGGGGAAGCCGTTGTTGGAGGTTTTTCCTTCGCTTGATCGACAGTCGAGTACCCTGCTTCGTGTTATCGATAGTGGCGAATCAATCTACAACCAGACACAGACATATAAAAACTGGAAGGGAATGCGTGTAGAGACAATCAACACGACACTTCCGGTACGAGTAGGAAAACGGTTAGTCGGTGCAGTCGAGGTGGCGAAGGATATCGGCAAGCTAAAAGAACTGTCGGAGCGCTTGGTTGATCTTCAGGCCAAGATTAGCAAGCCGAAACGGACAAAACGCACGATAGATGAAACGACTTTCCATTTCGAAGACATTTTGACGATGAGTGAAAAAATGAAACGCCTCAAAGAACGCGCTCGAAAAGCTGCTCGTACAAGTTCGCCCGTGTTGATATACGGCGAAACCGGGACGGGAAAAGAACTGTTTGTCCAATCGATTCACCACGCGTCTGTCCGCGGCAGTAAGCCATTCATCGCGCAAAACTGTGCCGCGCTGCCAGCCGCGCTTCTCGAAAGCTTGCTGTTTGGCACGACAAAAGGAAGCTTCACGGGAGCGGATGATCGCCCAGGGTTATTCGAACTGGCGGACGGTGGTACTTTATTTCTGGATGAACTGAACAGCATGCCGCTCGATTTGCAAGCAAAGCTGCTACGAGTCCTTCAGGACGGGCAGATCAGACGGATCGGTGGGAGCCAATCGACCAAAGTGGACGTACGGGTAATCGCCGCAGTCAACGAAGGACCGCAGTCACTCGTGGAACGAGGAGTCATGCGAACCGACTTGTACTACCGGATCAATGTCGTCTCTTTTGAACTACCGCCATTGCGCGAGCGCAGAGAAGATGTGGATATGCTGATCGATCATTTCTTGCAAAAGTTCAACCGAATCTTCGGTATGAATGTGCGTGGAATCAGCAGTGAAGTAGCTAGTTTGTTTGCTTCGTATGATTGGCCGGGGAATGTCCGTGAACTGGAGCATGTCATAGAAGCAGCCATGAATATGGTGGAGTCGGACATTATTTTGTTGGATCATCTTCCGGCTCATTTGCTGGAACGCCCGCAGTCTGAGAAAAAAGAATCGCCAATTTCGGCGCAACTCCTATCAACGGAAGGCTGTACGCTGCCCGAAATTTTGCGTGAGGTAGAGGAAAAAGTGATCAAAGATGCGATGCAGCAAACGGAAGGCAATGTACTTCGCGCCGCCAAGCTTTTGGGCATCCCAAGACAGACGCTGCAATACAAGCTCTCCCAGCGGATGATCCCTCCCTGTTGAGTGCCGAAAATTCGGCAGATTCGCGTAGGATCAAATGGATAAGAAGCGCTCACAAAACGCTCTATTCCTTATTTTCTAAATCTTTTGATTTGTTGGCATAGCACTTGCATCTCTTGTTGGTTGAGTGAAACGAAGAGGTTCACCATAAGACGAGGGGAGACGGGATGCACATGACAGTAGCGACAAAACGCGATTGGCGTTCGATAGAACTTTGGAAGGATGTCACGGACGAGCAATGGAATGACTGGATGTGGCAGCTTACGCACACGATCAAAACGGTCGATGATTTGAAGCAGGTAATCAACCTGACACCAGAAGAGGAAGAGGGCGTACGTATTTCTACGCAAACCATTCCACTCAACATCACACCGTACTATGCTCATCTGATGGACCCAGACGATCCAAGCGATCCAGTTCGCATGCAGTCTGTACCTTTGTCCTCTGAGATGGTTCGTACCAAATACGACATGGAAGACCCACTCCACGAGGATACTGATTCTCCTGTACCTGGTCTGACACATCGTTATCCAGATCGCGTGCTTTTCCTGGTGACGAACCAATGCTCCATGTATTGCCGTTACTGTACGCGCCGTCGCTTTTCCGGCCAGATCGGCATGGGCGTGCCAAAGAAGCAGCTGGATGCCTGTATCGATTACATCCGCTCAAGACCAGAAATCCGCGATGTACTGCTTTCCGGTGGAGACGGTCTGTTGATCAATGACCGTGTATTGGAATACATCATCAGTAGCCTGCGTGACATCCCACATGTTGAAATTATTCGGATCGGTACGCGTGCACCTGTTGTATTCCCGCAGCGTATTACCGAAAACCTGTGCAATATCTTGAAAAAATACCATCCAGTTTGGCTAAATACACACTTCAACCATCCAAAAGAAATTACACCGGAAGCGAAGCTGGCTTGCGAGATGCTCGCCAACGCTGGTGTTCCGCTCGGCAACCAAGCAGTTATTTTGGCTGGTATCAACGATTGTGCGAATACGATGAAAAAGCTGGTGCAGGACCTAGTAAAAATCCGCGTTCGCCCGTATTACATCTATCAATGCGACCTGTCAGAGGGAATCGGACACTTCCGCGCGCCTGTCAGCAAAGGGATCGAAATCATTGAGCACCTGCGCGGCCATACTTCCGGCTATGCAGTTCCGACCTTTGTAGTAGACGCTCCACACGGCGGCGGTAAAATTCCAGTCAGCCCGAACTACATCATCTCGCAAGCATCTGATAAAGTTGTGCTGCGTAATTTTGAAGGCGTTATCACGTCCTATCCAGAGCCGAAGCACTACCACGAGCATGACGAGGAAAACTGCGAATACTGCATGGCTGCAAAAGGCAAGGCAGTTGGTATCGCAGCACTTATGCAAGACGAGGTAGATAATCTGGAGCCGACTGATCTGCCGCGCAACAAGCGCATCAAGGCGACCAAGGTCAAATCTCTCGCGGATGTACGCTCGGAGCAAAAGGCCAAGAAAGAACAACCCACTGCCGAGACGAAGGAAGCTTCAGGAAAATAGGCAGGATCAACAGCTACCTGTATGAAGGTAGCTGTTTCTTTTTTTTCGCAAGAATATTTCCAACTCTTTGAAGAGGATGGATGATTCGCAGCTTGTGTGTTAAGATCAAGTTGCACTCGTTATGAGCGGTCGCTCAGTATCGTTTCATTTTTCGAAAAAAATAAACCAACTGACTGAATACTCATTCATTTATTTCCATGATTCTGATAAGATAGAAAAAAACGATTTCCACGTCCAAAGAAAACTCGCAATAGAGGGGAGTAGAAAACATGCTGGCACTCATTAATTTGATCGCCTTTTTCCTCGTTCTTGCCTACGGGCTGTATTTAGCCGGGCATGTCGTGTACAGCAGATACTTGTTTATCAAGCTGGGGAAAAAGCCGGATGTGAAAAATGACTTTGGGGCACGCATCAATCTGATGCTGGACAACGTCATTTTCCACAAGAAGCTCTTAAAGGACAAAAAGAGCGGCGTCATGCACGTCGTGATGTTTTACGGCTTTATCACTCTGCAATTCGGAGCCATTGAGCTAGTTATCAAAGGGCTTTCGAAAGGCTACGAGCTTCCTTTTGGGAGCGCACACAAATACTTCTCTGTCATGCAGGAGATCACCACGTTTCTCATTTTGGCTGCAGTCGGCTACGCTTTTTACCGTCGCTATATCGAAAAGCTCAAGCGTCTGAAGCGCGGCTTCAAATCGGGGATCGTCCTCTTGCTGATTTCCTCTCTGATGGCGACTGTCTTGCTCTCGCTCGCTTTTGAACAAATTTGGCTCGGACATGAGCCATCGGCGTTCGCTCCGATCTCTTCTGTTTTCGCGATCGTCTTATCTGCGATTGGGGTAGGGACAATGGGTGCAGTGGTCGGCTTTTACGTTTTCTGGTGGCTGCATCTGATTATCTTGCTCGGTTTCGCGGTGTATGTTCCGCAGTCCAAGCACGCGCATTTGCTGTTTGCGCCTGTCAACGTGTGGTTCAAAAAGCTGGACCCGCCAGGCAAGCTGACCAGCATTAACTTCGAGGATGAGACGCAGGAAGAATTCGGTGTTGGCAAAATCGAGGATTTTACACAAACGCAGCTCATCGACCTGTACGCTTGTGTGGAGTGTGGTCGCTGCACGAATATGTGTCCGGCCTCTGGAACGGGAAAAATGCTCTCCCCGATGGATCTGATTACGAAAATGCGCGACCATTTGACGGAAAAAGGTGCGTCGGTGACATCGCGTACGCCATGGATGCCGAGCTTCGCCTTTTCGCAGACGACTGCCAACCAGATTGCGTTCCAAGCATCTGAAGTAGCGGCGACAGCGGAAGGAGCAACTGCGGTCTATGAGAAAAGCTTGATCGGCGATGTCATTACCGAGCAGGAGCTGTGGGCTTGTACGACCTGTCGCAACTGTGAGGACCAATGCCCGGTGATGAACGAGCACGTCGATAAAATCATCGATATGCGCCGCTACCTGGTCATGACAGAAGGTAGCATGCCAGCAGAAGCGCAACGCGCCTTGAACAATATTGAGCGTCAGGGCAACCCGTGGGGAATCAACCGCAAAGACCGGACAAAATGGATTGAAGGTCTGAACGGTGAGTACGAGGTGCCAACTGTTAAGCAGGTCGAGGAATTCGAGTACTTGTTCTGGGTAGGCTCGATGGGATCGTTTGACTTACGTAGCCAAAAAATTTCGCAGGCATTTGTAAAGCTCATGCACGAAGCAGGCGTGAAGTTCGCCATTTTGGGCAACGAGGAAAAGAACTCTGGCGATACGGCTCGCCGCATTGGTAACGAATTCTTGTTCCAGCAGCTCGCCCAAGAAAATATCGCCCTGTTTGAAGGATATGAAGTCAAAAAAATCGTCACCTGCGACCCGCATGCATTCAATACGTTTAAGAACGAATATCCAGAATTCGGGTTGAATGCAGAGGTGTACCACCACTCTGAGCTGCTGGCGGAGTGGGTGAAGGAAGGCAAATTGAAGCCAACCAAGGAAGTCAAGGAACGCATCACCTACCACGATTCCTGCTACTTGGGCCGCTACAACGAAATTTACGACAAGCCACGCGTGATTCTCGAAGCCATTCCTGGTGTAGAGGTAGTCGAAATGAAGCGCAGCGGCTGCGACAGTATGTGCTGCGGAGCGGGCGGCGGCTTGATGTGGATGGAGGAACATGAGGGCTCTCGTGTCAACGTCACACGTACGGAGCAGGCTCTGGAGGTCAAGCCGACGGAAATCGCTAGTGCATGCCCGTACTGCCTGACGATGATGAACGACGGAATCAAGACCAAAGAGCAGGAAGATCACGTCAAAACACGCGACGTCGCGGAAATTCTCGCGGACGCTATCTAGTGTGATGCATACAGAGTGGAAGTCTCATGCTGAGCAATTGGCATCGGGGCTTCCACTTTTTTTTCGAAAAAACTGTAAGATATAGGAACTAGCTGCATCTAAAAGAGTGGGAAGGGAGTGAGGGAACTGTTGCTTGCAGAGAAAAGCTTAACCAAAACCAATGAAGCCATGTTTGAAGAATTGATTCAGCATTATTTGAAAAAGGTGTTGCGACTTGTATATTTGATGGTCAAGGACCGCAATTTGGCAGAAGATATCACGCAGGAAGTATTTTTGCGTGCCTATAAAAATTTAGGTAGCTTTCGTCGCGACAGCTCGATGCAAACATGGGTGTACCGAATTGCCGTGAACGAGGCGAAAAAACATTTGCGCTCGTGGTCGTTCCGTCACATATTTTTCAAGCCGGAGATCGATTCTGGAATTGTAGAAGGGACCGAATCGACTGTCTTGCAAAATGATCGTCGCGTACACTTCGCCCGTCTCGTCATGAAGCTGCCGCATAGCTATCGTCAACTGATCGTGTTGCACTATTACGAGGAACTGCCCATAGAAGAGATTGCAATCATCATGGATATGTCTACAGGGGCCGTTTATACGAAAATGCATCGGGCGCGACAAAAGCTCAAAGCACTGCTGGAAACGGAGGGGATCGAATGAACCTGGACAAATTACTGGCGGAATTTAAGCAAACGGCTGATCAAACGCTTCTACACGGTATGGATGATACGACAAAGCTAGAGGAGCAGATACGGATGAGTATCGAGAACAAACGCAAAAAAAAGTTTCGATTCACGTACTCAGTAAGCGCGGCGCTTATCGCGGTCGCTCTTGTCATCGGGTTTACCCCTTATTGGTTGCAAAAAGAAAATGCAGGTGTAAACACTACGATTGGAACGCCTGTACAGCAAAGTACGAATCAAACGTCCGGTCCAAATGCGACTGCCCATGCTTTCGACGATCAAAAGATTAAGGAAACAGCAGAGGAAATTTTCGGGATCTTGCGTGTTGGAATGACACAAGATCAGGTCAAAGAAAAGCTCTCGTTTCCCCACATAGTTATCGATGATTATGGCGGAAGCGGGGACGATTACTCAGATGAGTACTGGGGCTACAACATTTTCGCAAAAGAAGGATACCAGCGAAAAGAAGACTGGATAATGGAAGAGACAGAAGGTTTGCTGAATAGAGACTTGGGTTTGGAACTGTTGATTTTTTGGAGGGATAAAAAGGTCAATGGCTATGGCTTGAGCTATGTTCAAGGCAAAGAGATTCACTCCTTTGGCTTAAACAGATACGGGACCTACTCTGAAAGCATCTCGAAAGGGACCGCAAATTCCAACGAAGAGTACAGTAATACACCGGCCCCCTCGACTATATTCGATTTAGAAGAGAAGGAAATGAGGCAGCGTTACTTTGCTTATATGGAGATGGAAGAGAAGACAGATGAGTTATGGCGTGGGCTGTCTCCGATTGATATTATGAAGCTTTACGTCCAAGCACAGAGAGATGTTGAGCTTGAAATCATGTACGCCTTGCATAGTAACGATGATGGAGTCGAAAAGCCCACACTTGAGCAGTATTTGGAAGAGATAAAGAAAGATCCGGTTGGCGCACGAAATAGTGCGAGGCATTTCAATAAATTGCTTGAACTGGGAAGCAGCATGTCGGTTGAGTACACGTCTGACAAGGAAGCGATTGTCTGGATTTCATTCAAGGACAACAGTGAGAAGGTCGGCTATCGCATGGAAAAAAACAAGAAGGGCATCTGGAAAGTCGGTTGGCGGGCTTTGCAATAATCGAGACAAGATGCCTCTTTAAAAGTTGATAGGAGTGAGTATAGTTGAAAAGAATCACAGGAATCACTATCGCCGTAGTAGCGGGCTTACTTGTCGGAGGTTGCTCATCTAGTTCGAGTGCAGCTTCCGAACTTACACAACCGCTAGCAGTAGAGCAAAAACAAGCGGAAGCAGAGCCTAAAGTCGTTCTTGATGAAAATTTCTTGAAGTCTCTCGAAAAAAACGAAATCAACGGCTTTCCTATCGCAATCGGCATGAAAAAAGAAGAGGTCATTTCCCGTTATGGAAAGGTAACCAAAGAGGATTTCTGGAATGGTGGGATCTATCACTCTTTTGAAAAGCTGGAAGGCGGAGCTGTCCTCTTCGATGGGAAGGATCGTGTATACGGGATCGAGTTAGAAGCACAGCGTCTGAGCGAAACAAATTTGGAAGCGATCATCAAAAAAGTGGGCAAACCTTCAGAGCAAGGGATGAGCGATCTCAGTGAGCAGTATGTTATCTACTATGAAGCGGCAGATAACCTCGTCCGTATTTATGCAGCGGACGAGAAACTTCCTGCAGGAAAAGTCAGAAATGCAGACAGAATGATAATCTTCAACAAAAAGTTGTACGATGAAGCACCCCGATAGTAAACAGTAAAGCCGGTCAATGATTTAAGGGGCACCCAGGAAGTCGGTCAAACCTCGACTTTCTGGACAGCCCCTTTTTTAATATTGATTGACTATTCGTACGGAAGACGGCAAAATAAAAGTATGCAAAATGAACGAACGCTCGATCGATTTAGTTTTTATTGATGTGAAACATCATCCGAATGGAGGGCATTCGATGAAAACGGTCATTGTAGGGGCAGCGCGTACCCCTTTTGGTAAGTTAGGTGGGTCTTTGAAAGCGTTATCGGCAGTAGAGCTCGGCTCCATCGTGATCAAGGAAGCGGTAGAGCGCGCTGGCATTTCCGGCGATCAGGTGGACGAAGTGATCATGGGTATGGTCTTGCAGGCAGGTGCGGGTCAGGTGCCCTCACGCCAGGCAGCTCGCAAAGCTGATTTGCCGTGGGATGTAGCGAGTGAGACGATCAACAAAGTATGTGCATCCGGGATGCGTGCAGTGACGATGGGGGACCAGATCATTCGGGCCGGGGACGGAGAAATCATCGTCGCTGGCGGCATGGAGAGCATGAGCAATGCACCGTATGCATTGCCAGATGCACGCCACGGAATGCGGATGGGAGATGCGACGGTTCGTGATCTCATGATGTACGACGGTCTCACATGTCCGTTTCATCAAGTACCGATGGCCGTTCACGGCAGCAATGTAGCGGAAGAGTACGGGATTACAAGAGAAGAGCAGGATGCGTGGGCGCTGCGGAGCCAGCAGCGAGCCGCACAAGCGATGGAAAAAGGACTTTTTGCCGACGAGCTTGTCTCAGTGTCCATCCCGCAAAGAAAAGGGGAGCCGCTGCAAGTAACCGTCGATGAAGGACCACGTCCAGATACCACCGAGGAAGGCTTGGCAAAGCTACCACCCGTGTACAAAAAGGACGGAACAATCACGGCAGGCAATGCACCGGGAATCAACGACGGAGCAGCAGCGATGGTGCTGATGTCAGACGCGAAAGCACAAGAGCTGGGCATCAAGCCGCTTGCGACGATACTGGGACACACTGCGGTTGGCGCAGAGGCTCCTTATATCGCGACAACTCCGGGACTTGCGATCAACAAGCTCTTGGAAAAGACGGGAGTTTCCCTATCTGAAATCGATTTGTTCGAGGTAAATGAAGCCTTCGCTGCTGTCATTTTGACCAGTGGCAAAATCGTTGGCTGGGACGCAGAAAAAGTGAATGTAAACGGGGGGGCGATTGCATTCGGACACCCGATTGGTGCGAGTGGTGCTCGGATCATTATGCATCTCGCTTATGAGTTGAAAAGACGAGGCGGCGGCTTAGGGGTTGCAGCAATTTGCAGTGGTGCGGCACAGGGTGACGCCATCTTGATTAAAGTAGAGTAAGGGAGGCCTTTTTGCATGAACGTACAAACGATTATGGTCATCGGGGCAGGACAGATGGGCAGCGGGATTGCCCAAGTAGCGGCGCAGGCTGGCTTTCGCGTTTTTCTGAACGACGTCCAGCAAGCATTTGTAGAGCGCGGTCTGGCCACGATTACGAAAAACTTGTCGCGCAACGTGGAAAAAGGCAAGCTCAGCGAAGCGGAAAAGGAAGCGATTCTCGGCCGTTTGACACTGTCTACTGATCTGGCAGATGCGTCTGAAGCAGATTTTGTGGTAGAAGCGGTGACGGAAAACATGGCGGTCAAAACGCAAATCTTTTCCAAGCTAGACGAGGTATGTCCGCGGCATACGGTGCTCGCGAGCAATACATCCTCGCTGCCGATTACTGAGATTGCGGCAGTTACAAAGCGGCCGGAAAAAGTAATCGGGATGCATTTCATGAACCCCGTTCCGGTGATGAAGCTGGTTGAGATCATCCGCGGGCTGCAAACGTCCGATGAGGTCTATCAGCTGACAGAAGATTTGTCCAAACAAATGAGCAAGGTACCCGTGAGCGTCAACGATTTCCCTGGTTTTGTGTCCAATCGGGTATTGATGCCAATGTTGAATGAAGCGATTTATTGCGTGTACGAAGGAGTTGCAACACCGGAAGCGATCGATGAAGTGATGAAGCTGGGCATGAACCATCCGATGGGGCCGCTTCAACTGGCTGATTTCATCGGGCTGGACACTTGCCTCTACATTATGGAAGTACTGCACGAAGGGTTCGGTGATTCGAAATACCGCCCATGCCCATTGCTGCGCAAGTACGTAAAAGCAGGATGGCTAGGCAAAAAATCCGGTCGTGGTTTCTACGTGTACAACTAGCCGAAGATTTCGCAGAAAGGTAGGACGGACATGGATTTCCGATTGAACGAAGAGCAAGAGATGATGCGCCGCATGGTGCGAGACTTTGCCCAGAAAGAGATCGCACCTTTCGTCCCAGTGATGGAAGAGACGGACCAGTTCCCGCGTCAGATCCTCAAAAAGATGGGCGAAATGGGGCTCATGGGCATACCGATCGCCGAAGAGTGGGGAGGAGCAGGAGCGGACTTTATTTCCTATATTTTGGCCATTCACGAGATTTCCAAGGTGAGTGCGACTGTAGGCGTCATTTTGTCCGTGCATACCTCCGTCGGGACGAACCCGATTCTCTACTTTGGTACCGAGGAGCAAAAACGCAAATACGTGACCAAGCTTGCGAGTGGGGAATACCTCGGGGCTTTTGCCTTGACCGAGCCGCATGCAGGTTCTGATGCGAGCAGTATCCGAACCACAGCCGTGAAAAAAGGCGATGAGTACATCCTGAATGGAAACAAGGTGTTCATCACGAACGGCGGGGAGGCAGATACGTATATCGCGTTTGCTGTTACTGACTCGACAAAAGGACCCAAGGGAATATCAGCCTTTATCGTAGACAAGGATACACCGGGCTTCACGGTTGGAAAAAAGGAAAAGAAGATGGGACTTCATGGTTCCTATACGACAGAGCTCGTATTCGACAATGCGCGTGTACCGGCTGCCAACCTGCTGGGGCAGGAAGGGGACGGCTTCTGTATCGCGATGGCGAATCTGGATTCGGGTCGAATCGGGATTGCTGCACAAGCTCTTGGTATTGCCGAGGCCGCAGTGGAGTACGCGACAGAGTACGCGCGGGAACGCAAGCAGTTCGGACAACCGATTGCCAAGCAACAAGCCATTGCCTTCAAGCTGGCTGATATGGCGACGAAAGCAGAAGTTGCCCGATTGCTGGTGTACCGAGCGGCGTGGCTGCGCAGTCAAGGAATCGCTTGTGGGATGGAAGCCTCGATGGCAAAGCGTTTTGCCACAGACTCCGCAATGGAACTCGCCACAGAAGCCGTGCAAATCTTTGGTGGCTATGGTTACACCAGAGAATATCCGGTCGAGCGTCTATTCCGGGATGCGAAAGTAACGCAAATCTATGAGGGCACCAACGAAGTTCAACGAATCGTTATCGCCAAGCATTTGCTTGCTGATTAATAAAGACAGATTGAAAAGCACATGGGGGAGTGAACCGTATGAATTTCCAACTGACGGAAGAACATGACATGATGCGCAAAATGATTCGCGACTTTGCAGAGAATCAAGTAGCTCCGACAGCAGCCGAGCGCGACGAAGAAGAGTGCTTTGATCGTTCCATTTTTGAGCAAATGGCTGAGCTTGGACTGACAGGAATTCCTTGGCCCGAACAATACGGCGGAGCAGGAGCAGATTACCTGAGCTACGTCCTTGCAGTGGAAGAACTCTCCCGTGTGGATGCCTCCATCGGTGTGACACTGTCCGCACATGTTTCCTTGGCGAGTTGGCCAATTTACAAATTCGGGACAGAGGAGCAAAAGCAAAAGTTTTTGCGTCCATTAGCAGAAGGCAAGAAGATGGGTGCGTACTGTTTGACCGAGGCGGGATCTGGCTCTGACTCTGCGGGAATGCGCACGACAGCCGTACGCGATGGCGATCACTACATTTTAAATGGAACCAAAATTTTCATTACCAATGCGGGCGAAGCCGAAATCTACATCGTATTCGCGGTCACCCAACCAGAGTTGAACCATAAAGGCATCACGGCTTTCATCGTTGAAAAAGGCATGGACGGCTTCACGATGGGGAAAAAGGAGAAAAAGCTAGGTATCCGTTCCTCGCCAACACTTGCGGTCAATTTTGAAGATGTGCGCGTGCCGGTAGAAAATAGGCTGGGCGAAGAAGGGCAAGGCTTCAAGATCGCGATGATGACGTTGGACGGTGGAAGAAACGGTATCGCCGCTCAAGCATTGGGCATTGCACAAGGTGCGTACGAGCATGCGCGAAACTATGCCAAAGAACGCAGTCAGTTCGGCAAACCAATTGCTTCCTTGCAGGCTATCCAGTTCAAGCTGGCAGATATGGCTACCAAGATCGAGGCTTCCCGTTTGCTCACTTACCAAGCAGCATGGTTGGAGGATCAAGGTCTACCATATGGCAAAGCATCTGCGATGTCCAAAGTATTTGCAGGAGATACAGCAATGGAAGTAACAACCGAGGCTGTTCAAGTTTTCGGGGGTTACGGCTACACGCGGGAGTATCCTGTGGAGCGCTTCATGCGTGATGCCAAAATTACACAAATCTATGAAGGAACCAATGAAATCCAACGTGTCGTGATCAGCAATTTCCTGCTAAAAGAGTAGGAAGCTGTCCCGTCTTCCAACACGATTACACACATAGAAAAGAAAAGTTTGGCTTTGTGCTCTTACTCGCGTATAATGGTCTGCGAATGATACAAAAGTAGAGTGTTTGCGCCTTCTTTTCTATGGGGCGTCTGACCAAACGCTCAGTCGGTTGGAAAGGTGGATTTTGGAGTGTCTGACAAGAGAAAAACGATACCGTCCCTGGTAAAGGACCCAAAACTGATCGAGAGAAGGCGAGAGCAGATTATTGAGGCTGCCGTTCATCTCTTCATTAATAAAGGTTTTCATAAAACGACGACAAGGGAGATTGCCCGGGCGTCTGGATTTAGTATTGGTACGTTGTACGAGTATATCGAGTCAAAGGAAGACGTGCTTTATCTTGTTTGCGATGCCATTCATGCGGAGATGGAGACGCGCTTGCGTGAAGCGATCAACTTCAACGGAACTGGCTTGAAAACATTAAAGATAGCACTAAAGAGCCTGATCCGCGTGATGGATCAGATGAGCGACCGCGTTTTGCTTATTTATCAGGAAGCCAAATCATTGCCAAAAGAAACACTCCGCTACGTGTTGGGGCGTGAAGAAGCCATTTCGCATATTTTCGTGGAAATCCTGGAAAAAGGCATTGCCGACGGTTCGCTGCGCATTGACGAAAAGAACGTCAAGCTGATGGCGGACAATATCATGGTGTTGGGCGAAATGTGGGTCTTCCGCCGCTGGGCATTGAAAAAGCACTATACCATTGAGGAGTACACAGAGAAGCAAATTGCCCTGTTGCTTCGCGAAATCAGTGTCTCCGATTAAGAAGAGAGTTTAAAAAGTCTGGGAAACATAGAGTGCCAAGCATACCTCGCGTCTACCGCGCTTTGATCTGCTTGGCCCTGTTTTTCCTCCTTTTTAAACTTATAAAAGGAGAGTGGAACGATGGAAACAGAAGTGTATCGTCCGCAAAACAAGGTTCGCTTTGTGACCGCAGCCAGTCTGTATGATGGTCATGACGCCTCGATTAATATCATGCGCCGTATTTTACAATCGTCGGGAGTAGAAGTGATCCATCTGGGACACAACCGCTCTGTTGACGATATTGTAACAGCCGCTGTCCAGGAGGATGTGCAAGGGATTGCCATCAGTTCCTACCAAGGCGGTCATGTGGAGTATTTCAAATACGTAATTGATCTATTACGCGAGCGGGGAGCAGAGCATATCCGTGTTTTTGGCGGCGGTGGTGGTGTTATCGTTCCACGCGAGATTCGGGAATTAGAAGAGTACGGAGTCTGTAAAATTTATTCGCCAGATGATGGCAGACGATTGGGCTTGCAGGGCATGATCAATGACATGATCAGACGTAGCGATTTTCCAACCGTTAAGCAGCTGGAGGAAGAAGTAGCAGGCTTGCGAGAGCAAAACCATCAGGCGATTGCCCGGCTTATTTCCGTTGCGGAGTATGCAGTGGACCAGCGTGAATGGACAGAACCGCTCCGTGAAAGTTTAGCGGAAGCTGATTCAGCCATTCCGGTATTAGGGATTACAGGTACGGGTGGAGCAGGAAAAAGCTCATTGACTGATGAGCTTGTTCGTCGATTTATTCGCACTTATCCCGAGAAGACGGTTGCGATCTTGTCTGTCGATCCATCCAAGCAAAAATCAGGGGGAGCATTACTTGGTGACCGCATCCGCATGAATGCCAATTCGACACCGCGCGTTTACATGCGCAGTCTCGCCACCCGCAAATCGGGCATGGAGCTGTCTGCCGCTTTAAAAGATGCGATTCAAGTAACGCGCTCTGCCCATTTTGATCTGATTATTGTGGAAACGAGCGGGATTGGTCAGGGGGATGCGCAGGTCACAGAAGTGTGCGACGTCTCCATGTACGTTATGACTAGTGAATTCGGGGCACCATCTCAGTTGGAAAAGATTGATATGCTCGACTTTGCTGATGTGATCGCGATTAACAAATTTGAGCGCAAAGGCTCAGAGGACGCTCTTCGTGAGGTTCGCAAGCAATATCGACGCAATCATCAGCTTTTTGAGCTGCCGGATGAGAAGGTTCCTGTGTATGGTACGATTGCGAGCCAGTTTAACGATCCGGGAACGAATGTGTTGTTTGCTGCCTTGATGCATCGAATTGTAGAAAAGACTGACGTTGACTGGTCTGTGGAGCATTTGGATACAACTCCTGTAAAGATTCATAAAACTTCGTTGATTCCGACAGAGAGAATCAATTATTTGCAGGACATTGCCAACACCGTTCGCCAATACCGTGTCTATGCCGAAGAGCAGTCGTTGATTGCCCGCAAGTTGTTCCAGTTGCAGGGCGCAAAGGAGACAGTTATTGCCTCGGGAGATTCGGCGGCTGCCGAGCTAGCAACGGTCCTCGATAAACAAATCGTTCTCTTTGAAGAAAAATTGCATCCGGAGTGCAGACGTATTCTTGAAAATTGGCCGAAGCTCAAGGAAGCATATCGGAAGGATCAATTCGTCACGAAAATTCGCGACAAGGAATTGGTTACCAAGCTGTTCAGCGAATCGTTGTCGGGTACGCGCATTTCAAAAGTAGCCGTCCCTGATTACGAGGATTGGGGCGAAATTTTAAAGTGGTCGTTAAAAGAAAATGTCCCAGGTGAATTCCCGTATACCGCAGGAGTATTTCCGTTTAAACGCGAGGGAGAAGATCCCAAGCGACAATTTGCAGGCGAAGGTACTCCAGAGCGGACGAACAGACGCTTTCACTTCCTGTCTCAAAATGATGAAGCGAAGCGACTCAGTACCGCTTTTGACTCGGTTACGCTGTATGGTGAGGACCCTGACTACCGCCCGGACATTTACGGAAAAATCGGTACGAGTGGGGTCAGCATTTGTACCTTGGATGACATGAAAAAGCTATACGCTGGCTTTGACCTTTGTGCACCTAGCACCTCTGTGTCCATGACAATCAACGGTCCTGCCCCCATGATTTTGGCCATGTTCATGAATACGGCAATCGAGCAGCAGCTGGATGCTTTTGCCCAAAAAGAAGGGCGTCAGCCTACCGAGGACGAAGCGAAGCAAATCAGAGCGTACACGCTGTCGACTGTTCGCGGAACCGTTCAGGCGGATATTTTGAAAGAGGATCAGGGGCAAAACACGTGTATCTTCTCGACAGAATTTGCCTTGCGGATGATGGGGGATATCCAGCAGTATTTTATCGACCAGAAAGTGCGGAACTACTACTCTGTGTCCATTTCGGGCTATCATATAGCGGAGGCGGGGGCGAATCCGATTACGCAGCTTGCGT
The DNA here is from genome assembly GCF_005217615.1 of Brevibacillus antibioticus. NCBI lineage: Bacteria > Bacillati > Bacillota > Bacilli > Caryophanales > Paenibacillaceae > Brevibacillus > Brevibacillus antibioticus. Next base: position 5,300,640 of record NZ_SZNK01000001.1, read on the forward strand.
TTACGCTGTCTAATGGATTTACCTATGTCGAGTACTATTTAAGCCGCGGCATGAACATCGATGACTTTGCGCCGAACCTGTCCTTCTTCTTCTCCAATGGTCTCGATCCGGAATACACCGTAATTGGACGGGTGGCTCGCCGGATTTGGGCAACCGTGATGAAAAATCGTTATAGTGCAAATGACCGCAGCCAAAAGCTGAAGTACCACATCCAGACGTCCGGCCGTTCCTTGCACGCGCAGGAGATGGATTTCAACGATATCAGAACGACCTTGCAGGCCTTGATTGCCATTTACGACAACTGTAATTCTCTCCATACGAATGCATACGACGAAGCGATTACAACCCCGACAGAGAACTCTGTGCGCCGTGCGATGGCGATTCAGATGATCATCAACAAGGAAATGGGACTCGCGAAAAATGAGAACCCGCTTCAAGGGGCATTCATCATCGATGAGCTGACAGATCTGGTAGAAGAGGCAGTTATGCAAGAGTTTGAGCGGATCAGTTCTCGCGGAGGCGTGCTGGGTGCGATGGAGACTCAATACCAGCGCGGCAAAATTCAAGACGAGTCCATGTATTACGAAATGAAAAAGCATACGGGCGAGCTGCCAATTATTGGGGTAAACACGTTTATTAATCTGAATGCATCTGAGGACGATTACGAGATCGAATTGGCTCGCGCAACCGAAGAGGAAAAAGAACAGCAAATCATTAATCTGCGGGCATTCCAGGAGCGCCACAAGGATGTGTCTGCGGCTGCACTGCGGCGTCTGCAAGAAGTGGCAATGGCGGGAGAGAACATCTTTGCCGAGCTGATGGAGACGGTCAAAGTAGCATCGCTTGGACAAATCAGTGGTGCCTTGTATGAAGTGGGCGGGCAATACCGCAGAAATATGTAGCAACAGAGTCATTAGCTTAAAAGAAATCCTAGGGTACGTGGAAAGATTCGAAAATCACACAAGGACCACTTCTTTGTTACGAAGTGGTCCTTGTGATTGGATTTATGGAGAAGCAACCATGACATTTAAAAAGTATTCTTGAATGGTAGAGGTAATCTCTCCATTTTTTGATACCATTTTTAATTCTAGTTCTTTTTCTGATAAATGGGAGCGTTCTAGCGAAACAGGTTGAGCCTGAAACGTCGTCACTTGAATAAAAAAGCCATCTGCTGTAAAGCTGTTACTATATAGACGTGGGAATGTCATTTCGGTACCGAGTCTCTTGTTAGTTGTATTGTCGATCCTGTTCACACTAGCATAATGCTTCCCTGATATCCATGGCTGATAATAAAATCCAACCTTTGTCATGAAACCTTCATCAACAATGAATATTTCTTTTGTTGTTCCTTTTGATAAGTCATCGTCAATCGCATCAACTTTGTTCTTCGACCATTTCATATCTGGATTACCTGGATAAACAGTGTAATGCTGAGCGGTTGGTATGATTGTTTTGTATTTCTTGGATAAATGCTCCATAACATTGTTAACTTCGGATACGAATTGATCGTATGGTAATTTCTTGTCCGATTCATTTCCAAGGACGAGCGGCCCAATCTGCCAAAATAATAGAAGTGCGGCAATAACTATACCGCATTTAATAAGATACTTGGTGATTTTCATAGTATGTATTCCTTTCAACAATAGTTTGAAGAATCAACCAGGGGAATATTGGAATGTGCTTATCTCATTTTAACAAAAAATACCATTTTTACAATTCGAGGAATGAACATAAAAGTTTTATGTAATAAAAATTTGTATGTCCGTTCCAAAGGGTTGTTTGCTAGCACTTATCTTAGCCCCCAACTGTTTAACCAGTGGTTGGTATAGGGGTGAGTTGATTATTAAGGAAATTTACGACCATTACCTAATAAAAAGAGTCTTGCTTGTTTGAAAGCCTTGCATTTTCGGCTAAAATAAGGAATACTGTATGTTAGCCTTCGTATGTTGTACGTTGTGTAATTAGGGATTTTGACATCATTTATGAATGACTTATACAAGCCTGCGTCCCCCGAACAGGGCACCGGGTTAGTATTCAAATCAATCGTTTTCATATGGAAAGGACGTGCCCTGAGTGAGTCAATTGTTTGCTCATATTGATTCCGAGAAACTGAGTGAGATGGCGTTAGTTGACATTGCGTATGAAATTTTGCGTGAAACTAACCGCACTTACAACTTCCGCGAGCTGATGAATGAACTGGTTGCAGTGCGCAAGCTGACTGATGAACAACTCATGGCAATCATCGCGCAAGTATACACAGAAATTAACATTGATGGCCGTTTCGTGTGCCTCGGTGACAATGTATGGGGATTGAAACGCTGGTACCCAACCGACACCGTGGAAGAAACCCAAGAGGGTGGCGGAACGAAGAAGAAGAAAATCGTCACAGAAGACGACTTCGACGATTACGATTCCGAAGACGAAGGTGTCGAAGAATACGAAGAAGACGATGTTGTCATCTTTGAGGACGAAGAGGAATTCGTCGACGAAGATTCTGAAATCGAAGAAGAAGAAATCGATGGAGAAATCGACGAGGAAGAACTCGAAGACGAAGATGATGAGATGTTCGAAGAGGACGAAGAGCTTGCGGAAGAAGAATCTGACGACGAGCTCGACGAAGCAGACGATAAATAGGTCCTTGACTTCCGCCTAAGGGACAGATAAAATACTCCTTGGGCTTCACATGAAGAAGGATCAAATATGGGAAACTATAAAACAAAAGTGCCCCTACCCCATTTTTGTACGGGATAGGACTCGCTTTTGTTTTTCTTTTTTTTTGGAGCCGTCTTCATACGTTTTTATATGACAATTTAAGGGTGAGGGAAAGAGGGGACGTTAACGATGACGAAGTATATTTTTGTGACAGGCGGGGTTGTATCCTCGTTGGGAAAAGGAATTACAGCGGCTTCTCTGGGCCGACTCTTGAAAAATAGGGGTCTGAAAGTAACTATCCAGAAGTGTGATCCATACATCAACGTTGACCCGGGAACGATGAGTCCGTATCAACACGGGGAAGTTTTCGTAACGGACGATGGTGCGGAAACAGACCTGGACTTGGGCCACTATGAGCGCTTTATCGATATCAACCTGAGCGCTAACTCCAATATGACGACTGGTAGAATTTACTCTACTGTCATCGCCAAAGAACGTCGTGGCGACTATTTGGGAGGAACCGTTCAAGTTATTCCTCACATCACGAACGAAATCAAAGATCGCATTTTCCGTGCAGGTCGCGAAACCGGGGCAGATGTAGTGATTACCGAGATCGGTGGAACTGTTGGGGATATCGAGAGCTTGCCATTCCTGGAATCCATCCGCCAGATCAAAAGTGACATCGGTCGTGAAAACGTCATGTACATTCACGTAACCCTGGTACCATACATCAAGGCAGCAGGTGAAATGAAAACCAAGCCTACGCAACACAGCGTGAAAGAACTGCGCAGCTTGGGTATTCAACCAAATGTGATCGTGACACGTACAGAGCAACCGATGACGCAAGAAATGAAAGACAAGCTGGCTCTGTTCTGTGATATCGACAAAAATGCGGTAGTGGAATGTGTAGATGCGGACAGCCTTTACGATGTACCACTTCAATTGCAAGCACAAGGGTTGGACGATTATGTATGCCGCCACTTGGGTCTGACATGCCAGGAAGCGGATATGACAGAGTGGAATGCGCTCGTATCGAAAATCAAAAATCTGTCCAAAACGACTACTATTGCCATCGTTGGTAAATATGTAGAATTGCATGATGCTTACTTGTCCGTAGCAGAAGCGCTGTACCATGGTGGCTATGCGAACGACTCTAAAGTAGAAATCAAATGGGTGCACGCAGAAGAAGTTACGCCGGAGAATGTTGGCGAACTGCTCGGTGATGTAAATGGTATCCTCGTACCAGGTGGCTTTGGTGATCGTGGTATCGAAGGTAAAATCATCGCTACGCGCTATGCTCGTGAAAATAAAGTACCATTCCTCGGAATTTGCCTGGGTATGCAAATCGCTGTGATTGAGTTCGCTCGCCACGTAGCGGGTATGGACGGCGCAAACAGCTCCGAGATCAACCCGAATACAGCGTATCCGGTGATTGACCTCTTGCCAGAGCAAAAAGATATCGAGGACAAGGGCGGTACCATGCGTCTGGGCCTCGGTCCAACCAAAGTGGAAGAAGGCACGCTGACTGAGGCTGCATACGGAAGCACCCTGGTTTATGAACGTCATCGCCATCGCTATGAAGTGAACAACGAATATCGTGATCAATTGGCGCAAATGGGCTTGCGTTTTGCGGGTACAACTCCAGATGGTCGTCTGGTTGAAATCGTGGAAGTTCCAGAACATCCATGGTATGTAGCGACACAGTTCCATCCAGAGTTCACATCCCGTCCGAACCGTCCACAACCACTGTTCCGTGACTTCGTGAAGGCTTCCCTGAACAAATAACATAGGTCGATAAATAGAAAGACGCACCCGCGATGCAAAGTCGCAGGTGCGTCTTGTGCTTTCAAAAGCAAATCAATGGAACAAGGGCGATAGCCATGCTACCCAGTAGGCAGACGGAATGAGCAGGAATTGGGCCAAAATCGTTCCGATAAAACGTGAGATCATCAGCCACAGGTACATGTCGCGAATCGATTGATGCGTGGTTTTCCCTTGCATTGCTTTTTCTGTCAAAAGGGCAATTTGCGGGTCTACCAAAATCGTCATGAAAATCGTGGCAAAACCGTTGATTAATCCAGAAGACATCGAAACAGTAGCTTTGTAATCTGGGGCTAGCAAGGTCGCGTACAACACGGACAGTACGCTGCTTGTGTAGATCGCTGTCCCCAATGCATTTAATAACAGTAATCGTTTGGGAACGCCTTTGATTCGAAACCGGGAGATGGCTTGCCAGCTTGGTATACGGACATGATGGTGGACACGTCGGATGGTTTCGACACTAACTGCCGTACGAATCATTTGCGGAATCGAGCCCGCTATCTCCAAGTGTGAGATCATTCGTTTCGATATTTGGACAAAAGTGGGAAACAGTACGATAGCCGCCAAGGTTCCGAGCGAGGATGATGCAATAATCACGTGCAATTGCGTGCTAGGATCAAAGTGCTCGATCGCAGCTTGATCCATCAATCCCCCAGTGAAGGGTCCTTGAATCAGGTTGGAAGTACGGGAGAGGAGCAATACGATCCCGACTAAAGACATCGCTACAGCAATCCTGCCCGTTTGTACCCCTGCAAAGCGGATTCCGTAGGTAAGTGTCTCAGTCGTATGGATAATAAATGTTAACAAGCAAATCAGCCACAGAGCATCCATAGTGAGTATCTGGCTCCTTGTTTGTGGGGAAATTGGTTTTTCCCATTATACTCGAAATGAAGCCTATGGGAAATTTTTAGTTGACGTTCAGCAAAAAAGGTGAAGGAGTTTCCTGATTTTAGGCGAACCCATAATAATTAAGAAAACGCATTCGTCAGGGGGGAATCAGAATGTTCGACAAACAAGATAAAAAGGTACTGGTTGTGGATGACCAGTATGGGATTCGCATTTTACTGTATGAGGTGCTAGGAAAAGAAGGGTACAAGACCTTTCAGGCAGCAAACGGGAAAATGGCATTGGAAATCGTGGAGAAAGAATCGCCAGATTTGGTTATCCTCGACATGAAGATCCCTGGGATGGATGGTATTGAGATCTTGAAACACATCAAGAAGATCAATCAGGAAATCAAAGTCATCATGATGACAGCTTACGGAGAGCTGGACATGATCAAGGAAGCAACACAACTGGGAGCATTGACTCATTTTACAAAGCCGTTTGATATCGATGAACTACGAATGGCAGTCCATCAGCAATTAGCTTGTTAGGAACAGCCTGCAAAGGTCAGGGTACAAGCGTCCCTGTTAACAAATGCTTGTCTGTGGTATAATAAGCCACATGACTGAAGTCTGCTAGAGGAGGATTTACAAAATGCCACTGGTACCTATGACCGCTTTTACCGAAGACGTCAAAAAGCATAAATACGCCGTCGGACAATTTAACCTGAACAATCTGGAGTTTACTCAAGCGATTACGGAAGCCGCGATGGAAGAAAAGTCGCCTGTGATCTTTGGTGTTTCTGAGGGTGCACTGAAATACATGGGGATCGATTATACAGTAGCGATTGCAAAAGTGGCTGCTGAACACGCAGGAGTTCCTGTTGCTTTGCATCTTGACCATGGTAGCAATTTCGACATGGTAATGAAGTGCATTCGTGCTGGGTTCTCTTCTGTTATGTTCGATGGTTCCCATCATTCGTTTGAAGATAACCTCCGCCTGACCAAACAGGTTGTAGAGGCTGCTCACGCTGTTGGCGTATCGGTAGAAGGTGAACTCGGTACTATCGGCGGGGTAGAAGACGACTTGTCTGTTGACGAGGAAGATGCCACTCTGGCAAATCCTGAGGAAGCTATCCGCTTCTGGGAAGAAACAAAAGTAGACTACGTAGCGATTGCTGTAGGTACAGCACACGGTATGTACAAAGGAGTTCCAAAAATCCGCTACGACATTATCGAAAAAGTAGCGAGCAACATTGGAGCGCCGATCGTTCTTCACGGTGGTTCTGGCGTACCAGACGAAGCGATTATCGAATCCATCCGTTTGGGCGTAGGAAAAATCAATGTAAATACAGAAAGCCAAGTCGCATGCACGGAAACAGTTCGCAAAGTGCTGGCTGCTAAGCCGAATGAGATCGACCCACGCAAATACCTGAGCCCTGCTCGCGATGCGATCAAGGAAGTAGTAAAAGGAAAAATGCGCTTGTTCGGAAGTAGCAACCGCGCGTAACTGGGAGGATAATCATGCGTTTTTTGATTGATACAGCAAACGTTGAAGAAATCCGCGAAATTCACGAATGGGGAGTTCTTGCGGGCGTAACGACAAATCCGTCTCTGGTTGCCAAAGAAGGACGCGATTTTGTAGAAACCCTGAAAGAAATTCTCGATATTGTTGACGGTCCGATCAGTGCCGAAGTCATCAGTACAGATGCAAAAGGCATGATCGAAGAGGGAGAGAAGCTCGCTGCTCTTTCGAAAAACATCGTCATCAAGCTGCCAATGACCGCAGAAGGTTTGAAGGCAACCAAGTATTTTGCTAAACGCAAAATCAGAACAAATGTAACACTGGTGTTCTCCGCGAACCAGGCACTTTTGGCTGCGCGCTCAGGTGCGAGCTTCGTGTCTCCGTTCTTGGGACGACTGGATGATATTGGCCAAGATGGCATGCAATTGATCGAAGATATTGCTGAAATCTTTTCTGTTCACGGTATCGACACCGAAATCATTGCGGCATCTGTGCGCCACCCCGTTCACGTAACGGAGGCAGCACGCCGTGGTTCTCACTTCGCTACCATTCCAGCGAAAGTATTTAAACAACTCATTGCCCATCCACTGACAGACAGCGGCTTGGAGAAATTCCTCGCTGACTGGGCAAGCATGCAAAAATAAGGACACGTGTTTGAAAGTCCAAGCACCTTTTCCATTGGGGAAGGTGCTTCTTTCCCGATTAAGCCTGAGGAGAGCAAAGCATGGATAAGCTGATCATCAACGGTGGAAAACCGCTCGCGGGGACGGTGACCATCAGTGGAGCAAAAAACAGCGCAGTCGCACTCATCCCAGCAGCGTTGCTGGCAGATGGACCTGTTGTTATTGAGAATCTCCCCCGTATTCAGGATGTAGGTATCTATCACGAGCTCTTGCAGGAAATGGGAGCTGACGTGCTGTTTGAAGAAGATTGGATGGAAATAGACGGACGCGGTATGAGGCTGATGCTCATGCCAAATGGTCGCATCAAAAAGCTTCGCGCCTCGTACTATTTGTGGGGAGCCTTGCTCGCCAAGTTCGGTGAAGCACAGGTTGGCTTGCCAGGTGGCTGTGATTTGGGCCCGCGTCCAGTAGATTTGCATATCAAAGGCTTTGAAGCGATGGGCGCCGAGGTGGAGAATAAAAATGGCGTCATGACTATCCGTGCCCAAAATGGACGTTTGCAGGGTGCGCGAATTTATCTCGATCTGGTCAGTGTTGGTGCGACCATTAACATCATGCTGGCTGCTGCCAAAGCAGACGGTGTGACCATTATTGAAAACGCTGCTCGTGAGCCTGAGATCGTCGATGTAGCAACCTTGCTCAACAATATGGGAGCAAACATCAAAGGTGCCGGAACGGACATGATCCGCATTAAAGGCGTGGAACGCTTGCGCGGATGCCGTCATACGATTATCCCTGATCGGATCGAAGCGGGTACGTACATGATTGCGGCAGCGGCTACAAATGGTAATGTAATGGTGGAGAATGTTATTCCGAAGCATTTGGAGTCTGTAACGGCCAAGCTGCGCGAAATCGGTGCGCAAGTGGTAGAGCAGGATGACAGTATTCAAGTCATCGGACATGATTCTTATCGATCAATCGATGTGAAAACGAGTCCGTATCCGGGTTTTCCAACGGATCTCCAGCAGCCGATCACGACCTTGCTGACTCTTGCCAAAGGCTCAAGCATCGTGACGGACAACATTTACAGCTCGCGGTTTCGACATGTAGATGAACTGCGCCGTATGGGAGCTTCCTTGAAGATTGAAGGAAGATCCGCTGTCATCGAAGGCGGAAGCAAACTGAATGGTGCCAAGGTGCTAGCTTCAGATTTGCGTGCAGGAGCAGCTTTGTTCATTGCTGGCTTGGCAACGAACGGCACGACAGAATTAGAAGGACTCGAACATATAGATCGTGGCTACGAAAACTTGGTGGGCAAGTTGCAAGCCTTGGGGGCCGATATTACTCGTGTAGGCCTGCAGAGCATGGAAAACCACCAGTGTTAACCAATCACCAGGAGAGGAGTCTTCCAGAATGGAACGCAGTTTAACACTTGAACTGGTACGTGTGACTGAAGCCGCTGCTTTGGCTTCTGCCAGTTGGATGGGTCTCGGAAAAAAAGATGAGGCTGACGATGCGGCAACGACCGCAATGCGCAATGAATTTATGAAAGTGCCGATGGATGGCGTCGTAGTAATTGGCGAGGGCGAAATGGACGAAGCGCCAATGCTGTACATCGGTGAGCGTTTGGGCCAGGGAGTGGCTCCGGCAGTCGATGTGGCTGTAGACCCTTTGGAGGGAACAAATATCCTCGCAAAAGGTACGTGGGGAGCGATTTCGGTCATTGCCATTGCTGACCGGGGAAATTTGTTGCATGCTCCTGACATGTATATGGAGAAAATGGCAGTAGGGCCTAAAGCAGTCGGCAAGGTCGATATCAACGCACCGGTTCGTGATAACCTGAAGGCGGTAGCGCAGGCACAAGGGAAAGATATCAGCGATTTAGTCGCTATTGTACTTGACCGTGATCGTCACTCTAAGGTGATCCACGAAATTCGTGAGGCAGGCGCGCGTATTCGCCTCATCTCTGACGGAGACGTAGCTGCTGCGATCAATACCGCTTTCCCTGATACAGGTGTAGACATTTTGTTCGGTTCTGGAGGAGCTCCTGAAGGTGTTCTGGCAGCAGTTGCCTTGAAATGCCTCGGGGGAGAAATTCAGGGCAAGCTCTTGCCACAAAATGAAGATGAGATTAAACGCTGTATCAAAATGGGCTTGATGAACCCTCATCAAGTACTGTTCATGGATGATTTGGTGAAAGGTGATGACGCCATTTTTGCCGCGACAGGTGTGACGGATGGCGAGTTGCTCAAAGGGGTTCGCTTCCAAGGAACTCGTGCGACGACCAATTCCGTTGTGATGCGTGCCAAAACCGGAACCGTACGTTTCATTGAAGGGAACCACCGCTTAGAACGAAGCCGATAAACGGTTTGTAAGAAAATCATTTTCGCATTTATTTGTTGAGCTAGGCTTTTTCAAGAGTAAATAAAGAGTGGTGGATGTATGTTACTTTCTGAACTAGAAGAAAAAAAGCTGACCGATCTCTATAAGCTGGCCAAGGAATACCATATTCCGTACTACTCCCAGCTGAAGAAGAAGGAATTGATTTTCGCGATTCTTCGAGCACGTGCGGAGCGGGATGGTCTCATGTTTATGGAGGGGGTTCTCGAAATATTGCCGGAGGGATATGGCTTCCTCCGCCCCATTAACTATCTCCCTAGCTCGGAAGATATCTACATCTCCCAGTCGCAGATTCGTCGTTTTGATCTGCGTATGGGGGATGTGGTATCAGGAAAAGCAAGACCGCCGAAGGAGAATGAACGTTATTTTGGACTCCTTCAAGTAGAGGCAGTGAACGGAGAAGACCCTGAGACAGCTGCAGAGCGTCTTCATTTCCCCGCATTAACACCGTTGTATCCTCAAACCAAGCTTGTACTGGAGACAGCCCCTGCACGTGTTTCCACTCGCCTGATGGATCTTCTCTCTCCTGTTGGACTGGGTCAGCGTGGATTGATTGTGGCTCCGCCAAAAGCGGGGAAAACCATGCTGATCAAAGAGATTGCCAACAGCATTACTGAAAGCCGCCCGGATATCCACTTGTTTGTCTTGCTCATTGATGAGCGTCCGGAAGAGGTGACGGATATGCAGCGATCTGTCAAAGGAGAGGTAGTTGCCTCGACTTTTGACGAGGTGCCTGAGAATCACATCAAAGTTGCTGAGCTTGTCTTGGAGCGTGCAAAGCGGTTGGTTGAGCACAAAAAGGACGTGGTGATCCTGCTGGATTCCATTACACGTCTCGCTCGTGCTTACAACTTGGTTATTCCTCCAAGTGGTCGAACGTTGTCTGGTGGTATTGATCCGGCAGCTTTCCATCGTCCAAAGCGCTTTTTTGGTTCAGCGCGCAATATTGAAGAAGGCGGCAGCTTGACCATTTTGGCTACGGCCTTGGTTGAGACCGGCTCCCGTATGGACGATGTGATCTATGAGGAGTTCAAAGGAACCGGAAACATGGAGCTTCATTTGGATCGCAAGTTGGCGGAGCGCAGAATTTTCCCGGCGATCGATATCCGCCGTTCGGGTACGCGCCGCGAAGAGCTTCTGCTCACCAAAGAAGAGCTGGATAAGCTGTGGATGATCCGGAAGAACATGAATGAAACAAATGAGTTTGTAGACTCCTTTATTAAAAAGTTGGCAGATACAAAAACAAACGAAGATTTTTTGCAAACCCTTGAGTCTAAGCAACAGGGCAGAGGGAAAGCAGCTAGCACGACGGTGAGTTCATGATGACTCACCGTCATTTTTTTTGTGGCGTTGGCATACCGTTAGGAAGGGAGCTGGAAAAGAAGGAGGAGATGCTTCGTGGAGTATGTTCAAGTTAGCGCTCCGGTGGAGTCACGGATGGAAGCGAAAAAAGCAGTCGTGGAGCAAGCGCTATTTCAAGCGTTTAATCCCTATGCCAGTCTGGCTTCACCTGCACCAGCAACGAAAGGAAATTCAGTGGTGTACGCTGTTCGGCAAGGAGATACGCTATCCGGTATTGCCCAGCGCTACGGTCTTTCTTTAAAAAGTCTGGTAGAAACGAATAGCATTACGAATCCCCACCTGTTAAGCGTGGGCATGAAGCTGATCATCAAGCGTGATGAAGTTGGACATATGGTGAAACGGGGAGAAACACTGGATTACATAGCAAGGCGGTACGGTGTGAGCCGGGAGTCGTTAATCGAACGAAATCCGCTGCTAAAATGGCTGTCGGACAACCTGTATGTAGGACAGGTCGTGTATGTCCCTATCGCTAAAGGCAATCCGATGTTGGGCAACGATCCGGAGCAGAAGCGAAGTGCCGTTCAAGCAGCAAGTCGGCAAGTCATCACGAGGATTCGCGGCGGGCTAAGTTGGCCTGTCGGAGAAGCTACGATTACAAGCGGATTTGGAGCGCGTTGGGGAAAGTCACACAAGGGGGTGGATTTGTGGAATGAACAGGAATCAAAGACCCCGATTTTGGCAGCGAGGGCAGGAGTTGTTGTTGAGGCTGGCGCCAATCGGTCAGGGTACGGGCGGATGGTCGTGATTGATCACGGAGATGGCTTGCAAACCTTTTATGCCCATATGCGTCTCTTGCTGGTGTCACCTGGTCAAACCGTAAAAGCGGGTGAGATGTTGGGATACATGGGACAAACGGGTAACTCTACGGGCTACCATTTGCACTTTGAAGTGCGACAGGATGATGTACCGATCAATCCACTTCCCTATCTTGGCAGATAACCCTATACAATTTACATTGCTTTTTCAATGCGATACAATGGGCAAAGCAAAGAAGCGAGGCGATTTTCCCATGTATTTAGTTTATGCAGATGAAAAAGGCAATGTATACGACCACCCAGGTCTTTTTGCAGTGGCTCGTAACGGAGATATATTGACAGAAATTCTGGAAGAAGAACTGATCCCGCTCCCGGAAGGATCGACGTTGGTCAGTTTGCCAGACACCGAGCCGATCGGAATGGACCCGGACACTGGTGAAATGGTCAAGTTGGATGGCTGTACAGCAGTAGGTGCACTTGTACCACAAGGAATTACCAGACTCTTGCTGCCAGGCTACGTGAAAACGAACAAGGAAAGCAAGCTGCCTTTGTTTGGCTACTCCGCAGTCGTCTGGAAGGATAACCGTTTCTGGGTAACAGGTCGGGCGAGTGACGATATTTACAAATGGGACCCGTTGAACTTCCCGATGGATGAACTGCGCCAGCGAGTGGCAAAGACGTTGGAGACGTTTCCGCAAAACCGCATTTTGAACCATTTGTCTCACTGTGCGTTGGAGTATGAATGCTTGACGGCCTCCAATAACTTTTTCAACCGCTGGGAAGGCAGCTTGCCTGTTTCCTATACCTGTAATGCCGGTTGCTACGGCTGTATTTCCGAGCAACCAGATGACAGTGGATTCCCTTCTCCACAGACGCGGATGAATTTCAAGCCGACAGAGGACGAGCTGGTGGAAGTCATGCTGCACCACCTGAAGTCACCGGAGAGCATCATCAGCTTCGGACAGGGCTGTGAGGGTGAGCCTTCTACGATGGCTTCCATTATCGTTCCAGCGATGCGTCGTGTACGGGAAACAACAGATATGGGCTTTATCAACATCAATACGAATGCGGGCTTGACGGATCATATCAAAGGCATTGTCGATGCCGGACTTGATCTGATGCGCGTGAGTATTATCAGTGCGATTGACGAACACTATAATGCTTACTATCGCCCGCGCAACTACACATTGGAAAATGTAGCGCGTTCTGCTGAGTACGCTGCATCCAAGGGTGTGTATACGTCCATTAACTACTTGTGCTTCCCTGGCGTGTTTGACCGCGAAGAGGAAATGGAAGCGATGATCGAGTTCATCCGCAGAACAGGCATTAAGCTGATTCAGTTGCGGAATCTGAATATCGATCCAGAGAGCTACTTGGCGATGATTCCAAAAGCGCAAGGCGAAGTATTCGGCATGAAGCAAGCCATCGAAATTTATCAGCAGGAACTGCCAGATGTCGTGATCGGTTCGTTTACACATATTCCACCAGATCAACTCCAGCGCAGGAAAAACATGGCGTAATCGGCCAACCAGTTGCATTTCGACAGTGTTTCATGCTACTATCTTGTATGTGTTTATATAACTCTGTTTCGGCAAACGATTCAGGGCGGAAAGAGGTGTAGAAGAGATGAAACAAAACATTCATCCTAAGTACAACGTAGTAACCGTTAGCTGCGCATGCGGTAACGAATTTGAATCCGGTTCCGTGAAACAAGCGTTGAAAGTGGAGATCTGCTCCAACTGCCATCCTTTCTTCACAGGAAAACAAAAATTCGTTGATGCAGGCGGCCGTGTAGACCGTTTCAAACGCAAATACAATCTGTAATAATCAGAGTGTATGGGAGCAACCAGGTAGAGCAATCTGCCTGGTTTTGTCTTTTTCTGGCACTGATTTTTTTCGGGAGGACAAACGATGACTGCTATCGTCTGGTTCCGTCGGGATCTGCGTTTGCACGATCATGCTGGTCTGCACGCAGCTATTCTCACAGGAGATCCGATTATTCCTGTTTATATAGTGGAGGATTCGCTTTGTCGTTCTGCAGCTGTAGGAGATAAGCGACTGCATGCGCATTTTTCCGCGATAGCTGCACTTGACGACGTTTTGGTTCAACTGGGAGGACGCCTCTTGATTCGCCACGGCGAACCACAGCAAGTGCTCTGCCAATTAGCGCAAGAGACGGGTGCAAATAAGCTGTTTTTCCATCAGGAATATACACCAGAGGCTCGCAAGCGAGACGAGCTCGTGTCAGAAGTGTTGAGCAGTCATGGCGTGTTTGTACATACATGCAAGGATTTGGTATTGCATGAGCCTGGGGAAATTATGACGAAGCAGCGGACACCGTATGCCGTTTTTACACCTTATCGCCGCATTTGGCAGACGCTGCCCAAAGATAGACCGTTCTCTCAGCCGACAAGATGGAATCTATTTGATCGGTTGAAGGGGTTGGCGAGTGAGCCAGTTCCTACTGTGGAAGCGTTTGGACGAAAACGACCGATCGGCCCCGAGTGGGAAATGGAGCAGTTTGGGGAGCTGGCGGCACGTGAGCGATTGCAGCAATTTTTAGATGGTGACATTTATACGTATAAAGAACAACGCGACATGCCAGGGGTGAATGCGACCTCCCGGCTGTCTTTTGCCCTAAACGCAGGTACTCTGTCTATACGGACGGTGTATCATAGTGTACAGGAAGTGCTTGCTTCCGCGCGGGGTGAGCAGGTTGCCTCGATCGAAGCTTTTCTTTCTGAACTCATTTGGAGAGAATTTTATCAGCAGGTGCTTTATTTCCATCCGCACACGACTAACCATGCCTACCTGCCACAATTTGAAACGGTCGCTTGGGAAAACAGGAAGGACCTATTTACCCGTTGGTGTCATGGGGAGACGGGGTACCCGATTGTCGACGCTGCCATGAAGCAGTTAAATGAGACGGGATGGATGCACAATCGGCTGCGGATGATTACTGCTTCTTTTTTGACGAAGGATTTGCTTGTGGATTGGCGCTGGGGAGCGGCTTATTTCGCACAGCACTTGATCGATTTTGATGAAGCCGCAAACATCGGGGGCTGGCAGTGGAGTGCTTCGACTGGCACCGATGCGCAACCGTATTTTCGGATTTTTAATCCTGTCACACAAGGGGAAAAGTTTGATTCAGAGGGCGTTTTCGTCAAAAAATATCTTCCCGTATTGCGTGAAGTACCTCTACAATATATTCATAAACCATGGGAGATGCCGGAGCATATCCAAGAGCAAGCAGGCTGCAAGATTGGCTTCGACTACCCACTTCCTTGTGTGGATCATGCACAAAGAAGAAAGCTGGCCATGGCCTTGTTTCAGGAGGCAAAAGACCGCCATGCAAAGACTGAGTAACGACTTTTAGGCAAAGGGAGATAGAGACGTGGCACAACTATATTTTCGGTATGGAGCGATGAATGCTTCCAAATCCATTCAATTATTGACCGTTGCCCACAACTACGAGCAATCGGGGAAAAAAGTAGTAGTGTTTACTCCAGCAGTGGATGATCGCTATGGCGTGGGAAAAGTGGCTTCGCGTGTTGGGATTAGCCGAGAAGCAATTCCGATTAGTGAAGGGACCGATCTGTACCAAATCGTAGAGGCAGAGTCAGTCAAGCCGCATTGCGTGTTGGTTGACGAGGCGCAGTTCATCAGCCGCCACCATGTGGATCAGCTCGTCAGGATCGTAGACAAGCTGGGAATCCCCGTAATCGTCTATGGCTTGTTGAAAAACTTCAAGAATGAGCTCTTCCCTGGCAGTGCCGCCCTTCTGTGCGAAGCTGATAAAGTAGAAGAAATTAAAACGGTTTGTGTATATTGCAATAAAAAGGCTACGCATATTCTCAAGTTCAAAAATGGACAACCCGTCTACGCTGGGGAGACGATTGAAATTGCTGGAAATGATACATACAGCAGCGTCTGTCGCAAGCATTACTATACCCCTCCAGTTGCGGAATAAAGAAAGTAAGCATAAGCCACCCCCTGTTTGTCCCGTGCATGAGCCCAAGAGGCGATGCGCAGACTAAGCAAAACAGGAGGTGGCTTTTTCATGCGGACACAGCCTAATTGGCTTTTGCGCAGCTCGCGTGTCGTTCTGGGCTTGGTTGTACTTACGACTGTCCTCACTGTCGGATGCGGGGGAAATACGGCTAAGCAACAGAGCTATCCTACGGATGTGAGGAATACGCAGCACAATATGAAGATCAGAGGGGATCAAAGCGGCCATACACTTCAAGGCCGTGCGCCTGTTGCTGCGGATCGTGACTCGTTAATGGGACGCAACCAAAATCCAAACATGGTTATCGGCAACTGGAACTCACGTAATACCCCAGTCGAGGTGACTAATATGGAAAGAATGGCCATGTCGATAAAAGGTGTGGAAAACGCTCGCATCACACTCAGCGATGCCAATGCATATGTTACTCTTGACCTTGTGCATAACATCACTGCGAATCAAGCGCGAAGCATCGAGCAGCAGGTGATTTCGCTTCTTCAGGAAAGAATCCCGCGTTATGATTTTCACTTAACCTCTCATGACGGTTACCATCGCTGACAGGTGAGCAGGACGTATGTAGCAAGGCTCGGCATTGCCGGGCCTGTTTGGCATCGGTAAAACATTTCCAGTTATAATGCACTTTGACTTCTTACGCCTTTCCTCCTATAATTTATCTGTTATAACCGTTTTTATGGTAGATAGCATTTTATCGCAATTCATATCTAACATACATGCTACCAAGGCTTCGCCTGCGCCAAAAGGCTATTATTCTTTGCGATGGGGTGAAATAAAAATGTTTACACGCTTATCTGCAGTCGAAGAGCGTTTTGAAGAAGTAACCAACCTCCTATGTGACCCCGACGTCATTAGTGATACAAAACGCTTGCGAGAACTGTCTAAGGAACAATCTTCGTTGGAAGAGACGGTAACGGCATACCGTGAATATAAATCAGTGGTGAGTCAAATTGATGACGCCAAAGCGATGCTGGAAGAGAAACTGGATGACGAGATGCGTGAAATGGTCAAGCTCGAACTCAATGAATTGTCATCACGCAAGGAACAACTAGAAGATCGCTTGAAGATCCTGTTGCTTCCAAAAGACCCGAACGATGAGAAAAACGTGATTGTGGAAATCCGCGGTGCTGCGGGTGGCGATGAAGCTGCACTGTTTGCAGCGGTGCTTTTCCGTATGTACACACGTTTTGCGGAGCGCAACGCTTTTAAAATTGAAGTGCTGGAGGCAAGCCCAACCGATATCGGCGGATACAAGGAAATTGTCTTCTCGCTGTCTGGTCGTGGTGCTTACAGCAAAATGAAATTCGAAAGCGGCGCGCATCGTGTGCAACGCATCCCGGCTACTGAGTCCGGTGGACGCATCCATACTTCTACTGCGACTGTACTGGTTCTGCCAGAAGCAGAAGACGTGGAAGTGGAAGTACACGAAAAAGATATTCGTATCGATACGTTCTGCTCTAGTGGTGCGGGCGGTCAGAGCGTTAACACGACCAAGTCGGCGGTTCGTGTAACGCATATTCCTACAGGGATCATGGTTTCTTGTCAGGATGAGAAATCCCAGCATTCCAACAAAGACAAAGCATTGCGTGTATTGCGCGCACGTCTGTATGATTTCTACATGCAACAACAAAATGCGGAAGCAGATGCTACGCGCAAAAGCTTGGTGGGTACTGGTGACCGAAGCGAGCGCATCCGCACGTACAACTATCCACAAAGCCGCGTGACCGACCACCGCATCGGTCTGACCCTGCACCGACTGGAGTCGGTATTGGAAGGCGAATTGGATGAAGTGATCGACAACCTGATCCTGCATGAACAAACGGAGCTTTTGAAAAGCCATGCACACTCAGCTTGATTGGTCTGATGTCACGACGATTCGAGAAGCCCTATTACGGGCTTCTTCCTTTTTGCGGGAAAAAGGGACAAAGGATCCTTTGTTCGAAGCGGAGCTAATGATTCGTCATTGTCTCGACTGGGATCGGACGCGCTTTTTAATGGCGATGACGGATTCAATCGATATAGAGACATTGGTGAAGCTGGACGGACTGTGCGTGCGCAGGGCGAATAACGAGCCATTGCAATATATGTTTGGCGAACAGGAGTTTTACGGGCGTCCTTTTACGGTGCGACCTGGTGTATTGATCCCAAGACCGGAAACGGAAATACTGGTGGAGCAAGTGATGGCTGCCGCTACAAAGCTCTGGTCTGAGAGCGAAGAGCTAGCCGTAGTGGATATCGGTACAGGGAGCGGAGCCATCTGCATTACGCTCGCGCTAGAAAAAACGCAATGGCGCGTGACTACGGTGGACCTGTCTCCTGACGCAACAGCAATCGCACGGGAAAATGCTAGTCGTCTTGGTGCAGATGTCCGCTTTCTACAAGGGGATTTGGTGCAGCCGCTTTTGGAAGCGGGCGAAAAGGTAGACATCCTCGTATCCAATCCACCTTATATTCCGAGTCGCGATGTCGAGGAGCTCGACGACGAGGTGCGCGTACATGAACCTCGCTTGGCTTTGGATGGTGGCGAAGATGGTTTGGACTGCTATCGTCGCCTGTGTGAGGCGCTGCCGAGTCTATTGAAAGAAAGAGCGGTCGTAGCGCTTGAGGTAGGCATTTATCAGGCTGGGGATGTAGCGGCATTGATGAAAGCATCCGGTGTCATGGATGAAGTAGAAATTGTTCCAGACTTGGCGGGGATCGAGCGGGTTGTTATCGGAGTGAGACGATAGCACTGACTCGTCTCGCCTTTTTTACATAGGGAATGAATGTTTGAAATGGTGTGAATCCGTTCATACTGATTGCTAAAGAGAGAAGATCAGTATAGAGGGAGACGGATAACGATGAAGCGGATGTTGTTGATGGCGTTTAGCCTGTTTATGCTTACGATGAGCTGGGAGGGGCAGCTTACTTCGGCCAATGTGTTGGATAATGGGCCGATCCCTCAGGAATCCGTTCGCTTGCGCATTATTGCGAACAGCGATTCTGTCCAAGATCAATGGTTAAAGCGCGAAGTCAGAGATGCGATTGTCGCTCAAATGAATACGTGGGCGGACGATATCGAGACTTTGGAGGAAGCAGAGCAAGTGATTCAAACACAATTGCCTGTCCTTCAACAAGTCGTAGACAAGACGATCAAGGAACGCGGTTTTTCATACAAAGCTGTAGTCGATTTCGGCGAAGTGCCTTTTCCGACGAAGCTGTACGGCTCCTATGTCTATCCTGCGGGTAATTACCGAGCCGTTCGTGTACAAATCGGAGACGCAAAAGGTCAAAACTGGTGGTGTGTCCTGTTCCCGCCGCTCTGCTTTATTGACATGTCCAATGGCGACGCTGTACAAGCCAAACCAACTCCAGAGCCTGAAGAATCTGGGCAAACGACAGCAGCTGTACCCGAGGAAGATGAAGGCTATGATCGATTTGATAGAAAGCAAGTAGCGGTCTTACCCTTGGAAGAGAAAGAAGTAGAGCTAAATTCCGAATCAAATAAGGTGGACGCTGAGCAAACAACTGCCTCTGCTCCTGAAGTAGAAGTGCGATTTTACTTATGGGAAAAAATCGAGAACTGGCTCTCCTAAGCCGGACATAAAAAACGACACCCGCCGCACGTGCAGGTGTCGTTTTGAATTGCTACGATTATTTTTGGAACAATGCTTCACGAATCTCAGGCTTCAACAGACCTTGGTAACGGTGAGCAGGGATCGCGAACGCTGGCATTCCTGCTGCATAAGGGGCAATTTCGTATAGACCAAAATGGATTACCAGGTTGCCGTCTTTAAAGGAGAAGCCTTGATCCTCACTGATGCCCTCGAATGCTTCATAAGGGTTAAAGCCATCCGCCTCGGTTTCTGCTTTGATTTGTTGTGCAATAATTTGATTGAGAATGGTACGGTAATCATAGCCAGGCTGGAATAGGTCAGCCAGCTTCAGTTGTTTTGCCTTGGCCTGATTATCGATTGTGTAATGCGTAACATCCGTCATGCCATGTGCTCCACCTGTATAAACGTATGTCTGTACAGAGAAAGAAACGAGCTTGCCAGTATTGTGTACTTCATAGGAGATGTCGAATGCATGAGGGCGTGGCTCCCAGCCGTGTTTTTTCGCTTCTTCCGCATCGTCTTTGCCAGCTTTTTGTCCTTCCGCCAGGCCTGTTTGCGCTTCTTTCAGTAGAGTAGCATTCAGTTTTGCTTCAAAAGCTTTATCCTTCATCCCACTAATCACTGGAATGGATACTTTACCTTGAAATTCTTTCGTATCGATCGTAATGGTTTTTGGTGTGAACAAGACGCCGTTAGCTTGTGGCTTTGGTGCTTGCACAGCTGGTTTTGCGGAGGTTGCAGGTGAAGCAGGTGCTGCAAATACTGGAGCAGCGACGGCTGTTAACAATACAGCTGTGCCAAGCAGGCTGGAAGCTAAGGATTTAAAAGATGACATATTATTCACGGTCCTTTCAATAAAGGGAAAGTTATTGTTTTGTTTACGTGTTCATTCTACTACAAGGCGAAGACGGATAAAGTTAAAAAAAGGTAACAATTCTCTTTTTTCCACGCTGTTCAGAAAAGTTATTCACAGGTTACCCACAGCCTGTTGAAAACTTTTTGGTGCACATCTATACTTAAGGCACTCCTTACAAAGAAACGAGCGAGAGAAAGGATTTTTTAACGATGGAAATGAATTTTGTGACAAAAGTCTGGTCTGTGGATAACGATGTGGAAAATCAGCATAGTTGTGCACAGATTGTGGATGCAGCCCGTTTTCTACGAGAAGGGGCGGTTGTCGCGTTTCCCACGGAGACGGTTTACGGTTTGGGAGCGAATGCATTATCAGATGAAGCAGTGGAAAAAATATTTACAGCAAAAGGCAGACCCAGCGATAATCCGCTGATTGTACATATTGGAGCGTGGGACCAGTTGTCCACAGTAGCAAGTGAGATTCCGGAAAAAGGGAAAAAGCTGATGGAGGCGTTTTGGCCTGGACCCTTGACGGTGATTTTGCCAAAAACAGATCAGGTAGCGTCGCTAGTAACGGCAGGGCTGGATTCAGTCGGAGTTCGCATGCCTGATCATCCGATTGCCTTGGCTTTGATTAAGGAAGCGGGGGTACCGATTGCAGCTCCGAGCGCCAATCGCTCGGGACGTCCGAGTCCAACGACTGCGGCGCATGTATTGGCTGACTTGGATGGACGCGTAGCAGGAGTGGTCGATGGTGGGGCAACAGGTGTTGGGGTAGAGTCTACTGTTATTGATGTTACGCAGGACCCACCCATGATTCTGCGTCCAGGCGGCATTACACGGGAGCAAATGGAACCAGTGATTGGCTATGTGGAGCTCGATCCTTCTTTTCAAGTGGGAGCAGCCGAGGCACCGCGCTCTCCGGGGATGAAATATACGCATTACGCTCCTGAAGGGGAAATGTGGCTAGTATCAGGAGAGAGTGAAAAAGTTCGGGCAAAAATGGAAGACATGCTGCAACAGGCGAAGCGGCACGGTCAAAAAACGGGTGTGCTGGCAACGGAAGAAACAGCTCCCTTTTGGCGAAGCCACGAGTCGGCAGATATCGTTCTTGTGGTCGGATCACAAGCGGATTTGGAAGGGGTTGCCCAACAGCTGTATGCAGTGCTGCGAGAATTCGACGATCAAGAAGTGCAGTATATTGTCGGTGAGACTTTCCTGCGAAACGGGCTGGGTATGGCTGTGATGAATCGCTTGGAAAAGGCTGCTGGAGGCCGTGTCTTGTCCGTGTAAACCTGTCCTAAACTCCCCCTTGTCCGCATAAGGTGAAGAGACGGGAGGGGAGTTGCTTGGACCAGGTGTTATTTCAATGGGGGCAATTTTTGACGTTGCTCATTATTGCTTTCGCCTTAAGTATGGATGCCTTTTCGTTAGGAATTGGCGTAGGAATGGTTGGGATTCGGTTACGAGAGATTATTAAAGTAAGTATCACCATCGGACTGTTTCATATTATGATGCCGATCATCGGGATTGTCATTGGAGCGTACTTGTCCGATTTGGTTGGAGATATTGCCGTGTTTATTGGCGGCGGGGTCCTGATGATCATCGGCTTGCACATGCTATGGAATGGCTTCGTTCAAGGGGATCAAAAAAGTGTATGGAAGACAAAAGGGTTCGGACTTATGCTCTTCGCATTTAGTGTTAGCATAGATGCTTTCACTGTCGGTTTCTCGTTCGGCTTGATCGAGGTCAATAGAATTTTGGCCATCTCCCTTTTTGGAGTAATGGGTGCCACGATGTCTTACTTCGGTTTATTGTTAGGCAGGAGTGTGGGAGGGTGGCTTGGGGATTATAGCGAATTAGTAGGTGGACTTATTTTGTTTGGTTTTGGGTTAAAATTTATGATATAACCTGACTAATTAATAGGTGAGGAGGAACCATACGTGAAACGGATACTTTTCGTCTGTACGGGAAATACGTGCCGAAGCCCCATGGCAGAAGCGATTTTTCGTGCGAAGACAGACGGACAGGGGCTTGAAATACGCTCAGCTGGCGTGGCGGCATCTGCTGGTCAGGATGCTTCCTTGCACGCTAAACAAGTATTAGAAGAGCGAGGAATTGCTCACGATCATAAGGCCAGCAAGGTAGACGAAGGGTTGATCAAATGGTCTGATGTCATTTTGACGATGACGCATGGTCACAAGCGCGCGATCTTGACGTATTTCCCCTCAGCCACTGAAAAGGTGCATACCCTACAAGAGTTCGTTGGGATAGAAGGCTTTAGTGATATTGCTGATCCGTATGGGGGATCACTGATGGATTATCGCAGGTGTGCTGAAGAAATCGAAGAGTCACTGGAAAGGCTCTCATTGATGCTCAAGGACCCAGGTCTTCGTAAATCAGTGGATGAATAGGGTGCTGGTGTATAGCCGGGACCTTGTTTTTTATGAGAGTACGAACATTTTTTAGTTGTCCGATAAAAATGTTCACTTTTTACTTATTGTGTTTTGATGTATACTAGACGAAGATTATGAGACAAGCGAGGGATGACAGATGAAAGTAGCACTTGCTGCTGATCACGGTGGATACAAGCTAAAAGAGGAGATCAAGACTCTGCTGGCCTCCATGAACATCCAGACGGAAGACTTCGGCTGCACCTGCGAGGAATCGGTTGATTATCCCGATTATGCTTTGCCAGTAGCGGAAAAGGTAGCAGCGGGGGAGTTTGATCGAGGCATTCTCGTTTGCGGAACAGGTATCGGCATGTCGATCGCAGCCAACAAGGTTCCAGGCATCCGTTGTGCACTTGTGCATGATACGTTTTCTGCACGCGCTACCCGTGAGCATAACAACACCAATGTGTTGGCGATGGGTGAGCGGGTCATTGGACCGGGTCTTGCGCTTGATATCGTGAAAATTTGGTTGGAAACAGAGTTTCAAGGTGGCCGTCACGAGCGTCGTGTGGAAAAGATTTCCCAAATTGAAGCGAAGCATGCGGGAGTGAAGTAAGTGGATTTATCCGCTATCGAAAAACAAATCAGTGACATTGTCGAAGAAGTAGCCGATTTGGCAGAGCTTGCAGCTGGACAACTCATGGTGATTGGTTGCAGTACCAGCGAGGTGCTCGGTGAGCATATTGGAAAAGCTGGTAGCCAGGATGTAGCGAAAGCTCTGTATCGTGGGATCCAATCTGTTGTAGAAAAGCGCGGCTTTGTTGTTGCCTTTCAATGTTGTGAACATTTGAACAGGGCTCTGGTCGTCGAGCGCGATGTTGCATTGCGATACGGATTGGAAGAGGTCTCGGTTGTTCCTGTTCCGACTGCTGGAGGCTCTATGGCTGCGCATGCGTTTACACAGTTCGCGGATGCAGCCGTTGTGGAGCACATTCGCGCGCATGCAGGCATTGATATCGGCCATACGCTTATCGGCATGCATCTGAAGCATGTGGCAGTACCGGTGCGTCCGACACAGCGTCTCGTTGGACAAGCACATGTTACGGCAGCGCGCACACGTCCCAAGCTGATTGGCGGACCGCGTGCCGTGTATGAGAAGACACCACCGAATGAAAGCTGCACGTAAAAGAGGAGGAGAAACTACTATGCTAGATTTTTTGCGTAAACAAGACCCGCAAGTAATGGAAGCCGTTCAATTGGAGCTCGGAAGACAACGCGACAAGATTGAGCTGATTGCTTCTGAAAACTTCGTAAGCCGCGCAGTTATGGAAGCAATGGGAACCGTTTTGACGAATAAATACGCAGAAGGATATCCAGGACGCCGTTATTACGGTGGTTGCGAGTATGTGGATATCGTAGAAAACATCGCGCGCGACCGCGTAAAAGAAATTTTTGGCGCTGAGCATGCAAACGTACAACCACACTCCGGTGCTCAGGCGAACATGGCTGTATACTTCACGATTCTTCAGCCAGGCGACACCGTATTGGGAATGAACCTGTCCCACGGTGGTCACTTGACGCATGGTAGTGCAGTAAACTTCTCCGGTACGCTGTACAATTTCGTTGATTATGGTGTAGACGAAGATACTCACCTGATCAACTATGAAGATGTTCGTGCAAAAGCATTGGAGCACAAGCCAAAGCTGATCGTTGCTGGTGCGAGTGCCTATCCGCGTACGATTGATTTTGCCAAGTTCCGTGAGATCGCGGACGAAGTGGGCGCGTACTTCATGGTGGACATGGCGCACATCGCTGGTCTGGTTGCGGCAGGTCTGCATCCAAACCCAGTACCGCACGCGCATTTCGTTACTTCTACGACGCACAAGACTCTGCGCGGACCACGTGGCGGTTTGATTTTGTGCAAGGAAGAATTCGCAAAAGGCATCGACAAATCCGTATTCCCAGGCGTTCAAGGTGGTCCGTTGATGCACGTGATCGCAGCAAAAGCGGTTGCTTTCGGCGAAAACCTGCAACCAGAGTTCAAGGATTACGCAGCTCGCATCATCAAGAATGCACGTGCATTCGCGGAAAGCTTGACGGCTGAAGGCCTGACGCTTGTTTCCGGCGGAACGGATAACCACCTCGTATTGGTTGATGTAAGCAAAATCGGCCTGACAGGTAAAGTAGCTGAGCATCTGTTGGACGAAGTAAGCATTACTACGAACAAAAATACGATTCCTTACGATACACAAAGCCCGTTTGTTACAAGCGGTGTGCGCATGGGTACGCCAGCAGTGACAAGCCGCGGTTTTGATGAGGAAGCAATGAAAGAAGTAGCAGCGATTATCGCTCTGACATTGAAAAATCCAGAGGATGCTGCGAAACACGAGGAAGCACGTCAACGTGTGGCAGCTTTGTGCCAACGTTTCCCGATGTATGAAGGCTTGAATATCTAAGTTTAGGCTACGTGAAGCAGACCCGGTGGAAATTTTTCTATACGGGTCTGCTTTTTTCTTTGCTTGGCGGCTGTAGTTAGGGATCGAGGATGAGAAAAAGTACGAAGATTAGGCAAATTGACTGAGCCACTCTCACCAGCTATTATAGAAAGGATGTATTGATAGGGAAACGGAGGAAATGACATGAGCCGTGTATATGTGTTTGACCATCCGCTGATTCAGCATAAAGTTACGTATATTCGTGACAAGAATACAGGGACCAAGGAATTTCGCGAACTGGTAGATGAAGTGACTACTCTGATGGGCTATGAAATTACCCGTGATATGCCTTTGGAGGAAATCACTATCGAAACGCCAGTGGCTACCTGTCAGTCGAATGTAATCGCTGGTAAAAAAGTAGGGTTGGTACCGATTCTGCGTGCTGGTCTTGGTATGGTGGATGGCCTGATGAGGCTGATCCCTGCTGCCAAAGTAGGACACGTAGGTCTTTACCGTGATCCGGAAACCTTACAGCCTATTGAGTATTATGTGAAGCTGCCATCCGATGTTGCTGAGCGTGAGTTGATCGTAACTGACCCGATGCTGGCGACTGGTGGCTCTGCTGTTGCCGCTCTTACTGCTTTGAAAAAACGTGGAGCGAAAAACTTGAAACTGATGTGCCTGATCGCTGCTCCAGAAGGTATCAAGCTAGTTCAGGACGAGCATCCTGATGTAGATATCTACGTAGCGGCTGTTGATCAATATTTAAACGACCATGGATACATCGTGCCAGGCTTGGGCGATGCGGGTGACCGCTTGTACGGCACGAAGTAGTCGGAGAGGGAAAAACGGATGAAAACTGTAAAAGTAATGACGGTATTCGGCACACGTCCAGAAGCGATCAAAATGGCACCGCTTGTCCATGAATTGAACAAGTACAGCGAGCAAATCGAATCTGTCGTTTGCGTGACGGCCCAACATCGTCAAATGCTCGATCAGGTTTTGGACATTTTTGATATTCAACCAGACATTGATTTGAACATCATGAAGGATCGCCAAACGCTGGTGGGTGTGACTACTCGCGCGTTGGAGAGCCTAGATGAAACGATGAAGGAAGTAAAACCGGACATTGTCCTCGTGCACGGGGATACGACAACCACTTTTGTGGCGAGTCTGGCTGCTTTTTATAATCAAGTCGCGATTGGCCACGTGGAAGCGGGCTTGCGCACATGGGACAAGTATTCGCCGTTCCCGGAAGAGATGAACCGCCAGTTGACAGGTGTAATGGCTGACCTTCATTTCTCTCCGACCAATGGATCGGCTGACAATCTTCGTCGCGAAGCAAAGCCGGAAGAGAGCATCTACGTGACAGGAAACACAGCGATTGACGCGTTGAAAACAACGGTTCGCGAGGATTACACACATCCGGTGCTTGATCGCGTAGCTGGTCAGAAGCTGGTACTGATGACGGCACACCGCCGCGAAAATTTGGGCGAGCCGATGCGCCGTATTTTCCGTGCCGTTCGAAGACTGGTGGACGAGCATCCCGAGATTGCTGTTGTGTATCCGGTTCACTTGAATCCTGCTGTACAAGAAGTAGCGCAGGAGATTCTCGGAAACCACGATCGCATTTCGTTGATCGAACCAATGGATGCCCTTGATTTCCACAACTTCGCTCGTCGTGCCCATCTCATCCTGACCGATTCTGGCGGGGTGCAGGAGGAAGCGCCATCTCTTGGCGTACCAGTCTTGGTTCTGCGCGATACGACAGAACGTCCTGAGGGGATTGAAGCAGGCACGTTAAAGCTCGTGGGAACCGACGAAGAGCAAGTGTATGCAATGGCAAAAGAATTACTGACCAACCAAGCGGCTTACGATGCTATGGCGCATGCTGTCAACCCATATGGGGATGGCGAGGCTTCCCGCCGCATCGTAGAAGCAATTCTCTATCATTTTGGTTTGCGCGCTGAAAAACCAGAGCCTTTCCAACCAGGTCAGTAACATACAGCTAGGAAAACCCGCCAGGTAGCGTTCGTCAAAACTGGGCGGGTTTCTTGTTGTAGAGGGATCATTTTGGTTTCAATGACTGACGATTTGGTATGTTTTTCTAATAGAGAATCAAGGGAATTGGCGAAACTATCCATGACCTTTTGCGTCTAATATTTAGTTGCTTGGCTTAGATGGTAAGAGACAGAGTTTGGAATACGGAGAGGAGTTACCAACATGAGAGCGCAAAGGATAGTGACGCTGCTCACGGCTACGACCATGGCCTGGGGAGCTTTTGTTCCGTTTGTGCCGTTTGCGACCAATGTCGCACACGCCAGAGCGGAAACAAGTGCATTGAATATGATGTGGCAAACCCCAATTGGTGAAGGGACCACTTTGCAGAAATATACGAAAACATTTGCCAATCAAGTAGTCACGATCATGGTGACCAAGGTTGATCTGAATAATCCTTACGTTGAGGTCAAACCGGTATACGGGACGAAAGGTAAGCTGACAGACAGACAGACGGTTACACAAATGGCGCGTGAAACCGGAGCTGTAGCAGCGATCAATGCCGACTTTTTTAACATGTCGAAGCGGGGAGCGCCGTTTGGCATTGTCATGAAAGACGATGAACTCATTTCTTCTATGGGCTTGGTCTCCTACTGGTACGCGCTGGGCTTGACTGGAGACAAGATGGCCATCGTCGACAAGTTTGGCTTTGGCGGCAAGGTTACTGCTCCTACTGGCGCTACCTATTCGATTCAGGGTGTCAACAAGGAAGAGTACAACCCGAGTGATTCACGAAAAAGTCACCAGAACCAACTGAACGTCTATACCCCTTCCTTTGGCAAAACCAGCTTGGGGACGATACCGGGCTACAAAGATGTCGTCGAGATTCTGTTTGTAGACAACGTAGCCAAAGAAGTTCGTGTGAATCAACCTGGCGTATACATACCTTACAACGGCTATGTCCTTTGGGGACATGGAGCAGCAGGAGCATTCCTCAAGCAAAACTTCCCTGTAGGCGCTACTGCAGCGGTTGAGTACCAAACGACACCACAGACACTCAACCTAAAGCAAGCGGTAGGCGGCAATGTGATTTTGGTTGATCAAGGGAAAGCGCTCACTTCCTTTCAAGCGGACAAGTCTATCATCAACAAGACGGCACGCACATCGGTCGGAGTTTCCCAGGATGGGAAGACCTTGTACATGGTCACGATCGATGCGAGCCAAGGCGTTTATTTGGACGAACTGGCAAAAATCATGGCGGAGCTCGGTTCTTATCGGGCTGTAAACTTTGACGGTGGCGGCTCTACGACCATGGCAGCTCGCATGCTGGGTGAGACACACGCAAATCTGGCGAATAAGCCGAGCGGCGGTGCTGAGCGCCGTGTACCTACTGGACTGGCCGTATACAACACGGCACCTGCTGGAGAATTGAGAGGCTTCCAAATCGATGTACCGGCAGATGTGCTAATCGGACAATCTATCCCGCTCAGTGCATCCAAAGGTTATGACGTTCATTACCAGCCGTACGCGATCAATGCAGGCGATGTGAGTTGGGATGGCAGTCAGTCCGAAGCGGGAACCGTAAATGGCAAGCAATTCACACCAGCTCGCTCTGGCAAGATCACATTGACTGCGCGATTGGGCAATGTGACGCAAAATAAAGACATTCAAGTCATTTCCGGCATCGATGTGCAGCAAATCATCGTTTCCCCGAATCCGATTACCATTGCACCGGGACAATCCATTAATCTCGATGTCAAAATCAAAACGAAAAAGGGCTCTACCGTACAAGCGACGCCACTTAGCGTAAAAGCGAGTGTTGATTCTTCTGTAGCGACAATTAACGACAATCTGCAATTGGTAGCAGGCAATGAGCCGGGCAACGGAAACCTGACGATTACGTATGATGGCGTGGCGACAACCGTACCATTTGCCGTTGGACAATTCGAGCAGCCATGGCTCACCTTCGATAATCAGGCAGGCATGTACCATGCCGCAAATCCATCCAGCATCAGTTCGGCTGGTTCGTTCGGGCTCGTCTCCGATCAGACATTCCGCACGAAAAAGGCAGCGAAGCTGGTGTACAACTTCTCAGGAGCACCAGCGAACAACATGCGGATTTCGTACGGTGTGCTGGGGGCAAACCCTGTGACGATTCCTGGCAAGCCGCTCGGATTGGGCTTATGGGTCAATGGGGACAACAGCGGACATTGGCTCCGTGCAGAAGCAATTGATGCAAACGGCAAGCCGGTCTACGTCGATCTGGCAAAAGAGATCAATTGGACAGGCTGGAAGCAAGTGAAAGGCTACTTCCCGAGCAATGTTGCCTATCCATTGCATCTGAAGAGTGTGTATGTCGTTGACCAAGCCAATGATGGCATTACACACGACAAAGGAACACTGTATTTCGACGAATTCTCGCTCCTCTTGGGCAACAAGACAGGTCAACCGAGCGATGTGGCCGTTGTCCCTGAACTGCCAGGCAGCATGTCACTCGGAGCGGAGCTTGATCTCCATTACTCCTTAGAAAATACCGCATCTTATCTGGATAGTGCACTGATTGATGTGGAGTCGATCGTGACCCAGCCGATGCCAGGATATGTACCTGCGGATTATTCGTTTACGATTAAACCAGGCGAACTAAAAGCAGGGCAAGAGGACGCGATTTCCACTTCGTCGATTCAGTTGACCTTGGCACCGAAGCAATGGCTTGCTGGAAAAGGCGTTGGACTCTTGTACGTAAACCAAGTAAACAATACGTTGGATCCGCTGCTGGGAACCATGAATGCTCAAGGTCAGTGGGCATATCAAGTCAATAGCTACGGCAAGTACATTCCGTACTACATGGACAATGCTGGCACGAGCAGCGCTGGATTTACAGATATCGCGAAGCATCCAGCCAAGGCAGAAATCACCTACATGGCGGAAAAAGGCTACGTGAAGGGTTTGACCGAGACGACGTTCGGCCCAGAGGTTTCTCTGACAAGAGCACAGTTCGTCACCCTGCTCGCGCGCTCTTTTGAATGGGAGCTTCCTTCCTCACCAAAGCTGAAATTCAAGGATAAGGTGCCTTCCTATGCGCAAGGTGCCGTACAGGTTGCCGTTTCCAAAGGCCTGGTGAAAGGGTATAACAATAATACCTTCCGTCCGGATCAGCCAGTGACTCGCGCAGAGGCCGCAGTCATTCTCGATCGTCTCGTGAATAAAAAGGGGGCGACGAAAAAGGTCTCCGATAAAGGAACCTGGCCATCCTGGGCAACCACATCCATCAACAACATGGTCGGACTTGGTCTGATTGATCCAGTTGGAGGAAATTATCAGCCGAATAAACCGACGACGAGAGCAGTGTGTGTCGTAGCGCTCTATCGCATCCTGCATCAAGCTAAATAGAATCGGAATAGAAAAGGTCAAGCTTCTCTAACAAAGAGGAGCTTGACCTTTTTGAGTTTTAGAAGGAATCGATGAACGGACAAAGCTGGTGAGAAGAAAAAGCGCAGGGCTCGTAGACCTTGACAACGCCTACCCAGTCGGAACCTCCAAAAGGGGACCACGCTTGTCGAACACTTCTTCCTTGAGAACCTTCCGCCCGTAGGGTGGCTTTGGCTCGACGGTCCCCTTTTGGAAGTGGAGACGGACAGTGAATCCCCCCTGCGGGCGTGTCAGAGTCGAAGAGAACTGCGCTTTTTCTTCTCCTCCACTATGTTGACTCAAACCAGAAGGGCCTTCTTAGATCTTACTAATTTTTCAAAGTCGAAGAAAAAGCTTTGCCAAAATGGGTTAACCATTTTAAAATAACGGTTAACAAATATATGTTAACCAAGGTTGTGATTTGGTTGTTAAATAGTTATACAGAGCTCTCTGCCAAAAACAAGCAATACGTTTGGCATCCCTTCACCCAAATGAAAGACTACGTCGCACAGGAGCCATTGATTATTGCGAGAGGAGAAGGGATCAAGCTGTTCGATGTGAACGGCAAGGCCTACTACGACGGTTTTTCCTCCGTGTGGTTGAACGTCCACGGTCACAACGTTCCCGAGCTGAATCAGGCGATCACGGAACAGCTTGACCAGATTGCCCACTCTACCTTGCTCGGCATGGCAAATGTGCCGTCCATTCTACTAGCGGAAAAGCTGATCTACCTCGCTCCAAAAGGATTGAGCAAAGTCTTTTACTCTGACAACGGGGCAACGGCGGTCGAAATCTCACTGAAAATGGCCTTCCAATACTGGCAGAATCGCGGGCAGACCGGCAAGCATTCGTTTATCACAATGAACAATGCCTATCACGGAGATACGATTGGAGCCACCAGTGTGGGAGCCATTCCTCTCTACCATCAGGTCTACAAACCACTGCTCTTTTCTCCACATGTCATTCCATACCCTTATCCATACAGACAAGGCGGCGAAGAAGCAGCTGTTCAGGCCACATTGAGCAGTCTGGAAAGTTTGCTTAGGGATAGAGCTCATGAGATTGCGGCGATGATCGTAGAGCCTGTCGTGCAGGGAGCAAGCGGCATGATTATCATGCCGGATGGTTGCTTGAAAAAAATTGCGGAGCTGTTGCGCGCCTATGATGTATTGCTGATCGCAGACGAAGTAGCGACAGGATTTGGACGCACGGGCAAAATGTTCGCTTGTGAGCATGATGGGGTCGTGCCGGATATCATGGCAGTTGCAAAAGGGCTTACGGGAGGGTATTTGCCTGTAGCGGCTACCTTAGTAACCGAGCAGATTTATGATGCCTTTTTCGCTGACTATGAGGAACAGAAAACCTTTTTCCACGGACATTCATTCACGGGAAATCCACTAGGCTGTGCAGTTGCTCTCGCCAACCTGCGGCTGATGGAGGAGCGCGGAGTTGTTCAACAAGTCGCACAAAAAGCAATCGATCTGGATCAATTGCTAGGGTCGCTGTACGACTTGCCTCATGTAGGAGAAATACGGCAAAAAGGCTTGATGGCGGGAATCGAGCTGGTTCGGGATAAAGAGACCAAGGAGCCTTATCACTGGAATGAGCGGATCGGTGTACGTGTCTGTCAGGTAGCAAGAGAAAAAGGGCTCCTGACACGACCGTTGGGCAACGTCATCGTTTTTATCCCGCCGCTTGTATCTACAACCGAAGAATTGGCTGACATGGTTCGGTTTTTGGCGGAATCGATTCAGGAAGTAACGACAGATGATACGAGGAGGAGTGATTGATATGGCTGATCGCTCCTTTTCCGGATTGTTCATCACAGGAACAGATACAGGGGTAGGCAAAACGATCGTGACTGCCGGAATCGCATCTGTGTTGCGTGAGACAGGAGTGAACATCGGGGTTTGGAAGCCAGTCCAGTCAGGTGCACGAGCGCATGATGAGGGCAGTGACGCTATGCACTTGAGAACGTGGAGCGGAGTGCCTGACGCATGTGAGGAGATAGCCCCGCTCTGTTTTGAGGCACCGCTTACCCCTTTTCTGGCTGCAGAAGCAGAGGGGAAAAGCTTGACGATGGAGGAAGTAATCGCCGGAGGGCGACCCCTGATGGAACGTTATCCAGCACTCCTCGTCGAAGGAGCCGGTGGTCTGATTGTGCCATTGACTCCAACCGAAACGATGGCGGATCTTGCTGCTCGACTGAACCTGCCCATGCTTATCGTGGCTCGGGCTGGGCTCGGCACGATTAACCATACGCTCTTGTCCGTTTGGTATGCACGGGAACTCGGGATCGAGGTTGTAGGTGTCATCCTGAATCAAAGCAACTCAGCTGGTGTCATCGATGAGAGTGTCAAAACAAACGCGAGCATGATTGAGAGCTACGGTGGAGTTCCCGTATGGGGCGTGCTTCCGTGGATAGACCAGCCGTTAGAGCGCCAGCAGTTGACACAGCTGATCCAAGAATGTGTAGACATCGGACAGTTGTGTCCGTGGAGCCATAAATAAGTAAGAAGGGGAGACGAGAAAATGAATCAAAGCACCTGTCTGGATTGGAAGGGATACGCTCATAAAGCGATTGCTAAAGAAGAGTTTACGCAGGAAGAGGCAATGAAGGTGTTACAAGCGCCGGATGATGAGCTGCTGCTGGTCATGAACGAAGCGTTTCACGTCAGAAAGCACTTTTTCGGCAAAAAGGTCAAACTGAATATGATCATCAACGCCAAGAGCGGCCTATGCCCGGAGGATTGCGGTTACTGCTCGCAGTCGATTGTTTCGAATGCTCCCGTATCCAAGTACACGATGCTGGACAAGGAAACATTGCTCGCAGGTGCGCGAGAAGCCATGAATCGACAGGCAGGTACATACTGTATCGTCGCCTCAGGACGTGGTCCTACGGAAAAGGAGCTGGGGCAGGTCATCGAGGCAGTCAAAGAAATCCGCGAGACGATGCCGCTGAAAATTTGTGCGTGTCTTGGGATATTAAGCGACGAACAAGCAATGCGCCTAAAAGATTCAGGTGTGCACCGCTACAACCATAATCTCAATACGAGTCGTAACCATTACGAAGCGATTACGACAACGCACACGTACGATCAACGTGTACAGACAGTCGATACCGCAAAAAGAGCAGGGATGTCGCCCTGCGCAGGCGTGATCATCGGTATGGGGGAGAGCGATGAGGAGATCGTTGAAATGGCATTTGCCCTGCGCAATCTCGATGCAGATTCCATCCCGATCAATTTTTTAAATGCGATTCCCGGAACCCCGCTGGAGGATAAAGGACGAACTCCGGCAATGAAGGCGCTTCGTGTTCTCGCCTTGTTCCGATTTATTTGCCCAGATAAAGAAATTCGCGTTGCGGGTGGTCGCGAAGTGAATTTGCGCACCTTGCAGCCGCTTTCCTTGTATGCAGCCAACTCATTGTTTGTAGGCGACTATTTGACGACTCCCGGGCAAGAAATCACGACAGACCATCAGATGATTGAAGACCTCGGGTTTGAAATCGAGCTGTGTGCGCTGTAGGACAAGTAGGTCAGTTATGAAGAAACGCTACAAATGGCTGGAAGAAGAATATGATTCGCTGCGCAAACAATCGTTGGCAAGAGAATGGAGCATCGTAGAGTCAGCCAGTGATCGAGCGGGCACGTGGATTCAAGTCGAAGGGAAACCATTATTAAACCTGTCATCGAACAACTATTTGGGCTTGGCCCATGATCAACGAATCGTGGATGCTGGCAAGATGGCGGCAGAGGAGTGGGGGGCAGGAGGAACTGCCTCTCGTCTCGTCCATGGCAACTACGCGTTATACGACGAGCTGGAACAACAATTGGCTTCGTGGAAAGGGAGAGAAGGGGCGCTTGTCTTTGCAAACGGCTATCAGGCAAATACAGGGGTACTGGCAGCGCTTGCTGGAAGAGGCGACGCAGTTTTTAGTGATCGGTTGAATCACGCCAGCATTGTAGACGGGATCGTGCTCAGTCGGGCGGAGCATTTTCGGTACAGACACAACGACATGGAGCATCTGGAATTTTTGCTGAAAAAGCACCAGGATGCTAGGCGGAAGTGGATTGTCACCGACAGCATATTCTCTATGGACGGTGACAAAGCTCCCCTTCTTGCATTGGTACAACTGCGTGATCGTTACGATGCCATGCTGATGGTTGACGAAGCCCATGCAGGGGGAGTGCGTGGAGAAGAGGGGCAGGGCTTGTGCCACGAGCTGGGGATCGCCGGACAAGTCGATGTTTTGATGGGAACCTTCAGCAAGGCATTTGGTGTTTATGGGGCATACGTATGCGCAGATGAGATCATCATTCGTTATTTGATGACAAAAGCGCGTTCGCTGGTGTATTCCACAGCTCTACCCCCTGCTGTGATTGGCTCGAATCTGGCGGCGTTGTCTTTGATACAAACAGACTCTTGGCGAAGAAAAGCAGTGAGGCGGAATGCGCTCGTGTTTCGCCAGTTGCTTCGCTCACGCGGGTTTACCGTAGACGAGGAAGATACGCCAATCATCCCGCTCACAATAGGAGAGAATGAATGGACCCTGCAATTTAGCAAAAGGCTGCGGCAACGGGGGATTGCAGCAGTGGCGATTCGACCTCCTACTGTGCCAGCAGGAAGCGCCCGTATCCGTTTTACAGTGATGGCTGACCATACGCACGAAGAGCTAGAGTGGGCTTGCGAGCAAGTGAGCGAAATCAGGGACGAGCTTCACAAAGGAGGGACGATATCATGAGAAAAGTGATGCTGTGGCTAACTGGGTGGGGAATGCCAGATTGCAGCTGGGATGCAGTTCGCTCACAGTTTCCTTCCTATCAGCACATCATTCCTACTTATTCGGACGTCACTGATTCCTTGCAATTTTACAAGAGAGTAGAAGAGGAAGTCCGTCCTTTTTGGGGTCAGGAGTTGATTGTAGTGGGGTGGTCTATGGGCGGGATGCTCGGAATACGCCTTGCTGCCCAGTACCCGGTCTCAGGACTTGTTTTGATCGGCACTACAGCTCGCTTTATTTGCAAACAACATGATCTTCGCAAAGGGTGGCATCCTGTTGTTTTGCAAAGAATGAAAAGGCAGCTTTCCGTAGCACGCGAGCGGGTGATGGACGCATTTGTCGAACAGATGCTAACACCAGGAGAGCGTGAACAAGTAGGTTTTCATGTGAGAATGGACAGCCAGAAGTGGAGCACAGCGGCGCTGATTGCGGGCTTGACCTATTTGGAAGAAGAGGATTGCCGCCCGTTCCTGTCATCGCTGACTACTCCTACTCTCGTCATTCATGGAATGAAGGATGCTATCTGTTCGCTCGCAGCCGGAGAAGAACTGGCGAGTAGTGTTTCAGGTGCCAATTTCGTGCCCATTCAGAACTGTGGTCATGCCCCGCATGTATTTGTTCCAGAGGTTGTAGGAGATTCGCTAAAGAGGATGGTGGAGCAGCTTGCAGAAGAGGGCAATCAGCAGCCGATTTAGTGAGAAGGCTGTCTCATACGAAAAATACGCACTCGTGCAAAAGAAGATGGTAGATCAATTGCGTCAAATGGTTACAGAGATAACGAACGAGAACGAGGTACGAAACATCCTAGAGATTGGCTGTGGGACAGGGGGGCTAACTCTCGTCATTCGCAGCCGTTTTTCTGCTGCCTATTACGAGGCGGTAGAGATTGCGCCAGGTATGCTGGAACAGGCGAAGAACAACATGGAGCAGCGCGGCCTGAATTGTTCATTTTCTCAAGCCGATGCTGAAGAATGGGTTTGGGAACAACAGGCGAAGTCAAAGGATTTGATCGTTTCAGGAGCGTGTTTTCAGTGGTTTGCCAAGCCAGCGCATACGCTAAAAGGATTGGGAAGAATCCTGAAGCCAGGAGCACCATTGGTTTTTTCGACATTTGGACCCGATACTTTTTGGGAGCTACATGATTCGTTTGCGAATGCTCATGCGATTTTGGAGGAGAAGGGAGTGCGCCATGGCTTGGAGTTTCTCTCTGCACGTGATTGGCACGAGCAATTGGAGCAAGCAGGGTTTACGGATATAGAGATCATTAGGAAATATGAACGGTTAACCTACCC
Organism: Brevibacillus antibioticus; assembly: GCF_005217615.1. Lineage (NCBI taxonomy): Bacteria > Bacillati > Bacillota > Bacilli > Caryophanales > Paenibacillaceae > Brevibacillus > Brevibacillus antibioticus. The sequence goes on from NZ_SZNK01000001.1 coordinate 5,337,380, forward strand.
GGGTGTACGCGATTTCTTGCATGCCGTGAAAGCCATTGGCGCCAACACAAGTATGGAGCAAGGGGGCGGTCTTGGACGCAGAAAACTCCTTGCAGAAATGATTCGTTACTATGAGCAGACGTATAAAACAGAAACGGGTATCCATGTCACCTACGAAGTTATTTACGTTCGCGCGGTTTCATCCATGTAGTGAGTGAGTCCGTCGTGCTTATTCGTCCTCGTGACAATGCCATTCGACTGTACACAATTGAACACCGTACGGCTGCTATCTTCCTCCTGCAATCCATGATGGCTTTTTTGTAAAATGGAAAAGAAAGCGATTTCCTGGCAGGAATTATCAAGAGAAAATGGAATTTTAAGAAGGTTGCCTATCCTGTGTATTCGAGGGGTGTGTGGAAGATGAGTCAAAGAGAAATCGTCATTGCGAGTGCTGTGCGCACTGCTATAGGTAGCTTTCAAGGAACGCTTGCAGGTGTCAGCGCGACAAAGCTGGGCGGGATTGTACTGGAAGCAGCGCTTACGCGTGCAGGTGTTTCCAAGGATGCGGTTGATGAAGTGATTATGGGGAACGTACTGTCAGCAGGTTTGGGTCAAAACCCGGCGCGCCAGGCTTCTATTCATGCGGGCCTTGCTCATGAAGTTCCCTCCCTGACAATCAACAAGGTTTGTGGTTCAGGTCTAAAAGCCGTTCATCTGGCTGTTCAGTCCATCCTTGCTGGTGAGGCAGAGGTTGTCTTGGCTGGTGGGATGGAAAATATGAGCCAGGCACCATACTTAATGGAAGGTGCGCGCTCAGGCTACCGTATGGGAGATCAAAAAGTGGTAGACTCCATGATTCGCGACGGGCTGTGGTGTGCTTTCAACGACTACCACATGGGCATTACAGCGGAGAACCTTTGCACCAAATACGAAATCGGACGAGAAGAGCAGGATGCATTTTCAGCGTGGAGCCAGGAAAAGGCTCAGCAAGCGCTCGCTAGTGGTCGTTTTCAGGAAGAAGTCGTGCCGGTTCCGATCCCGCAACGCAAGGGTGATCCGGTGCTATTTGCCGTAGACGAATTCCCGCGTGCTGGCGTGACAGTCGAAGCGCTAGGCAAACTAAAGCCTGCATTTAAAAAGGATGGGACTGTGACAGCTGGGAATGCATCTGGTATCAACGATGGAGCAGCAGCTCTCCTGATTATGACACGCGAGAAGGCAGAAGAGCTGGGTGTGAAGCCTCTCGCCCGTATCGTAGCCAATGCGAGTGCAGGTGTTGATCCGAGCATCATGGGATACGGTCCAGTTCCTGCGACCAAACGTGTACTGGAAAAAGCGGGTCTGTCGATTGCTGACATTGACTTGATCGAAGCAAATGAAGCTTTTGCCGTCCAATCGCTGTCTGTTGGCAAAGCACTAGGCTTTGATCGCGAGAAGCTGAATGTCAACGGCGGAGCCATCGCTTTGGGTCATCCGATTGGTGCAAGTGGCGCCAGAATCTTGGTCACGCTCGTGCATGAATTGCAAAAACGCGAAGGGGCAAAATATGGGTTAGCAACCCTTTGCATCGGTGGTGGACAAGGGGTCTCTACCCTTGTCGAGAAAATTTAAACTTCAAATTGTGAACGCTTTGTGTACAGACCAAGCCGAACATTGACAAAGGGAATAATTCTTCGTTAATATGAATGAGGGCAAAGGGGCACTTGACACCAGCCCTCTCCTTATGTATGAAAGGAGAATGTTGCTCTGTGTCGAAATTGGATAATCCGTGGCGAGCGATCACGTTGGTCACCCTAATCGGTGTCGATATGGCCGTTTGCGTGATTTCGGGAGTCCTTCTGGGAAAATACTTGGATGGTCTTTTCTCTACCAATCCGCTTTTTTTGATGGTGGGGCTGCTCGCGGGATTAGGAATAGGCGTGTATAGCGTCTACCGCATCGTTCGCGGTTATCTCTAGGGAGATGGAACATGCAAACGTTTTCTTCGGCAATGCGATCCACTTTTCGCTATGCCTTTTTCTGTATGGCAATTGCCTCGATACTCTGGGCGGTGTTGCCATCGTATCGTTTCTTTTTGCAAAGCCTCCTGCTTGGGATGGTTTGCAGTTTGGTGAATGGCACGGTTCTCTTCAGCAAAACCTGGCGCATTGGTCAGATGGCTGTTGATCCAAACGTCCGGCCAAAAGGGACTGGTATGTTGCAGCGACTGGCTGTGGCAGGCTTTGCAGTCTTTTTGACAATGCGTTTTCCCCATATGTTTGGAATCGCTGGCGTATTGATGGGTTTATTCCTCTTTCAGATTCTCAGTTTCCTTTTTGTGTATCGCTCCTTTAAATAGATAGTAGATATTTTTTCTTTACACGTACTTAAAGCAATAGATTCGCGCGGAAGAAAGGGGTGAAATACATGCATTATTCTCTGCGGTTTGAATGGTTGGGCATGGTATTTGACATCTCCACTATTCTTATGATTTTGGTTACCTCTCTGGTGGTGCTTTTGCTGTGTATCGGCATGACCCGCAACCTGACCTCCGCAACTCCAAGCGGCGCGCAAAACGTGATGGAATGGATTGTGGACTTCGTTACCGGCATTACAAAAAGCTACATCACACCGAAGAAGGCTGCGGGCTTTGTCTCGCTGGCACTCACTTTGTTCCTTTACATTTTCCTTGGAAACCAACTGGGTCTCGTATTTAACGTAAACACGGCTCACCACAACAGTCCTGACCATCAAGTAAGTGAAAAGGTTAAAGACATGTTGACGGCTTCCACGAATGAACAAATGAAGCAACAAAAGATGGCCAAGCTTGAAGAAGAGCTGAACTCTACCGATCCGTCCTCGCACGGCCCTGTCATTGGCTGGTGGAAATCACCAACAGCGACTCCTAGCGTAACTTTCGCTCTGGCGTTCATCGTTCTTCTCTACGCTCACTATCTGGGCATCAAGAAGAGCTTCGGCGGATGGTTGAAACATACATTCCTGAACCCGATTCACATTCTGGAGGAGTTCATCATCAAGCCGTTGACGCTGCCTTTGCGTCTATTCGGTAACATCTTTGCGGGTGAGGTTTTGATTGCCTTCCTGCTTGGTGTAGGGATCTTCGGAAGCATTCCGCTGTTCCTGTGGCTGGGCTACTCAGTATTCGTTGGTTCTGTACAGGCATTCATTTTCACAACGCTGGCGATGGTTTACCTGTCACAGCAAGTGAATGAAGATCACTAATTTTGCGCTTACCCGATTTTATCTTCGCTTTTTAAACACTAAGGAGGTTTTTAAACAATGGAAGGTTTGGCTCTTGCAATTGGTATCGTATTTGGTCTGGCTGCTCTTGGCGCAGCGATTGGTAACTCTTTGGTAATCTCTCGTACAATTGAAGGCGTAGCTCGTCAACCAGAAGCACGTGGTAGCCTGATGGGTCTCATGTTCCTGGGTCTTGGTCTGGTAGAGGCAGTTCCGATCATCGCTGTAGCGATCGGTTTCATTCTCTTCGGTCGCCTGTAATCAGCGAGCATTTCGTAACAAATAGGCGGGCGCTTGATACCCGCCTATATTTTTGACAAAGACAGTTAATATCCTTGATGATACATCTTTCTTTTCGCAGGAAGGAGTGAAACGAATGCTCGACTTTGGAGCGGTATCCCTGGAATGGGGAACGCTGTTAACCCAGGCAATTGTGTTCTTGTTGTTGTTGCTGCTTGTTCGTAAATTGGCTATGGGCCCGATCGTAGGGATCATGGAAAAACGTCGTCAGCATATCGAAAGTCAAATCTCCTCGGCTGAGAAAAACCGCACTGAAGCGGAAGCTCTTCTGGCTGAGCAACGTCGCGTGCTGGATGAAGCGCGTGCAGAATCGAAAGCAATCATTGACCGCGCTGCAAAGCAAGCGTCTGATGAAGCAACCAAAATCGTGACAGAAGCACAAGCTGCATCCGAGCGTATGAAAGCGGAAGCAAGCGCTGAACTGGCACGTGAAGTAGAAAAAGCAAAACTCGAACTGCGTGAGCAAATGACCAGCCTGTCCGTGCTCTTGGCTTCCAAGATTATCGAGAAAGAACTGGACGAAACAGCTCAAAAGTCTACTGTTGACAAATTTCTCGCACAAGTGGGAGATCGCCTATGAGTAGCGCAGTAGGAAAACGTTATGCTCGTGCGCTCTTTGAAGTAGCGAGTGAACGTAGCAAGATTGATCAGGTAGAAGCAGACCTGGGTGCAATCGTGGAAGCGGTTGAAGGCAATGAAGATCTGAAAAAGATCATGTTGCACCCGCACATCGCAGCAGATGCGAAAGCTACGCTCGCTGACGAATTGTTCAAAAGCCATGTAGAGGAAGAAACCTTTCATTTTCTGAATGTCCTGATTGAGAACGGACGCGAAGTTGATCTGGTTGATATCTACCGTTCTTTTGTACAATTGGCGAACGAAGCTCGTGGATTTGCAGATGCGATTGTAACAAGTGCAAAGCCGCTTTCTACTGAAGAACAAAATGAGCTGGCTGAGAAGTTCGGTCAAACGCTGAATAAAAAGCTGCGTATGACAGCAGTCGTAGATCCAGCGATTCTCGGCGGCGTTATTATCAAAATTGGCGACCGTCTGTACGATGGCAGCCTGAAAACGAAGTTAGAAACCTTTGCGCAGAAGGCGTAAAGTTCGATGGCTTTTAAGAAGTTGGATGAATGGGGTGAATTAAGTGAGTGCAATCAGACCAGAAGAGATTAGCTCCCTCATTAAAGAGCGGATCGCTAACTTTAAATCTGAAATCGAAGTTGTGGATGTAGGCACAGTCATCCAAGTAGGTGACGGTATTGCTCGTGTTCACGGTTTGGAAAAGGCCATGCAAGGTGAGCTCCTCGAGTTCCAAAATGGCGTAATGGGTATGGTACTCAACTTGGAAGAAGATAACGTGGGTGTCGTTATTATGGGACCTTTCCGCGACATTAAGGAAGGCGATACTGTAAAACGTACCGGCCGCGTTATGGAAGTTCCAGTAGGGGAAGCGCTGCTCGGCCGCGTTGTAAACCCACTGGGTCAACCAATCGATGGTCAAGGCCCTATCGCAAATGACGGTTTCCGCCCAATCGAGAGCCCAGCTCCTGGCGTTATGGCGCGTAAATCCGTACACGAGCCACTCCAAACAGGTATCAAAGCAATTGACGCGATGATCCCGGTTGGTCGTGGACAGCGTGAGTTGATCATTGGTGACCGCCAAACTGGTAAAACAGCAGTGGCGCTCGACACGATCATCAACCAAAAAGGTAAAGATATGATTTGTATCTATGTTGCAATCGGTCAAAAGCAATCCACCGTTGCAAACATCGTAGAAACTCTGCGTAAAGCAGGGGCTCTGGATTACACAATCATCGTTTCTGCTACTGCGTCTGACCCAGCTCCAATGTTGTACCTGGCTCCTTATACTGGTGTAACAATGGCTGAGTACTTCATGTACAAAGGCGGACACGTTCTGTGCGTATACGATGACCTGTCCAAACAGGCTGCTGCATACCGCGAAATGTCCCTCTTGCTCCGTCGTCCTCCAGGTCGCGAAGCATATCCTGGTGACGTATTCTACCTGCACTCCCGCTTGCTGGAGCGCGCTGCGAAACTGTCTGATGATCTGGGCGCTGGTTCCATTACGGCTCTGCCATTCATCGAAACCCAAGCGGGTGACATTTCCGCATACATTCCAACCAACGTGATCTCCATCACGGACGGTCAGATCTTCCTGGAGACAGACTTGTTCAACGCAGGTCAACGTCCAGCGGTTAACACCGGTCTTTCCGTATCCCGTGTAGGTGGTTCCGCGCAAATCAAGGCGATGAAAAAGGTAGCAGGTCCACTCAAGCTCGAGTTGGCTCAATACCGTGAGTTGGCTGCGTTTGCTCAGTTCGGTTCCGATCTGGACAAAGCAACCCAAGCTCGTCTGACCCGTGGTGAGCGCTTGATGGAAATCATGAAACAAGGTCAGTTCGATCCAATGTCAGTTGAGAAGCAAGTTGCTTCTATCTATAGCGCTACAAGAGGTTTCCTGGATGACATTCCAGTAGCAGAAGTGCGCCGTTTTGAGAAAGAGATGTTGTCTTTCTTGGATTCCAACAAACCGCAACTGTTGGAGCACATCCGCACAACGAAAGACCTTCCAGATGAAAAAGAATTCAACGCAGCGATCGAAGAGTTCAAAAAAGGCTTTTCGGTAACTCGCTAATCGTTAACCTGATAGACATCAGATGCATGCCGGGCGATTTGCCCGTGCATGCGTCCTCAAGGTGGTGAAAACGAGTGGCTAAAGGAATACGTGAGATTCGACGCAGTATCAAAAGTAAAAAAGATATGCGCCAAATCACGAAAGCGATGAAAATGGTGGCGGCTGCAAAGCTTCGCCGTAACCAGGATAAAGCTGAGGCGGCACGCCCGTATGCTGACAAGATCCAAGACGTGATCGCAAGCATCGCGAGTGGGAACTCTGGTTCCAAACATCCAATATTGCAAAATCGTCCGGTGAAAAAGACTGGTTATATTGTCATCACTTCCGACCGTGGACTTGCTGGGGGTTATAATGCCAACATTCTCCGTAAAGTGGTAAATACCATTAACGAGAAGCACAAGTCCAAGGATGAGTACGGTATTTTCGTGATTGGCCGCAAAGGTCGTGACTTCTTCAGCAAACGGAACTACCCGCTTTTGGAGGAAGTGACAGGTCTGCCAGCCAGCCCAGCCTTTGCTGATATCAAGAAAATTGCCGGTGCAGCGGTCCAAATGTTCGAGAATGAGCAGATTGACGAACTGTACCTGTGCTACAACAAGTTCCAAAGTGCAATTTCGCAAATACCTACCGTAAAACAATTGCTGCCGTTGGAAGCTCCCGAGAGCAACAATGCGCGCGTAATGAATTACGAGTATGAGCCGTCCTCGGAAGAAGTATTGGCGGACCTGTTGCCGAAATATGCGGAAACACTGGTTTACAGTGCACTCCTCGAAGCAAAAGCTTCTGAAGAAGGTTCCCGTATGACTGCAATGGGCAACGCGACAGACAATGCTACGGATATGATCAACCGTTTAACGTTGAGCTACAACCGTGCTCGTCAGGCAGCCATTACACAAGAGATTTCCGAGATCGTTGCAGGTGCAAACGCACAGGCTTAGTGGCAGCGAATAGCTCCCAATTTAGCTTTACAGGAGGGAAGAAGTAAGATGGCGAATGGACGCGTGGTTCAGGTAATGGGTCCGGTTGTTGACGTCGAGTTCGACCGCGGACACCTGCCTGCCATTTACAATGCGATCAAGATTCAACATAAAGCACAAAGCGCTGGTGAGCGCGACATCAACTTGACTGTTGAGGTTGCTACTCATTTGGGCGATAACTTGGTTCGTACCGTTGCAATGTCTTCCACTGACGGTTTGGTTCGTGGTATGGAAGCAGTTGATACTGGTGCAGCTATCTCCGTTCCAGTGGGTGCAATCACCCTCGGACGCGTATTCAACGTATTGGGTGAGCCGATCGACCTGCAAGAACTGGGTCAAGTAGATCGTCGTGACCCAATTCACCGTAAAGCTCCTGAGTTCGTAGACCAAGCAACGACTGTTGAGATCCTGGAAACAGGTATCAAAGTTATTGACCTCTTGGCTCCGTACATCAAGGGTGGTAAGATCGGTCTGTTTGGTGGTGCGGGTGTAGGTAAAACCGTTACTATTCAAGAGCTGATCAACAACATCGCGCAAGAGCACGGTGGTATTTCCGTATTCGCTGGTGTAGGTGAGCGTACCCGTGAAGGTAACGACCTGTACCACGAGATGAAAGATGCAGGCGTTCTGCCGAAAACCGCGATGGTATTCGGTCAGATGAACGAACCGCCTGGTGCACGTCTTCGTGTAGCGTTGACTGGTCTGACTATGGCGGAATACTTCCGTGATGAAGAAGGCCGCGACGTTCTTCTCTTTGTTGATAACATCTTCCGCTTTACTCAAGCGGGTTCCGAAGTTTCTGCTCTCTTGGGCCGTATGCCATCTGCGGTAGGTTACCAGCCAACACTGGCTACCGAAATGGGTCAGCTGCAAGAGCGTATTACCTCCACGAAAAAAGGTTCCGTAACGTCCATTCAAGCGATCTACGTACCAGCGGATGACTACACTGACCCGGCTCCTGCTACTACGTTTGCTCACTTGGACGCTACAACGAACTTGGAGCGTTCCATCGCTGAGTTGGGTATCTTCCCTGCGGTAGATCCACTCGCATCCACTTCCCGTGCTCTGGCTCCTGATGTAGTAGGACAAGAACACTATGATGTGGCTCGTAGCGTTCAAAAAATCCTGCAACGTTACAAAGAACTGCAAGATATCATCGCGATTCTCGGTATGGACGAGTTGAGCGACGACGACAAGCAAGTAGTTGGACGCGCACGCCGTATTCAACGTTTCTTGTCCCAGTCCTTCCACGTTGCCGAGCAGTTCACTGGTAACCCAGGCCAATACGTGCCATTGAAAGAAACCGTTCGCAGCTTCAAGGAAATCCTCGAAGGTAAGCATGACCACCTGCCAGAGGGCGCGTTCCTGTACGTAGGTACAATTGAAGAAGCGGTAGAAAAAGCGAAGAAAATGGCGTAAGACACCCTGGAAAGGGGAGACGAGTAAGTGAGTAAGATGACAGTTGAAGTCGTAACTCCTGAACGGGTTGTCTACAGCGGTCAGGCTGAAATGGTGATTGCTCGCGGCTTGCAAGGGGAAATCGGTATTATGCCGAACCACATGCCGTTGGTAACCCCGCTGAAAACAGCGCCAGTTCGGATTAAGACAGAAGGCGATAAAGAAGTAAAGATGGCTGTAAGCGGCGGCTTCATGGAAGTGCGCGGCGATAAAGTGACCATCCTTGCTGAAACGGCTGAATTGCCGGGAGACATCGATGTTGAACGCGCGAAGGCAGCGAAAGAGCGTGCTGAAAAGCGTTTGGCTGAGAAATATGCCGAGCTTGACGTCAAGCGTGCAGAACGCGCGCTGCAACGTGCGATGGCACGTCTCGACGTATCGAAGTAAAGCGTAAGCTTGCTATCCCCGCGCCCATGTGGCTGCGGGGATTTTTCGATTATAGGGCGATGAATGATGATCTATGGAAATCGGGCATGATATTTCCAGTTGGTAATTGCCTATTGTTTCTGTGTATAATAGACCTAATGCCCTGCCGACGAGCTACGTTAGCATGAAAAACAGCGGGAAAAAGCGGCATTGGCTATTGGGATTAAAGGAGAGTGTAATTGTGCAAACCGTTCGCGATATCCGCCACAATCAAGATGGCGTAGTGATTCCTAGCAGCTTTGCGGCTAATGGCTGGACAAGCGTGCTATCTCATGAAATGAATGTTCTCTTCCAGGCAATGTGCTATGTGGTAACGAAGTATGAGTCAAAAGAAGAAATGAGAAAAGCTCTGGACGAGTTTGATGCATTGAAAGGCACATTCACGGAGCCTGTTCAAGAAGGCTTTAAGTCTGAAGAGGATTTTAAAGGCTATGTAAACCTCTTGAACAGATTCAAAGCGTTCATGAGTCGTTCCGATTATGCATATCCGACATCTCTTGACGAAGCGATTGAGCTTTTCGTGAAGTGGGGTCTGGTAATCGATAATGGAGATGCTTGGGATGTACCGGTTTATCCATTCCCAGATGCATCTGAGTTGTTCAAGCTGAGTGAAGCAGAATCTTTTGCATTGGCTCATATTAAACTGGAAGCATTGGTTCATCCGATGTTTAGCCGCCTCGTAATGAAGCTGCACGAGCAAGAAGAAAATATGTTCAGCATGTCCAAAGCTGAAATGAAGCAATTGATAAACACCAATGACCAGATGCTGGAAGAGGTTCTGATCAAGCTGACTCCATATTTGGAAGAGGCAATTGAAAATATGCTGGAGATCCCGGAAGACGAGAAGATGAACTTCACGATTGTATGGGAACGCATTTACGAGGATTTCCTCGGAGAGCAATTTTCAAATAACGTTCAATAATTAAGAGAATAAAAGGGCCAGACGGGCATATTCGTTTGGTCATCATACTATGCTGGAAAAACTCAGGGAGAAATCTCTGAGTTTTTCCCTTTATATGGCACAAAAGGAAGGCTTTCGTTAGACACCCTATTGGCAATTTGCTATAATGATAAAGGTATTTTTTTCTAGCAACACTGGTTCAAAAGACGTCTTTTCTGCATCGAGAAAGTGAGAACCTGAAGAAGGAGGAGCGGAGTGTAGGGGACCTACATGAGCACTGGGCTTCGAAGGTGAGCGTCAGTTTCGATGTCGAATAAGCTTTCAGGAATACTTCGTGATCAAAAGGCGACTTTTGAACAACCCCCTAGCAGTATCAATTAGCGACAGCGGTCATACCTACACCTTTGATGCTGCGAGCAGTACCCTTTTGAGGAGTCTCGACTTCTTCTAGAGGACAGCGCAAGACGATTCATACCTTTCTCAAGAGCGGAGGGAACGTGGGTGAGTGACATCTATACCAACAATTATGTGATTGTCGCGATCTTTTTGATTCTTGGTGTGCTGTTGCCCGTGGCTACAGTCAGTTTTGTTGGTCCATTACTTCGTCCAAAGAAACCGACACGGGAGAAGCAAACTACTTATGAAAGCGGTAACATTCCTGTTGGTGACAGTTGGGTGCGTTTCAACGTGAAGTATTATATCTTTGCCCTCATGTTTGTCATCTTTGATGTAGAAACACTCTTTCTGTATCCGTGGGCCGTCGCTTACAAAGGACTGGGGCTCTTTGCCTTAGTCGAGATGGTCATCTTTATATCCTTGCTCGTCGTAGGATTGATTTACGCGTGGAGAAAGAAGGTGCTGGAATGGAACTAGACCTGACAAGCATTGCGCCTGAATTGCAAGAGGAATTGAATCGCAATGTCATGTTCACGACATTGGAAACAGTGAAGGGATGGGTTCGCAGCAACTCGTTGTGGCCATTAACCTTTGGTTTGGCCTGTTGCGCAATCGAGATGATGGGAACGGGTGGAGCGCGTTATGACCTCGACCGGTTTGGCGTTATTTTTCGCGCATCCCCAAGACAATCTGATGTCATGATCGTAGCTGGAACCGTCACGAAAAAGATGGCACCACTACTGCGCAGGCTGTATGATCAAATGCCTGAACCAAAGTGGGTGATTGCCATGGGCTCCTGTGCGACAGCGGGAGGTCCGTACGTGCGCTCGTACAGCGTGGTAAAAGGTGTAGACCAGATTGTGCCTGTCGACGTATATATTCCGGGTTGTCCGCCTAACCCTGCCGCTTTGATTTACGGAATCAATAAGCTCCAAGAAAAAATCCGTTACGAAGCGAAGACTGGGAAGCAGGTGACCAATCTATGAGCGACGAGAAGCGCAAGCCGACGCCGGAGGAAAAGGCAGCGGCAGCGGCTGAAGCCCGTGCCAAGGCGGAAGCTTTGCGAAAATTAAGAGAACAGGAAACGCAGGCTTCCCAAGAGGCGAGCCCAGTGGAGGCATCTCAAAAGCCACAAGAGGAAGTCTCTGCTCCGGAATCAAAACCTATGTCGGAAATGACACCTGAGGAAAAAGCCGCAGCCAAGAAAGCAGCAGCGGCAGAAGCAATTGCCAAGGCAAAAGCGGCGAAGGAAGCAAAAGAAGCTGCGGAGTCGGAAGCCCCGGTTGCCGAGCAACAATCAGAAGCAGTTGCTACACCAGCCAAGCCCGTGTCTGAAATGACACCGGAAGAAAAAGCTGCAGCCAAAAAAGCAGCAGCGGCCGAAGCATTAGCCAAGGCAAAAGCAGCAAAGGAACAGGCAGAAGCTACTTCTCCACCGCCAGCCAAGCCCGTGTCCGAAATGACACCGGAGGAAAAAGCTGCAGCCAAGAAAGCAGCTGCCGCAGAAGCACTAGCCAAGGCAAAAGCAGCGAAGGAAGCAAAAGAGGCTGCGGAAAATGGAGCAGATACAGCTGATTCAGATGCGGATGCCAAGGCGAAGGCCGCAGCTGCAGCAAAAGCCAAGGCTGCCGCCGCCGCCGCTGCAAAGGCAAAAGCCGCACGTGAAGCAGGCGGCGATGAATCCGGTGATGACGACGCCAAGGCAAAGGCCGCAGCTGCCGCAAAAGCCAAAGCAGCAGCCGCAGCTGCAGCGAAGGCAAAAGCAGCGCAAGCGAGTGGGGATGAGGCTTCGGCAGAGGAAGTGCCGAAAGCACCTTCCAAAAACCAGCCCTATCTTGATAAATACGTTTCACGAATTTCCGAAGCATTTGGACAGGGAGTTATCGAGGCTTCGTATATTAACGAGTTGGGAAAGGAAGTTCCAACTCTCACCATTCAAAACGAACGTTGGCATCAAGTTGCCCAATTTTTAAGAGATGACGAGCAATTGAGTTTTGAGTACCTGTCCGATCTTCACGGTGTGGATTATGAGGATCGCCTGGAGGTATACTACCACTTTTATTCCTACAAAAATCGCCAAAGCTTGGCAGTAAAGGTCAAAACGAGCAGAGAAGAGTCAAAAGTTGCTTCTGTAATGGACCTCTGGCATGGCGCAGATTGGAATGAAAGAGAAACTTTTGACCTTTTGGGTATTCATTTCCCGGGACATAAGGATTTACGTCGAATCCTGTTGCCGGATGATTGGGTAGGGTATCCGCTGCGCAAAGATTATGTGCAATACGACGAGGAGGTTTAGCAGATGAACCATAACATCCTCACGACTCATGTTGATACCTCTTCTGAAACAGGACTTCGTACGGAAGAGATGTTATTAAACGTAGGTCCACAGCATCCGAGTACACACGGAGTATTTCGTTTGGTAGTAAAAATCGATGGGGAAACCATTAAAGAAGCGATTCCGGTGATGGGCTACCTGCATCGAGGTACAGAGAAACTGGCAGAAAACTTGACCTATACGCAAATTATCCCTTATACAGACCGTATGGACTACGTGTCCGCCATGACCAACAACTACGTTCTCTGCCACGCAGTAGAAACGATGATGGGGTTGGAGATTCCAGAGCGAGCTCAGTTTTTGCGATTGATCGCCATGGAACTGAACCGGGTGGCGAGCCATTTGGTTTGGTGGGGAACGTTTCTTTTGGACATCGGTGCAATGGGCCCCTTCCTGTATGCATTCCGTGATCGGGAGACGATTCTGGATTTGTTTAATGAGCTATGCGGGGCGCGGATGACCTTTAACTACATGCGCGTAGGCGGAGTGAAATGGGATGCACCTCCAGGCTGGATCGACAAAGCCAAAGAATTTGTTCAGTACATGAAGAAAGAATTGAATAACTACCACCAGCTGGTGACAGGGAATGAGATTTTCATCCACCGTCTCAGAGGGATTGGAAAGTTCGATACAAAAACGGCATTGGATTACTCACTATCAGGTGTCATGCTCCGCTCGACAGGTGTCAAATGGGACCTACGTAAGGACGAACCGTATTGCATTTACGATCGTTTTGAATTTGATGTGCCAACAGCGACTGAGGGAGATTGCATGGCGCGCTATCATCTGCGCATGGCTGAAATTGAACAATCTCTGCGAATTCTGGAGCAGGCATTGGAGCAATTCCCGAGTGAAGGTGAAGTCATGGGCAAAGTACCACGTGTGATTCGCCCGCCTGCCGGGGAGACATATGTGCGCATCGAGTCACCGCGGGGAGAAATTGGTTGTTACATTGCCAGTCAAGGTAAGGATAAACCGTGGAGATTGAAGTTTAGACGGCCTTCCTTTACCAATCTGCAAATTTTGCCGAAGCTGTTGCAGGGGGAGAACCTCTCGAACATGGTTGCCATCCTGGGCAGTATCGACATCGTGCTCGGGGAGGTTGACTGTTGATGAATACTCTCTTGCAGCAAGCACCCTCATGGGGGACCACGCTTTGGTTTATCATAGCAGCAGTATTACTGCTTGCCGTCGTGCTGGGATTCGTTACGTACGCTATTTACTTCGAGCGTAAAGTGATTGGGTGGATGCAGCTGCGCATCGGGCCGAATCGAGTTGGACCATTGGGACTTCTCCAGACGGTTGCCGATGTTGCCAAGCTGCTACTAAAGGAAGATATTCGTCCGCAACACGCTGATAAAGCGTTGTTCACTCTAGCACCAATATTGGCCTACGCCCCTGCTTTTGCCGTATTGGCGGTCATGCCTTTTACGGACAGCATTCGGTTCGCTGATCTGGGAATAGGGCTGTTGTACTATATCGCCTTGTCTGGGATCACCGTATTAGGCGTGATCACGGCTGGCTGGGCCTCGAATAACAAGTACTCGCTGATCGGGGGTCTCCGCTCCGCTGCGCAGATGATCAGCTATGAAGTTCCACTGGTCATGTCCGTGGTGGGTATCGTTCTATTGACGGGCAGCATGAATCTCAAAGATATTGTCAACGCGCAGCAGGATGTCTGGAATATTGTTCCGCAGTTTATCGGATTTGTTGTATTTATCATTGCTGCCCAGGCCGAGCTAAATCGTACGCCGTTTGACTTGCCAGAAGCAGAGTCGGAGCTCGTTGGCGGTTACCACGTCGAGTACTCCGGTTTCCGTTTTGCGATGTTCATGCTTGCGGAGTATGTGTACATGTTCGGGATGGGTGCTTTGATCACGATTCTCTTTTTGGGTGGATGGTTGCCGATTCATCCATCGCTGGGTTTCATTCCGGGAATCGTTTGGTTTATCCTTAAATTTTCACTTTACGTCTTCCTCCAGTTTTGGATTCGCGCCACGATGCCGCGCTTACGTGTCGATCAACTGATGTCGTTTGCTTGGAAAGTGCTGTTGCCCGTGGCATTGTTCAACATCCTGCTCACAGCCGTAGTGGTTTCTTACCAAAATGGCATGTTCTAGTAGCGACTTGATCGAAAACGACTACGTTCCACTGTTTTCATAGCGCAGGCTTCGCCATAGGCTTGCTTCGTCAAAAGCTTGCTTTCGTCAAAAACGTGGTGCAGCCAAGTTCTCAAATCCTGAGGGGTGACACACATGCTAGGACTGGCCAAAGGCCTGGGGTATACGTTTAAAAAGCTCACGGAGAAAAAAGTAACCCACTTCTATCCGGATGTGCCCTTTCCAATGCCGCCTCGTTTTCGCGGTATTCAGCACTTTTCTCCTGAAAAATGCATCGTCTGCAACCAATGCGCACGCATTTGTCCGACGGAGTGCATTCAACTGACAGGGAAACCCCATCCTGATCCGGAGAAAAAGGGAAAGATTATCGATACGTATGATATCAATTTTGAACTGTGCATTTTATGCGATTTGTGTACAGAGGTTTGTCCCACTGAAGCAATTGTAATGACAAACAACTTCGAACTGGCTGCTTATAGCCGGGACGAATTGTACAAAAACTTGAAATGGCTCGACGACAATAATACGAACGTCAGGGAGGAGAATTAGTATGACAGGCGAATTCGTTGCCTTTTTTATCCTGTCTCTTCTGACGATCGGTGGCGCGGTGTTTATGATCAGCTTTACGCGCGTCGTCCACATGGTCATCTCATTGGGCGTTACGTTTATCAGCATTGCAGGTCTGTTTGTTTTGCTGGGAGCGGAGTTCGTTGGGGTCGCACAAATTCTGGTTTACTCAGGGGCCATCTCCATTTTGATGCTCTTTGGAATTATGCTGACCAAGCACGATGCGAACGATGAGGGAACAGGCCGGACATGGAAAAACCGTGTTATCCTGCTCTTCGTAATCGTTCTGTTCGGATTATTGTTCTGGGGTGTGCAAAACACACCGTGGCCTGCGCCACCGCCGCCTGTAGATGCTCCTGTAGAAAATGCAAAAGAAATCGGTATCGAAGTGTTCACCAAATTCGTCATACCATTTGAGCTGTTGTCTGTTCTGTTGTTGGTCGCGTTGGTTGGCGCGATCATTATGGCGAAAAAGGAGGGGGATAACGAATGACAGTAAGCATTTCCTCCTACTTAATGGTCGCTCTGATTCTCTTCTGTGTAGGCCTGTACGGCGCATTGACGAAGCGAAATGCAGTCGTCGTCTTGTTATCAATCGAGCTGATGCTGAATGCTGTAAATATTAACCTGGTCGCCTTTTCCAAATTCGGACTGTATCCATCCGTGACAGGACAAATCTTTACCTTGTTCACGATGACGGTTGCAGCTGCTGAGGTTGCCGTAGGGCTAGCGATTTTGATTGCGCTGTACCGCAACAAGGAGACCGTCAATGTAGATGAAATGGACCAAATGAAACGATAAGAGGGAAACCTGAAAAGGAGGACAAAGATGGATACTCTAATGCACTATGCCTGGCTGATCCCTCTGTTTCCGCTTCTTGCTTTCATCGTGATCGTCTCATTTGGTCGCCAATTGAAAGAAGGAGCGGCCATAGTGGGCATTACCCTGACGGCTGTTTCTTTTGGAATCGCAGTGCTCATCTTCTGGGAGAGATTCCAGGGTGGGGGAACCGATTACAATTATGTGATAGATTGGCTGCATATTGGCGATATCGTGATCAACATGGGATTCGAAGTGAATCCGCTGAATGCCATGATGCTCGTCATTGTGACATTGGTCAGTCTGTTGGTCCAAATCTATTCCAAAGGCTACATGCATGGGGATGAACGCTTTCCGGTGTTTTATCAATACCTGGCGCTGTTCACATTCTCTATGCTGGGATTAGTCATCTCGCCAAATTTGTTGCAAGTGTATATTTTCTGGGAGCTGGTCGGGGTATGCTCCTTCCTGCTCGTTGGCTACTACTACTTCAAGACAGAGGCAAAAGCAGCTGCCAAAAAGGCTTTTATCGTTACACGCATCGGGGATCTAGGTCTGTTCATCGGAATATGTCTGTTATTCTGGTGGACCGGAAGCTTCGAGTATGGGGCGATTTTTGAGAGTATCGCGCTCGGACGACTGGAACCATGGATGATTACGCTCGCGGCGATCCTCATTTTCGTTGGAGCCATGGGAAAATCAGGTCAATTTCCGCTTCATACGTGGTTGCCTGATGCCATGGAAGGTCCAACACCTGTGTCTGCATTAATTCATGCGGCAACGATGGTCGCGGCTGGTGTGTATTTGGTCGCTGCTACCTATCCGCTGTTTATCGCATCCGATACGGCTTTGACAGTTGTGGCGTATGTAGGAGGATTCACTGCCATATTTGCAGCTTCGATCGGCCTGACCCAACGGGATATCAAGCGTGTCTTGGCTTATTCCACAGTCAGTCAGCTCGGATACATGATGCTGGCATTGGGGGTAGCTGGTGCTGCTGGTTATGTAGCAGGTTCCTTCCATTTGATGACGCATGCGTTTTTCAAAGCATTGCTCTTCCTTGGAGCAGGTAGTGTCATCCATGCCGTACATACGCAGAATGTATTCGAAATGGGTGGCTTGTGGAAAAAGATGCCGATCACCGCTTTGACTTTCTTGATCGGTTGCTTGGCGATTGCGGGGATCTTTCCGTTCGCTGGTTTCTGGTCAAAAGAAGCGATTTTGGGGGCTGTTTACGGAGCGCATCGCTACGATTTGCTGTTCATTGCGCTGCTAGCAGCATTCTTTACTGCATTCTATATGTTCCGCCTGTTCTTCCTGACATTCACAGGGAAGGCACGTGGCAAGCACGAAGCGCACGAATCTCCAGGAGTCATGACAGGTCCGCTCTTGGTCTTGGCATTGCTTGCGGTTGTCGCGGGCTTTGTGAATACACCGTACGCGCCATTACTCTCTGATTGGTTATTGGCAACGCAAACAGGGACGGCGATCACGAGCATATTTGGGGAAAGCAGTGAGCACGCGGCAGCTTGGTTGCAGATTGTGGCACTGTTGATCTCTATTCTCGGAGTCGTGCTTGCTTACCTGATGTACGGCAAGAAATCCATCTCCTCGGACGCCATTCCAGAAACAATGCCGTGGCTCTATCAGCTCTCATACAAGAAGTACTACATCGATGAGCTGTATCACAACGTCATCGTTCGTCCACTAGGCTGGCTTGGATTTGTCCTGGATGTATTTGATAAGTACATTGTGGATGGTTTGGTTGGATTAACAGCAAAAATCACCCAAGGAATCGGATCTTTGCACGCAAGAGTACAAAGTGGGCAGATTCAGTCCTATGGGGCAATGGTCATATTCGGTCTGTTACTATTGATCATCGCCATCAGTTTGACGGCCAAGGGAGGTGGACTCTTTGGGTAATATCCTTTTGTCATCACTGGTGTTCTCTCCGCTGCTGGCGATTCTCGTCATGGCTTTTATCCCCAGTCGACATGCAGGTGTGATCAAGCAGGTCGGGATTTTTGGAACGTTGCCAGCACTTATCTTGGCAGGTTGGATGTTCGGCATGTTTAATTACGAGACAGCCAATCTGCAGTTCGTAGAAAAGCACAGTTGGATTTCGATTCCGATTGGAATGGCTCAGGCAGGCACAGTCTTTGCTTTTGAGATCAACTATGAACTCGGTATAGATGGTATTTCGATGCCATTGATTTTGCTGACGGCGATTATCGGTACTCTCGCAGCAATTGCTTCGTGGCAGATCAAGAAGAGGCAGAAGGAGTATTTTATCTTGTTTCACCTGCTGTTGATCGGCATGTTGGGAGTCTTTGCTGCAGACAATCTGTTTCTGTTCTTCATTTTCTTTGAGCTGACACTTGTACCGATGTACTTCCTCATCGGGATTTGGGGATATGGAGAGCGCGAACAAGCAGCGAACAAATTCCTTTTGTATAACGGAATCGGTTCAGGGATCATGCTGCTGGCTTTCATCGTGATCTTTGTCATCATGCGGACGCTCAATATCGATGAAATCACGGCGATCCTGACGACACCAGGGCATCCGATAACCGAAATCCTTACGCCGGAAATGCGTTTTGGCATCTTCCTAGTGCTATTTATCGCTTTTGCGATCAAGCTGCCAGTATTTCCGTTCCACACGTGGATGCTACGCGTTCACGTACAGGCTCCACCTTCTATCGTCATGATTCACTCCGGTATTTTGTTGAAGATGGGGGCGTACGGCCTTTTGCGGATGGGAATCGGCTTCTTCCCAGAGCAGGCCTATGATTTCTCTACGTGGATGGCCGTTTTGGGGATTATCAACATTTTGTATGGGGCTGTGTTGGCCTTCGTACAAAAGGATTTAAAAATGGTGCTGGCTTACTCCAGTATCAGCCATATGGGTATCGTCTTGCTCGGTTTCGCATCGATGAACACGATCGGGTTTCAGGGAGCGATGTTCCAGGTGGTATCCCACGGCTTTATCTCAGCACTGCTCTTCTTCTTGATCGGTGTCATTTGGGATCGGACGCAGACATCGATGCTCGACGATTTGGGCGGTTTAGCCAAGTCCATGCCGTTTGTCAGCGGCGTGTTGTTGGCAGGCGGGATGGCTTCGCTCGGACTTCCGGGCATGTCCGGGTTCATTAGTGAGTTCTTTGCCTTCCTCGGTCTGTTTGGTCGTTTGCCAGTAATGGCAGCAGTGGGAGCAATCGGGATTGTCCTCACCGCGGTTTATTTACTCAGAGCGATCTTGAAAACGACTTTTGGCCCTACTCCAGGTAAATGTACAGGACTTGCTGATGCACAGCCGATGGAAGTCATTCCGATGGTAGTCCTAATGGGATGTATTATTCTCATTGGGGTTTATCCGGCAGTTCTGGGGAATCCGATGCAGCAGGCGCTGAAAACGATCGTACCTATCGTAACGGGAATAGGAGGGTAATCCATGGAGGTTAAAGATATTTTCTCATATGACTGGAGCTACCTTCTGCCCGAGTTTATCATTCTTGGCTTTGCTACCTTTTTATCACTGCTGGATCTTTTTGCGGGTAAGCGCTTGGGCAAGCAGGTCATCGGTTGGCTATCCTTTTTGGGAACGGTCATAGCGGCGATCTTTGTGATCATCAATATGAATGCTCTCGATAAGCCATACAGCTACATGATCGACATGATCCGGATCGATGATTACGGCAATGCGTTCAAGCTGATTTTCCTGGCAGGGACAGCTTTTGCTATTCTCATCTCGCTGTCCTACCTGAAATCAGGGGAAGTCCAACACAGGGGCGAGTATTACTATTTGCTACTGACCGGGCTTCTCGGGGCTATGGTCATGGCATCGTCGGCTGACTTGATTACCTTGTTCGTGGGACTGGAGCTATTGTCTCTCTCGTCCTATGTACTGGTCGGATTGCGAAAAAAATCGCAGCTTTCCAACGAGTCGGCGTTCAAATACGTCGTATCAGGAAGCATTGCCACGGCTGTACTCCTATTTGGGATGTCGTATGTGTACGGACTCACGGGAACCACACACATTTATGAAATCTCATTTCGGTTGGCAGAAGCGGGAATGGCGGGCTATCAGTTCCTCGTCTATACGGCGTTTGCGTTTCTCGCAGTAGGTCTTGCATTCAAAATATCTGCAGCGCCTAACCACATGTGGGCGCCAGATGTCTATCAGGGTGCTCCTACCCCGGTCACTGCTTTTCTGGCAGTTGTGTCAAAAGCAGCAGGTTTCGCGCTGATCTTTCGCGTGATGATGATCTCGTTTTTCAACGTTTCCGATGGAACGGGATCAGGACGGTTCTTTTTCGAAGAGGGAAGCCTCTATCTGGGGCTGATGGCAGCTGCCTCGATGATTATCGGGAACACGATGGCGCTCAGGCAGACAAACGTCAAGCGTATGATGGCTTACTCAGGTATTGCGCAAGCGGGCTATTTGCTCGTGCCGTTTGTACCGCCGACCTCTCTCTTTTTCGGCGAAGTGATCTTCTATCTGTTCGGTTACTTGCTGGTCAGCTTTGGTGCTTTCGCTGTGATTATGGTTGTATCTCGAGAGCAAGAGACAGAGGATTTGAAAGGATTCGCCGGATTGTATCATCGCTCACCAGTGATGGCTATTGCGATGAGCATCTTCCTCTTGTCCTTGGCAGGTATCCCGATTACGGTTGGCTTCTTCGGGAAGTTCTATCTGTTCATGGGAACATTAGTGGTAGAAAACTACTGGCTGGCGGCAATTATGATCATCACCAGCGTCATTTCCTACTACTACTACTTTGGGATTATTCGTCAGATGTACATGCGTTCTGGGACAACCGAAGCACCAATGGTCGTGCCAAAAGGCATTTGGACGTTTATTCTCATCATGGCAATCGCTACCGTATTCTTCGGTGCTTTCCCGGGTCTGGTCACTGACTATATCCAGATTCATTTCAATCCGTCCTTTGATTTTGGGAACATGCTCTCTCCCAGCTCTCAGTGATACTCGTAACTGAATAGTACTTCAGGTACAATAGAAGGGATGGCTCGTGATCGGGCCGTCCCTTTTTCTTTGATTCTCGTAAGGGTAATGAGGAGGTAACGAACATGCCACAAGAAGTATATGGCTTGTTGAGTATTATTTTATCGATTGCGTTTATTGGGCTCGCTTGGTGGGCGTTGCAATCCTTTCGCTTTGATAAGGTTTTAAAAAAACCAAATGGTGTTCAGGCGAAGCTGTTGCAAATGTTTCTTTCCATTGTAATTGGATATGAACTGTCCCGCTTTTTCCTTGATTACTTGGGCTGGTCCCTGACATTCGGGAATTTGTTCAACTAAATACGAGAAAGACGACGATTCGCTGGTATATCCACCCAGCTACATGTACAAAATGAGAAGTACAAAGAGATACATGTAAGCATAGGGAGAGGATAACAATGGGGAAATGGTCTGGTTGGTTCGTGCTGGCTCTATTGCTCGTGATGGGGGCCGTGTATTGGATGCCTGCACAAGCAAAGGAAGCAAAGCCGGTTGTGACAGAAATGATGAAAGTACTAGAAGAAACGGGCGCAACGGGTGTATCGGTTCAGGTACGTATGCGTACGGCAATGGGAGAAGGCCTGCGTCCTGAACAAGTAAAAGAGTTGGCGACGAAATGGGCACAACACCTTGAGATTCCGTTTTCCCCAAGCGAACAATTGCGTAAACACAACATATTCGCATATAGGACTACATACACACAAAACGGCGTGGATCTGAGCTACGAGGTGACAGGAGTCCCTAAAAATGGAGCATTTTCTGTATATCTAGTACTTCAGTTATCTGGAAACCGTGATTCCCTACTATATATTGGACAAGTACAGGAAACCTTCACGAATGCCCTACAAAGCGCCGACTTTATTCCGCAAATTAGCACTTGTATTCGCGGATTGTACAATGTTAAGATGGGTGTTGACCAACAGGAGGGTAAAATATTGTCGATTTTTGGTGCTCTCCAGGCGGCAGAATTAGAACGTTTGCAAGATGAGACGGTTGTCAGCATTTCAGGGTATACCCCTATGTGGGAATCATTCATCGCGTTAAACGGTCAAAAGATGAATCTACAGGTGGCTACGCATCGTGACAGCCATTCTGGAACATGGATTACGGTAGGTACACCAATCATCACTGTGGAATATTAGCACGCGGAGGGGTACACATTGGATAAAATTATTGTCCGTGGTGGTAAGGCATTGGCTGGAAATGTAAAAGTATCTGGCGCCAAAAATGCCGTACTCCCTATTATTGCAGCATCTATCTTGGCAGAAGAAGGGACTTGCGTCATCTCAGACGTACCAGGCCTTGACGATGTCCGGACGATATGCGACCTCTTGAAATCGATGGGAATCTCCCTTACATATGATCATGAAGTGCTGACGATCGATGCTTCCAAGCTTACGAGTGTAGAAGCGTCCTATGAACTGGTCCGCAAAATGCGCGCTTCTTTCCTCGTGATGGGGCCGCTTTTAGCCAGAAAAGGACAAGCTCGTGTCGCTCTTCCGGGTGGATGTGCCATTGGTACGCGCCCGATCGACCAGCACCTAAAAGGGTTTGAGGCTATGGGAGCCAAAATCGAAATCGGACAAGGGTTTATTGAAGCGACGGTAGAAGGACGATTGAAGGGTGCAAAAATCTACCTGGATATTGCTAGCGTCGGTGCAACAGAAAATATTATGATGGCCGCTGCTTTGGCAGAGGGAACCACATTAATCGAAAATGCGGCAGAAGAGCCGGAGATCGTTGATTTGGCGAACTTCCTGAACAGAATGGGAGCAAAAATCCGCGGTGCGGGTACAGGTTCGATCCGCATCGAAGGCGTGGAAAAGATGAAGGGTTGCACACATTGTGTCATTCCTGACCGCATTGAAGCAGGAACTTTCATGGTTGCTGCAGCGATTACCGGTGGGGATGTCTTTGTGGAAGGTGCGATTTGCGATCATCTCAAATCCGTGACCGCCAAGCTTCGTGAAATGGGCGTGGACATTGAGGAGCAAGAAAACGGCATTCGTGTACGCCGCACAGGCCCACTGAAAGCAGTTGACCTCAAAACACTGCCATACCCGGGCTTCCCGACAGATATGCAGTCGCAAATGATGGCGCTATTGCTGGTTTCAGAAGGAACGAGCATTGTGACAGAAACAGTATTTGAGAACCGCTTCATGCACGTGGAAGAGTTCCGACGCATGAATGCGAACATCAAGATCGAAGGCCGCAGTGCCATCGTCGAAGGTGGTTCCAAGCTGACAGGCAGCAAGGTAGCCGCAACTGACTTGCGTGCGGGTGCAGCACTTGTACTGGCTGGGCTCGTATCGGAGGGAGAGACTGAGGTTTCTGCTCTGCACCATATTGACCGTGGCTACGTGAACTTCACGGAAAAGCTGCTGGCTTTGGGAGCAGATGTAGAACGCGTGGTTCCAGAAGAAAAGGCTCGTGAAAAAGCAGTTTCCGAAACCATCAAAGTAAGCTTCTCTCCTAATTTTGCTTGATAAATGCGTCAACCATATGGCAAAACGAAAGATTCTCTGCGTATGCAGGGGATCTTTTTTCGTTCTCTCGACTCTCTCATTCTCTCGTTCTACTGCTCTGTTGCCGAACATAGACTTTAGTAGGTTAGGTAAGACTGTTCGTGTCTAGTACGTAACGGGGAGGATCTCTTGCATGAAACGCTACCTACTCATGTGGTTTATCGCTTTGCCGATCTTGCTCGTCCTGATGCCTGCTGCTCTGGTCTTTTGGTTTTCACCTGCAATTAGCCCTGTCAGTCAGCCTACTGTGGCCGTCTCGGAGCCTGCCATACCAGCGATGAAGGAATCCGTTTCCTCTCTGCCGGTAAAGGTATACCGTACAGAAAAAAAGGCCGTGGAAACATTGCCGCTAGAAACGTATATTACGGGAGTCGTAGCGGCGGAAATGCCAGCCGAGTTCGAGCTGGAGGCTTTAAAAGCGCAGGCATTGGCGGCCAGGACCTATATCGTGCGTCGATTAAAAGAGGGCAAGTTTGAGGATGTGCCATCAGGCGGTCAGGTCTTGGATACGGTGCAGCATCAGGTCTATATGGATGAAAAGCAGCGGCGTGAGCGTTGGAAAGACCAGTACGAATGGAAAAACAAACGCATCCAGCAAGCAGTGATGGCGACAGCAGGGGTTATCCTGACCTACCAGAACCAGCCCATTGACGCGACGTTTTTTTCCACCAGTAATGGTTTTACAGAGAACTCGGATGAATATTGGGAAAAGCCCATTCCTTATTTGAAGAGCGTTGCGAGTCCATGGGATATTCAATCTCCTCGCTATGAGGAAACGGTCGTCATGTCCACTGCGGAGCTGGAAAAAAATTTGGGCGTCAAGCTCACGCAGGAGGCCT
This sequence comes from Brevibacillus antibioticus, assembly GCF_005217615.1. Lineage (NCBI taxonomy): Bacteria > Bacillati > Bacillota > Bacilli > Caryophanales > Paenibacillaceae > Brevibacillus > Brevibacillus antibioticus. The sequence goes on from NZ_SZNK01000001.1 coordinate 5,361,940, forward strand.
CTACCAATGGTTCCTGGTATCGGATCGAGTCGCATACAACCGGAAATCGCGTAGGAACCATCAGTATTGGTGGCAAGGAATTTACAGGAAGAGAGTTTCGTGAAAAGCTCAATTTGAATTCTTCTTCCTTTACGTTGGACTTGCGCGGCAATCAGGTTTTCATTACGACCAAAGGATACGGTCATGGTGTCGGGATGAGCCAGTGGGGAGCAAATGGTATGGCCAAAAGTGGCAAAAGCGCGGAGCAAATCGTCAAGCACTTCTATCAAGGAATTAGTCTGCAAGTGTATTCAAGAGTGATCCCAGCGTAAAAGAAAAGCAAATTTTTACTTTTCCCTACTCTCTCAGGTTTATACGCTAAAATTCTGGCGATACTGAGGGATGAGGTGATGAATAAAATGGAAGATCAAAAAAATCAACCAATTCCATTCAAGAAGGCAAGTTCTTGGAAAAAAGTTTTGGGCAAGAAATGGGCGTTTCCTGCAATCTACATCGGCACCGCAGCAATCATTCTCGCTTTTGTGATGTGGTATCAGGGCAATGTCATGAACACGGTATCCAAAATGACGAGTGGCCCAGATGGAGTGGCAGTGACAACTCCTGCAGCTCCTAAGACAACAACACCGCAAAACGAAGAAGCGGTACCTGCTACAAGTGGCGTACAACCACTCGCTTGGCCAGTAGGAAAAGGCGTACAGTACAATGTGGGCATGAACTACTACGATGAGAAAGCCTCCAAGGATAATCAGCAAAAAGCATTGGTGAGCTTCGACAACACCTTCTATCCGCACACTGGTATTGACCTCGTATCCACGGATGGAAAGAGCTTTGATGTCATCGCAGCTCTTGCGGGTAAAGTAGTAAAAGTGGTGAACGATCCACTTGTCGGCAACGAGATTGAGATTGAGCACGCAGACAAAATGATTACGGTATATCAAAGTCTGGAGGGCGTAACAGTCAAACCAGGCGATGAAGTCACACAAGGTCAAGTAATCGGGTCTGCTGGACGCAACACCTTTGAAAAAGACGCTGGCGCACATCTTCACTTTGAAGTTCGCATGGATAACAAGCCTGTCAATCCAGAGCAATATTTGATTCAGGCTGAAACGGAAGTAAAAAATCAATAACCAATGAATGTAGAAAAACACCTGCAAAATACAACAATTGCGGGTGTTTTTTTGCGTGTAGTACAAACTGTTGAAAAAAGATGCGGCCGTGCTGGCTTGTCAGGCTTGGAAACGTAGAATATGTGTCCCTACGCACCCATATATTGTATCAGACAATGTAGATACAAGGAGGCGAGTAATGTGCACGACTACATCAAAGAGCGGACCATCAAAATCGGCCGATATATTGTAGAGACAAGAAATACGGTTCGGATGATCGCTAAAGAGTTCGGTGTTTCGAAAAGTACTGTGCACAAGGACTTGACTGAGCGGCTACCTGAGATAAATCCAGAGTTGGCGAACCAAGTTAAGGAAATTTTGGAATACCACAAAGCCATCAGACATCTTCGGGGAGGCGAAGCGACCAAAATCAAGTACAAACGGCGTAGTAAAAAAGTACGAGTAGAACAGGAGGAGAGTGTGTAAGAAAGAATTTCCTTGTCCTCTCACGTAGAAGAGCCTATGATATTAGGTAGAAATGTAACTGGTAATCAGGGAGGACCTTTCATGTTTGGCAAAGATATCGGAATCGACTTGGGCACGGCCAATGTCTTGGTTTTTGTAAAAGGCAAGGGAATTGTCCTAGACGAACCATCTGTCGTGGCAATAGATAGTAAAACCAGAAAAGTTTTGGCCGTGGGAAATGAAGCCTATCGCATGGTAGGCCGCACCCCAGGGAATATCGTAGCGATCCGACCTTTGCGAGAAGGGGTTATCGCGGATTTTGAAATCACAGAGGCAATGCTGAAGCACTTCTTAAACAAAATTGGTGGAAAGAGCATGTTTGCCCGTCCGCGTATTTTGATTTGCTGCCCGACTAACATTACGTCTGTTGAGCAAAAGGCAATTCGCGAAGCAGCTGAGCGCAGCGGTGGAGCAAGAGAAGTATTTATCGAAGAAGAACCGAAAGTTGCCGCAGTTGGGGCAGGTATGGACATTTTTCAGCCGTCCGGTAATATGGTAGTGGATATCGGTGGGGGAACGACCGATGTAGCGGTATTGTCGATGGGCGATATTGTCACGTCTTCCTCCATTAAAATAGCGGGCGATACATTCGATGTGGCTATTATGCGGTACATAAAAAATAAATACAAATTGCTGATTGGTGAGCGCACGGCTGAAGATATCAAGGTTCAGATTGGAACCGTATCCGGCGGACGCCAGGACGAAATGGATATTCGTGGTCGAGACATGGTAAGCGGCTTGCCGCAAACGATTACCATTCGCTCCACTGAAGTCCAGGAAGCCCTGGCTGAGTCGGTGAGTGCGATTGTACAAGCCTCAAAATCTGTTTTAGAACGAACACCTCCGGAGCTTTCTGCCGATATAATTGATAAGGGTGTTTTCCTGACCGGTGGCGGCGCATTATTGCACGGTATTGACGAGATTCTGGCAGAGGAGCTGAAGGTTCCTGTGCTGGTAGCGGACGAGCCTATGATGTGCGTTGCAAAAGGAACAGGAATGATGCTGGACTATTTGGACAAGATGCCGGCTCACTCGAATAAGCGATTATTCAGGGGGTAAGATTTAAGTGATCAGAGGCTTGTATACGTCTGCATCTGGCATGCTGGCTTTGCAGAACAGGCAAGAATCGCTGGCGAACAATTTAGCAAATATCAATACACCCGGGTTCAAACAGGACGTGGGTGTCATGCGTGCATTTCCGGAGCAGTTGCTCTCACGCATGAATGATCATGAGGGACTGGATGTTCCGGGCATCCCTACTATGCCTGGACAGCCTGCCATTATCGGACGCTTGCACACCGGAGTATACATGTCCGAGGCGCTACCGAATTTTGCGCAGGGGGATATTGAAGAGACACGCAATCCGTATGATCTTGCGTTGATGGACAATATTCAGCCAGATCAGAATGGCAATGAGCGGAGATTGTTTTACAGTGTGGCGCGGATTGAACAAGCAAATTTGGCACAGCCTGCACAGCAAGAGGATATCCGCTATACGAGAAATGGTAACTGGAGCGTCAATTCGGAAGGTTACTTGGTGACAGCGGAAGGGTACTATGTGCTGGATAGTTCCAATCAGGCGATTCGTATTAATCATGATCCCGCACTCGGTACCAATGTCGGTCAAAACCTGAAGATTAACGAGCGTGGCGAAATGATGCAGGTTACCATTGATCCAATTACAAAAGAAGAACAGTATACGGCGCTTCCTACTCATGCTAGATTGGGACTTGCGGTGGTAACCGATCCTCAGAAGCTTGTACGTGAAGGAACGAATGTTTTCCGATTTGAAGGCGACATAGCGGTAGAGGGGATTGATTTGGCAGAAGCCAACGATCAGGCTGCTCTAGCAGCAGGTACGTACAATACCCCTATGGTCGAAGGACGCTTCGGTACACAGCAGGGCTGGCGTGAACGATCGAATGTAGACCCATCTCAAACCATGACGAGTATGATGAGTGTGCTTCGCGCCTATGAAGCGAACCAACGGGTGATTACCACGATTGACGGTACGCTGGAAAAGGCTGCTAATGAAATTGGTCGGGTTAATGGATAATAGGAGGTAGGAAAGATGCAGTCGCTTAATATTTCTACATCAGCTATGCGCGGTATTCAGCAAGCGTTGGACAATACAGCCAACAACCTGTCGAACATTGATACGATTGGGTACAAGCGCAGGGTAGCATCGTTTTCCGAGCTTCTCACAGACTCAATGAATGAGCAGCCGGCAGCGGATAACAAAAATCGTAATTCACCAGTGGGGATAAGAATCGGTAGCGGAGCGCATCTTGCCATGACCAAGCTGGATCTCGGTCAAGGCAGTCTCAAGCAGACAGATGTGCCAACAGATGTCGCGATTGAAGGAGATGGCTATTTTTTGGTCACTCGTAAAATCAAAGATGCGAATAACGTCACCGTGGATGAAGAAAGTCGCTTTACGCGTAATGGCTCCTTTAAGCTCAGTTTTGATCAGGATGAGAATGGATACGTATTGCACACCAGTTCAGGTCATATATTGACAGATGATAGTGGTACGAATATCGTATTCCCGGAGCCAGTAAAAAACATCTCGATTTCTCCTGATGGTGCTTTTTCTGCGGATGGAATGCCAGCACCTGTAAAAATTGGTGTATGGAATGTAGAGAACCCTGATCAACTAAAGCAAGTCGGTGAGAATCTGTTTGATGCCGAATTGGCTTTCCGGGCAGGACCGCAAAGTAAATACACCAGTGCATATGATAATGGTGTAACCTTGCTCCAAGGTGCTCTCGAATCATCCAACGTTAGCATGACAGAGGAAATGTCCCAACTGGTGAACATTCAGCGTGCGTATCAATTGAACTCACGTGCAGTCGGCATCAGTGATCAAATGATGGGCATTGCTAACCAACTGAGAAGCAGATAACCCCATATCATTTCAGCATGACGGAGGAGAGGAGCATGGAACAAGGGAAGAACAAACGTTTCCCGCGTCAGACCGAAGAGGTTAAGTCAAAAGGAAAAGAGCGGGAACGGAGCGGCAAAAATTGGCGGCTGAGAGTTGCCAAAATGGTGCTGGTCCCACTCCTGCTGTTTTTCTCGCTGGTCATTGGTCTGATGATCGGATACGGAGGGGTTGGCAAGAAGCCAATGTCTGACGTATTCGATCTGGGAACCTACAAACATATGTGGGATTTAATGTTTGAAGATACGTAGAAACGAAGCTGGACAAGCCCGAACCTCTGGTTGGGGCTTCTATTTTTTCGAGGACTTGTTGTTGTGTTTGTCCACAGAGTATAATAGATCGAGTGGTTGAAAAAGGAAGTGACGAATTGAATACGGAGGGATGTCCGTGAATCTTCCTAATTTGCTTACGATCTTTCGCATCGTGCTCATCCCTTTGTACCTGTATGTCTTTTTTTCGGAGTTCCCGTATCATGTTGAAATTGCTTTAGGCATTTTGATTTTGGCGGGAGTGACCGATATTGCAGACGGGTACATCGCGCGGAAGCATAAGCTTGTGACCACCATCGGAATGATGTTAGATCCTCTGGCAGATAAATTAATGATGCTGGCGGTCATCGCCTCATTATTTTTGACGGATCGAATCAGTGTATGGGCCGCCCTGTTTTTCTTTGTGCGCGATCTGGCAATGATAGTAACAGGAGCTGTTTATCATTTCCGTGGCAAAAAAACTGTCCCGGCAAATGCCTACGGCAAGCTGACAACCGTTCTTTTGTATCTTGTCATTCCGCTCGTTATGTATCGCTATGAGTACAGTGAAGCGATACTTTGGTCGGTTATAGCGTTCTCATTTATTGCGAGCGCGATTTATCTGGCAAAGGCTCGACTATTGAACCGCATGTAAGGGTTCCTGCACGTTGAAAAAGAGCACTTCCCGCTTGTTTAGAGAGGAAGTGCCCCTTTTATCTTAACCCCGCTTGTCCGTTCAACTGGGGCGGGAGTTATGTATATTGTTTCGTTGGTCAAAGGGTATTCATGCATAGACAAGTCTAGATAAGTATGGAAATGGAGCGATACATAGTGGAAATAAAAGCACCTTTGGACATTATGCAAATTCAGGAAATCATCCCGCACCGTTACCCGTTTTTGTTGGTAGACAGAATTGAAGAGCTGGAGCTGGGAAAAAAAGCGGTTGGAATTAAAAATGTCACGATCAATGAACCGTTTTTCCAAGGCCATTTTCCTGGTTATCCAGTCATGCCTGGTGTCCTTATTGTGGAAGCATTGGCGCAGGTTGGAGCCGTAGCGATGCTCAGCATGGAGGAACATCAAGGAAAAATCGGACTGTTTGCAGGTATTGATGAATTCCGTTTCAAAGATCAGGTGAAGCCGGGAGATACACTGGTACTTGAGGTTGAGCTTACTCGTGTGCGTGGTACCGTCGGCAAAGGGCATGGAAAAGCATTGGTAAATGGGAAAGTAGTAGCAGAGGGTGGATTGATGTTTGCCCTGACAGCAGGAAATAAGGCACATTCATGATCATCTTGAATGTGCCTTTCTTTTCGGGTAGAATGGCTAATGGGCAACTCCATGCATTGAATAGGTAATTTAAAAAGTCATCTTTTGATCACGAAGTAAGTTATGAATGCTGATGATTTAATAACAAGCACTTGAAGGTGAAGAAATGACCAGACAGGTCGCAACCATATTAGATGTGCCATTTACGACTCGCGGTTTTCGTGAGACTGTCGATCATATAACAGAGCGCATACAAAGCGGTCAAAAGACCCACGTGGTGACTGCCAACCCCGAAATCGTCATGGTAGCGAGAGAAAATCGCGCTTTCCGTTCTATTGTAGAACAAGCCTATGTCGTTCCAGATGGAATTGGAATCGTGTACGCAGCCAAATGGACGAATCAGCCGATATATGAGCGCGTTACCGGTGTGGAGCTTCTGGAGGCGCTCATGGCGAAAGCCGATCAACATGAGTGGGGCGTGTATTTACTCGGCGCCAAGCCGGATGTTATTCATTTGGCAAAAGACAAACTAAGTACTCGTTATCCGAACGCCCGAATCGTCGGATGTCGGGATGGTTATTTTCGACCAGAGGAAGAAACGCAAATTGTACAAGAAATTGCAGAAGCGAAACCGCAGCTCCTGTTCGTCGCACTGGGTGCGCCCAGACAAGATGAATGGATGGCGAAGTATCGTGATCAGTTAAATGCCTCCCTGATGATGGGGGTAGGCGGAAGCTTTGACGTCATTTCCGGGAAAGTAAAGCGCGCTCCCGAGATTTGGCAAAAATTGCATTTGGAATGGTTTTATCGACTTGCTTCCGAGCCTTCTCGCTGGAAGCGTCAACTGGCTATTCCTCGGTTTGTTCTAACCGTACTGAAAGAAAAATGGAGTAGCCGTTCCTAGATGCATTCGTAGAGAGGAGAACAGTCGATGTCTACACTAATCCTCGGATTTTTGACTTCGCTGATCATAGCGTTTATTGTAACACCGTATGTAAAAAGCCTGGCTGTAAAAGTAGGAGCAGTAGATGCCCCGAATCAGCGCAAGGTACACACGCGAATTATGCCACGTATGGGTGGCTTGGCTATTTATATCGGTTATCTGGTGGCGTTCTTCCTATTTGTCCCGTATACAAGCATATCGGAAATGCTAGGGATTTTTATCGGAAGCACGATCGTTATGGTGGTCGGCATGCTCGATGACAAATACCAGCTCTCGCCAAAATGGAAGCTGCTCGGACAGTTAGTCGCAACAGTGATTGTCGTCATTCCATTTGGCTTGAAGATCGGCGTCGTGAATCTGCCCTATAGCGGAAGCATTGATTTTAGCAGTGGCTGGCTTGTCTGGCTCGCGATTCCGATCACGATGTTTTGGATTGTCGGTGTAACCAACGCAGTGAACCTGATTGACGGTCTCGATGGCTTGTCGGCAGGTGTGTCAGCAATTGCTGCAGGGACAATGGGTGTCATGGCCTTGTTGATGGATGATTACAAGGTATCGGCCTACTGTTTCGTGCTCCTTGGAGCGATCCTGGGCTTTCTCTACTTTAACTTTCATCCGGCTCGTCTGTTCATGGGCGACACCGGTTCGCTTTTCTTGGGCTTCAACCTGGCTGCACTATCCATCATGGGCTTTAAAGAAGCGTTGTTCGTTTCCTTTATCATTCCAATCGTCGTGCTGGGTGTACCGCTCTGGGATACGTTCTTCGCCATCGTGCGCAGGATCGTGAACAAAAAGCCGATTTCGAGCCCAGACAAAGGGCATTTGCATCACTGTTTGCTGAACATGGGTCTGTCGCACCGCTCGACTGTACTCACGATTTACTCGATCAGCATTTTCTTTGGGACGATGGCGATTCTGCTGACGAAGACGACGAAGTGGACTACGATTATCGTTATGGTCGCGCTACTGATTGTCATCCATCTCGGAACGGAGATTGTTGGACTTGTAAGTCGCCGTCACCGTCCATTGATCAATGCGTATCGACGGATCAAAATTAAACAGACCGAGCAACAGCGTCGGACGAATTAGCTGCAAGCCCTGCATCAATTGATGCGGGGCTTTTTCTTGCTACTTTTCCAGCTATCGACAGATAATACTTAACTTTTCGTGATGGCTTTCCGATAAAAGAAAAGACGGATAAAGTGTTTTACATATTTTTAAGAAGAGGTGAAATGAGTGTCTAGAGGCAAAGACAGAAAAACATCATGGATTTCGGCAGTCCTGTCCTTTTTATTATTAGTAACGACGCTTCTGCCGATGGGGGCGGGAGTTGCTCAAGCTGCAGGAGGCGGAATTTCCTTTACTGGCATCAGTGACAAGACAACAGCGACGAGTCCGCACATCTCCTATACACCAAAAATTACCATCCAAGGGACCTACAATGGGATTGCCGGGGAAGATTTACGCTACCGGGTAGCTACATTGAACGGTACCGAACCGAATGATACGAGCAGTATCAAACCGTACATTGATTCTGTAATGAGAACTTTTACCTTTAGAGATATTGAACTCACTCCAGGGGTAAACCAGATTAAGTTCGAAATCAAGAGCGGAGATTCTACGACGTATTTGCCAGTCATTTATGTACAGTACAACAATACACCTTTGTTCTCCAACTTGAAGTTGAATTCTGTCATGTTTGAAACAGATCCGACGATTGTAGAAGTTACAACCTCATCGAAGCGTCAACTAACCTTGGCCCTTTCTGGTAAGGCAATGAATGCAGACAATGTGGTTGTTACGAACCAGACCACAGGTCAAAACTTTAGTGACTCGACTAGCAATTCTGGTTCATTCTCTATCGAAGTAGATGCTCAGATTGGCTTGAACAAGCTGGATATTCGTGCATTTAGCAAAAATAGAGAAGTTGGGTTGATTAACCGCAGTGTGTTGGTACTCCCTAAAAGCAATTCTCAGGGAGGCGCGGATCAATTTTATAATGTAACGATAAATGCAGGCACAGAAACACCAATCATCAAAGTCCCGCCAGCGAAAAATGAATTGATTCAAGCAGGGGCGGCGGGTACCGATTTTCCAATTAGTGGGGAACTGCTCGTTAAGTTGCAAAACGGAGTGAGTGTTCTGAATGGTGCTTTGCAAGACACGACACCTCCTGATGCTCCAAAGGTGGATCGTGTGTACAATACCACGACGGATATCACTGGTTTTGCAGAAGCTCAAAGCACAGTGAAAGTGAGCAAAGGAACCACTGAAGTAACCGCTACTGCGGATGCGGCCGGAGCTTTTAAAGTAGCGTTTGCTAAGCAATCAGAAGATGTAGAGCTACAAGTCACGGCAACAGATGCCGCTGGAAACGTCAGTAAAGTAACTTATGTCAAAGTGGAAAAAGATCGTTCTGCACCGGATAAACCGATTGTGAATCCGATCAGTGAGAAAACAACGAGTGTCACAGGAACAGCAGAGCCTGGTTCCACTATTACGGTTAAAAACGGAACTACTCAATTGGCTACGGTTAAAACGGATGCAAACTCGAAGTTCTCGGTTACAATAGGTTCCCAGCCGATTGATGCAGAAATTACAGTAACCGCAACAGATGAGACTGGTAATGAAAGCGCGGCAACAATTGTAAAGGTTACAGACTCAGGTGACGCTAACGGAAATGATACGACACCACCAGATGCTCCTGTCGTAAATGCTCTTGATGATAAGGCAGCAACTGTAACAGGGACAACAGAAGATGGAGCAGAAGTCTTTGTTGCCAAGAACGGTAGTGTAGTGAGAAGCGCGGTGGCAAGCGGTACTGCCTTCACAGTGGATACCGGAGGTTTTTCTGCTGGAGATGTTTTGACTGTTTATGCAAGAGACAAGAAAGGAAACCAAGGTCCAGCTACGACAGTGAAAGTAACGTCGTCAGATAAAACTAAACCAACTGTTCCTACTGTTAATCCGATTATGAATACAGATACGAAAGTGACGGGGACAGCAGAGGCAGGCTCTTTGGTCATTGTAAAAAAGGGAGCTACTGAACTGGGGTCTGCTAATGCAACGACGGGAGGCACCTATTCGGTACCAATTCCCCGCCAGAAGTTCGGGGACGTTCTTTCTATAACGGCAACTAATAGAGTGGGGAATGTAAGTGATGTAGTAACGAAAAAAGTTGATTCAGACAAGCAACAAGGCATGTCACTTACCTTGGATGATTTAGCGACCAATCAACCAGTAGATGTAACGGCTACAAATGTAGTGGCTACTGAAGTTACAAATGTACCGCTCTCGTCCGAATACAAGCTGTATAAAGTGACAGGGAAAATACCCGCAGCCGGACTTAATACAGGCAAGACCTACGAAATGAAATTGAAGTATTCAACAGTGATCAAAAGTACCGACCCTTCCATCCCAGATCTGATCTCGGAAGCGGTTGTTGGGAACCACGCTTACCAATTCATTTATAAAAGCTCATCAGATCCTCGTTTCGGCAAGGTATTTGATATATCCACTACAACTGCACAACCAGAGATCAGAACAGACGGTAGTAAAAACGTAGTGAGTGCTCTCCCGGTAAAGGTAAAAGTAGAAGCGTTTAACATGCCAACCACTACGCCAACTATTGGTGATTTTGAAGTCTACTACAACAATACAAAAAGAGCTGCAAGCACAGATTATTTCATAACAGCTGGTAATAACGAAATAAACATCGAATTCGTGAAATTCCCTGCGAATGAGACGAATGTAAAAGTCGTTTATACGAAGGGAACGCCAACAGATACGAGTGATGACAAGGATATCTCCTTCAAGCTCAGCCCTGAAGTTGTACCATCACTATTGTTCTACTACACCACTTCCAACGTGGAAAAGGTAATCGACAGCACCTTGGAAATTCCTGACCCAAGACCATCGAATTTTGCGATCGATGGCAACGTTTTTAGAGGGAAGATGTATAACTACAAACTGAATAGCGGCAATATGGTCGTTACCCTGAACAATAGTAAGACAGCGTTACCCTATAGTGTTGGGCCTACAAGCGGTGGTGCAGTACAGTTTACTATCGATAAAAGCCAGTTTACGAGTGGTTCTGCATGGAATCTGAACCAGGGTAACAACACGTTGGTTTTTGAACTGAAAGATGAACCAAATGTAAAGTTCACCTACAACATTTTCTACAACACAGAAAAAACGCCAAAGATTCAAAATGTAAAAATGAAAGTAGTTCAAGGCAAAGATAACGATGTAGAGCTGGAGAAAAAGTCTACAGATAAAGCGTTCCAAACCTCCGCGTACTTCCTGCGTCAATTTACATTTGATGTTGAGAATGTACAACAAGATGCGGTTGTGACGATCAGAAAAGATGGTAACGTCATTGCGAAGTACAAGATGACAGATGATTCGGGGGACTGGGACTTCCTGGACAACGACTCCGATTATCGCAAAGCTCGTGATGCAGCAATTAAAGGAAACACTTCTGACTTGGGTACCATTTTTGATGATAGTACGTTCTCTAGAGGTAGAGATACATCGAATACATTCAAGTTCAATGCAGAAATGGGCTCGAGAGATTATGGTGAAGAGCTGATTGGAGAACTGGATGGAGATATGGGATTGTCGGCTGATGATCTGGAAAGCAGATTAAAGCTATTCCCATTGACGCTCTCCAAAGGTACCTCCACGAACTACGAAATTGAAGTGACACAAGGATCGATCGTTACTCGTCAAACCGTGTCGATCAACCAAGAAACGCAAGCATGGACAGTAGTTTCTCCGAAGAAACTGGCTAATGCCCAATACATTACCGTGAACTCCAACTCTGTTCCATTGCGAATTTTTGCCGAAAAAGCAACGAAGGTCTTAATCGGTAAAACAGAAGCAGTAGCGTACAATACAAAAGATCCTGATTTTGAATATGATGAAGATACAGGCAAGCTTGTACCAGAATCATATTACGTGTTCGAAACCAATGTAGCGTTGAAGCCAGGTTTGAACACGATTAAGTACACGGTTCAATTTGGTGCAAACAGTTACAAAGACGAAGTGAAGATTTACAACACAAACTCCGCAGTCGGTGGTGCGGAAAGCAGAGAAGTACTTGGTAAAAAATTAGCCTTTAGCCTGTTTGACAAATCGTTTGAGCTGAAGTTCCCGAAAGGAACTATACTGCTGGCACCATCTGATAATCGTACTGGCTCAGGGATTAATGCACCAGCGACAGATATTTTTACAGACGTTCCGCTTTATTTCGGAATGGCAGATCGTACAAATGGTCGAGTCAATCTGGATGACGATGAGCTCAGAGAGGACATGGAAGATTTGTTGAGCCTTTCCTCTGATTTCAACTACGCAAGTCCGCTCTACTTTGTGGATGCAGGTAACTCTGTGCCTGGAGCAGGAGATGGCGATGAAGAACGCGCACCAGGTGGGCGTGATCCATACTTTGAAGGTACTGTCAACAATGCTGAAATGGAGCCATTCATTAAGCGTTGGAAGAACAATCTGGTTCCAAGCAAAGTAGGTACCGTTACGATCAAGTACGATGGCTCCATCGTAAATGCAGCCAACAATATTTTGACAGTCTTCTACAACAACGGGGATGAGTGGATCAACCTGGGTGGGGTAGTTAACACGTCCAAAAAGACTGTAACAGTACCATTCGAAGGATTCGGTTATTACATGGTCATGAAAACACGTGAAACGTTCTCCGATGTCATCACGCATCCATTTGCGCGTGACGCTATTGAGACGCTTTACGCAAAAGGAATTATGGCCGATGCACCAGGTAGTGGATTCGGTACAGAGTTGAAAATCACTCGTGGTGAGTTTGCGACCATGATTGTGAAAGCACTCGACCTGCCAATCAACGATGGTCCGTACACAGACAGTAGACAAAACCACCCAGCAGAGCCTACCTTTACTGATGTACGACCTAGTGATGATGATTGGAATTACCAGTACAAGTACATTGAAACAGCGGCGCGTGCTGGTATTATCCGCGGAAAAGATCCGCGTGCTTTCTATCCAGATGATTCGCTTACGCGTGAAGAAGCTGCGATTATCGTCGCTCGTGCAATGAACTTAAAGCTTAGCACTCCGGAAGCAGCGGCAATCGCGCTTGGCAAGATGTATACAGATGGCCAACTGACCGGGCACTATGCAACACCAGCTGTATTGGCTGTATCCAAAGCCAAAATTATGAACGGTGAGGCAAACGATCCATCGGCTAAGAAGCCAACGTTTAGATTTGTACCAAGAGGAGACCTCACTCGTGCTGAAATGGCGATGATCACGATTCGCATCATGGTCCAACTCAAAAAGCTGCCTAAGCAGTAAGCCGAGATATTTCGTCATATATAATAGAAGAAAAGCTGAAGAGGTCATCGCCTCTTCAGCTTTTTTCATTGAAAAATTACTCTTCTTCCACATCTCCAACCGCGTCTACAGGAACCTCCACATATTCCTTCTCCCCCAGCGTGATCTGAGCTTGTCCATTCGTCAAATCAACCATCCGCGCGACAAACTCATTCTGTTCACCCTCAGGGATTAGCACATGTGCCGTGACCTTATCTGTAAAATCCGTACCACTCACGCGATGTTCGCCTAGACGCAGTTCGTTCTCAACCTTGCCCCACCACGTATAGTCCACGCTGACAGAGATCGTCTGATGCAACGTGTGCACCACGATCTTTGCAGCCTTCAATGCAGTGACCGTTCCAGCTGTATAAGCCCGAACGAGTCCGCCAGCCCCCAGCTTGATTCCGCCGAAATAGCGAGTGACGACCACGACCGTATCCTTCACGCCGTTTTTCTTGATGCATTCCAGGATCGGCTTGCCTGCCGTACCGCTAGGCTCCCCATCATCACTCGAGCGCTGAATCTGGTCGTTTTCACCGATGACAAAAGCGGAACAGTTATGGGTAGCGTCCCAGTGCTTCTTTTTGATCATCGCGATAAATGCAGTCGCTTCTTCCTCAGTGGTAACCCGCTGGGCATATCCGATAAAACGGGAGCGCTCAATGACGATATAGTCCTCACCGTAGCCAGCGATGGTTTTGTATTGGGTAAGCATCGTACTATCACCTCAAGAAAAGGATAGCATGCCAAAGAAATGTTGGCGAATACTGAAATGTTTTTGACACATAATCGTAGTACTCTATGTGGTGCATGTGGAATAAAAAAGGAAAGGGAGGAGCTACTTATGATTCCCTTATGAAAATGCTGGTATGGCATAATTTTGCGTGTGAGAAGGATAACTCTGTGATATAGTGATCTTGGGACAAACCACATATTTAATGTGGTTAATAATTTTATGCTCAATATAAAATAAAGGAGTGGAGTTCAGTGAATTTTCCATATTCGAAAAAGAAATGGATGTCTATCAGTTTGGCGGCATTATTAACAACAGCACTTGGCGCAGGAACCTTGACAGCATCTGCGAATACAGGCTCCGATCAAGCAAAGGCACCTACCACTGTACAAGCATCTACCGATAAAGTAGCGGCTGAGACAGCCAAAGATAATACGACAACGCCTGATACTGCCGCAGCAGATGAGTTGACGTTGGATAAAGCGATTGAACAAGCTTTGAAAACCAACGTCACATTGCAAAATGCTCGTTTGGATGCGAAAAATGCAGATATTAGCAACTCAATGACCTATAGAAGCACGGCACAAATAACAGCAGACATGCTGGAATCCTTGAGCGATGCACAGGGAAAGTATGTGAGCAGCGCCACAAGTGAAATGACCAGGAAGCTGAATGCCCTCGCTGTTAAGTCTACAGAAGGAAAAATCAAGATGGGCGCACAAGATGTCTATTACAAACTGATTTTTGCTCAAGATGACGTGAACCTGAAAAAACAAAGCTTGGCCCGTGCTGAAGCACAACTGAAAGTAGCCAAGGCTGCATTTGGTGTAGGAACGAACGCGAAGACAGACGTCCTTGAAGCAGAAATGGGCGTAGCTGGTGCAAAGGCTGATTTGACGAACGCGGAAAATAGCCTGGAAATTGCCATGATGAATCTGAATGATTTCCTTGGCGTTGATCTGCAAAAAGAATGGAAAATCGTTTCTGCCAATAAGAAAATGGCTCCAATCTCGATCACCCTGAAAGATGCCGAGAAGGAGGCCCTCTCTAAACGTTTGGAGATTACAAAAGAAGAGGAAGAACTCAAGCTGGCAGAATTGAATGTGAAGCTGATCACCGAGTATACTGCGGCTTCCACACTTGCTGGTCAAAAAGCTCGCAACAACGTTGAGAAATCGAAGCTTGCCATTGAAGAAGCAAAACGTACCGTTTCGAAAGACATTACGCAGGCTTACCTCAATCTAAATACAGCTCGCGAGGCGATTGACTTCCAAAAAGCAGCAAAGGACTCTGCTGCTGAGAGCTATCGTTTGAAAAATTTGCGTTATGAAAATGGACTCGCGACGACATTGGAAGTCATTCAATCGGAAGAAGCACTTTCTACTCGTGAGAATGCGTACCAAAAAGCTGTCCTGTCTTACAACTTGGCTGTCGTAAACTTTGAAAATGCATTAGGAAATTAACCTAATTCAAGCAAGATTTATGAGGTTTTGAACCAAATTGGAAAAAGGTTCAGTCGTGACAGTCCGCCATATGTCCCCTATAATACGGATAGTGGCGGATGTCACTTCGTACATAATGGACAGGTGAATAACGAACCACGAAAAAAACTTTAAATTTTTTTCGAAGGCGCCGCAACTTTTGATTCGCTCAGGCGTTTAATAGGATGTCACACGAAAAACGGGGAATTGTGTAAAAAAGATTCACGAATTCTAGCAGTTGTGTTACACTAGTGATTGTTGCATTTTACACAATACTGAATATACTAGAGATTTTTAACACAAAAAGCGAGGCTTTCCTGCGAAAGGAGGTGACACGCGCTTGCAGGATTCGGGCTTTAAAAAGAAAGATAGATTAACAACAAATATTCCCCAAGAACAATTTGTTTATACTAGAGGAGGAGAACACAAGGTTATGAAAAAGGTCGTTAACAGTGTATTAGCTAGTGCACTCGCACTTACTGTTGCTCCAATGGCTTTCGCAGCAGAAGAAGCAGCAACTACAACTACAGCTCCTAAAATGGACGCTGATATGGAAAAAACCGTAAAACGCTTGGAAGCTCTTGGCCTGGTATCAGGTTATGGCAACGGCGAATACGGTGTAGACAAAACTATCACTCGTGCAGAGTTCGCTACTCTGGTTGTTCGTGCTCGCGCACTTGAGCAAGGTGCGAAATTGGCACAATTCAACACTACTTTCTCAGATGTAAGATCTACTGATTGGTTTGCTGGTTTCGTAAACGTAGCTTCCGGCCAAGAAATCATTAAAGGTTTCCCGAACAAAACTTTCAAACCACAAGACCAAGTTACTTATGCTCAAGCTGTAACTATGATCGTTCGTGCACTGGGTTATGAGCCATCCGTTAAGGGTGTATGGCCTAACAGCATGATCGCCAAAGCTTCCGAGCTGAACATTGCTAGAAACATCACTACTCCTGACGTTGCAGCAACTCGTGGCGAAATCTTCAAAATGCTCGACAACGCTCTTCGCGTAGACCTGATGGAGCAACTGGAATACGGTACTGACGTCCGTCACCAAACCACGAAAGAAACTCTCTTGACTAAATACCTGAAAGTTACTGTTCGTGACATGGAATGGTCTCAAGATGCTGGCAACGACAGCAATGATCTGCCATTGGTAACTAACGTACCAGCTATCGGTCTGGGCAAAATCAAAGCTAACGAAGTTACTTTGAACGGTAAAGACGCTGGTCTCGGCAACACTACTTACAAAGTAGCTGACGGTATCAACGCTAACGATTTCGCTGGTCAACACGTACAAGTGTGGATCAAAGACAACCGTGAAAAAGTAATCGTTTGGATGGAAGGTTCCACAGACGAAGAAGTTATCATGGACCGCGTAGGCGAGTTCACTTTGAAAGGCAAAACTATTGACGATAAAGATCTAGATGATCTGAAAAATTCTGATCTGTCTGATCTGAAATTGGAGTTGGACGCTAGCGAAAAAAGCTACCGCTTCAACAAAAACACCCAAGTAACTTACAACTTTACTCGATTCAACGATGCAGTTGATGGTTTGAAAGATATCATCAAGGACAACTCTAAAGGTAGCTACACTTTTGGTGCAAAAGTTGTTCTGGACAACAATAACGAGATTGCTTACATCCACGTTATTGACGACCAATCCATTAACAAAGAAGACGAAGGCGTTAAATACGGTTCCGAAGTTATCGCTAAAATCGATGCTGACAATAAGAAAATCACGAACCGTGATAACGACAAGTTTAGCGATCTGGAAGGCAAAGAAGAAGGTAAAGACTTCTTGGTATTCATCAACGGTAAACCATCTAAATTCAGCGATCTGGCAGAAGGCATGGTTTACAGCGTATACTACGCTGATGGCGACGAAGACAAACTGCTGGTATTCGCTACTAATACCCCAGTAGAAGGTAAAGTAGAAAAAGTTAATACCCGTAACAGCAACGACGTCCGCTTGGTTATTGAAGGCAAACCATACCGCATTTACGAAGGTGTTACTTTCTCCGATGACGGTAACAAAGATGTTCAAGACATCGACAAAGATCACTGGGATCTGGTTGACAGCTTGGACGACGAAACAGTAAAACTGTACCTGGATGCTTCTGGTCGTGTTCGTCACATCGAAACTAAGGATGCTATCGACGATCGCAAACAAAAAGCAATCATCACTCGTGGAGTTATTTACGACCCAAGCAAAGATACTTACAACTTCAGAGTGTTGATGCAAAAAGGTAAAGAAAGAAATGTTAGCCTCAAAGCTAAAGACATTTATGACTTCGAGGGCAAAAACTACGGCAGAGACAACATGAACGAAGATGATCTGAAAGACATCTTGGTACCTAGCAAAGGCAAAGACACTTTGCTCGTAGAGGTAACTCTTGATTCAAATGGCGACCCATCCAAAGTTGAAATGCTGAAACCTGTAAAAGTTGAAGCGGAATCCGGCAAAGCTTGGGATGACCTCGCTGATGAAGACGACAATATGGTTGGCGACTACGAAGTTACTGACAAAACAGCTGTCTTCAACATGACTGGTGATTTGGAAGAGAGCAAAACAAAAGGTACTAAAGAACTGAAAAACGCTAAAACTGCGAAGTTCAAAACCGTTGCTGATGAAAACGACCTGTCTGTAATCTACACTATTAACGATAAAGACGAAGTAGAAGCAATCTTCGTTATTGATGGTGATGGTTTGGATGGCGACTCTATCTACGGTCAAGTGAACGAATTTGGTCGCGCTGGCGGTAAAGACACCATCAAAGTATGGGTTAAAGATGGCGATAAGGTTGTTGAGAAAGAATACAAATTGAATGGCGATAATGACGATCTGAAAGACAGAGGTATTAATCGTCACGACTTCATCGCATTCACATTGGATTCCAACGAAGAAGTTGTTGTTAACGATGTAGTTGAAGTAGTTAACATCAAGCCTAAAGAAAAGATGCTGGCAGAAGTAACTGACGAAAAAGGCATGAAAGAAGCAAACATCGACAAAATGGTCGTTGGTTTGGTTACTGATGTAAACAAAGACACCATCACTTACAAAGATGCTGACGACAACAAGAAGAAAGCTAGCATCAAATCTGCTACAGCTTACTTCGATCTGTTCGATAAATACGGCAAAGCAGATGGCGTTAGCGATGGCGACTACGTTGTAATGATCGACAGCGCTGACATCTCCGGTACTAAATACGACTTCGTTGTGATCGTTTCCGACGAGAAGACAGTTCGTAAAGAAAAACTGGCAGATGAAGCAGAAGCATTCTTGAAGCAAGAGCCAGCTAAGCCGGATCCAGGTAATGATAAGTGGGATGCTCTTCCATCCAGCTTCAAAGGTACAGCAGTAGACTCCCTTGGTCTGCTCCAAGTAGTTGTTGAACTGAACAAAGACTTCTCTCGTTCCGATGTTAAAGACTTCGCTCTCTACATCGAAGGCAAAAAAGTAGACAAATCTACTTATGAGATGATCGAAGAAGGTAACGGTTGGAAAGTTCAATACTACATTCAAGACGATTCTAAACCAACTAAAGGCGAAGTCAAAGTGACTAACGCTAAAGGTGAGACCGATACAGCTTCTGTTAAATTCGAAGAAGCTTAAGAGCAACACTTTTATCAAAGAAGTATAGTATTGGGAGCATAGAGGGGGGATATCCCCTCTATGTTCTAAATGCCCTATAAAAATAGAACTTCCTATCAAACTTACGGAGGGGTAGTACGTGAATAAAAAAGTAGTCCTTTCAGTTCTCTCGACTGCAGTAGTAGCTAGCATGGCAGCTTCCGCTTTTGCAGCACCTAAAGCGGGTGTTTACATGGGTGGAAACGTCAAAAAATTCTATTCTACTGATGTAGTATTGAACATGACCAAAGAAGCAAGAAAATCTTTCTTGGCTAATGTTCGCCTTGCTGGACCAAAAGCGGTTGTACAAGTTGACAACCAAGGCCGCGGTGCTTTCCTTCAAGAGATTCTTGATCTAGGTCGCAAAAAAGCTTATGAAGATAAACTGCTAAAAGAAGATTTCATTGACCTGTATGATGTAGTAACCCTCGATGGTACTACTTCCGGTACAGAAGATGCAAAATCTAAAGTTGACCCAGCTCCTACAGGTGACCTGAAAGTTGAATCTGTAAGTGCTATTAACCTGAAGCAAGTAGACGTGGTGTTCAATAAAGAAGTGGAAACTGCTTCCGCAACTAACATTGCAAACTACCTCGAAAACCTTGTGCCAATTTCACAAGGTGTAGCGAAAGCTGAGCTACAAGCTGATGGTAAAACCGTTCGTATCACATATTCTGTAGCTAAGAAGCAACAAGAAAAATTGACGCTGACAGTTAAAAACGTTCTTGATAAGAACGGAAACAAAGTTGCTGACACTGCAAAAGAACTCTTCTTTACCGATATTGCGTTCCCAACTATTAAGAACGTAACGATTTTCGGTAACAAAAAGATTGTTGTTGAGTTCAGTGAACCAGTAGATCCCAAAACTGTTTCACCTGCAGCATTCAAGCTGAACAACTTGGATCTGTCTGCTTTTGGATTCACAGGACAGAACTGGGATGATCAAGAACCTCCAGCAAAGGATACTGTCCTTGAACTGAACTTTGGCGTTGCCCTGCCTGCAGGATCGCACAACTTAACTATTAAAGGTGCAACAATTAAAGACCATGCTGGCTTCTTTGTAGATGAAGTAACAAAACCAGTTTCTGTTGTTAATGATACAACTGGTCCTGTTTTTGTGAACGCTACAGCTGTTAACCTCAACACATTGGATGTTACTTTCGATGAAGCAGTTAACAGGCCTGGCAAAGAACATATCTCTATTAACGGAACAAACCAAAGAGACTTCCCTACTAAAATTGACTACAAACCAGGTACAAACGATAGAAAGACAATACGTATCTCTAGAGATAACCTGTTGTCTAAAGGCGCTAACTTAATCACGATTGCAAAAGAACAAGTTACTGACCTTTATGGTAACAAATCCGCTACAGAGTTCCGCTTTACTGTAGATGGAGCTATTGATCTTGTTAAGCCAGAAGTTAAGGCCATCACTGCTTCGAATGACAAAACTATTAAAGTAGTATTTAATGAGGCTATGGGTCAGAGCGTAACGAATACTGCTAACTACACCATCAGAGATGCTGCTGGAAACAAAGTTGGTACTATTTATAATGTTACAGCTCAAGGCGAAGCATACACTTACAACATCAATCTTTCTACTGCATTACCAGGTGGAACCTACGTTGTTGAAGTTGCAAATGTAATGGATGCTTCTGGAAACGTTATTAACACAGTATCTAAGTCCTTTAATGTTGTTGATACTACTGCTCCAGAAAAACCAACTGCTGTACTCTATGATTATGCTCAAAAAATTATTAAAGTTAGCTTTAACGAACCAATGGATCGCGCAAGCATTTCCAACAAAGCTAACTATCAATTGAAAGTTGATGGCGGTAGCTATGAAGCATTGCCACCTGAAGCGACGCTTGTAGCAGCTGATGATAATAAGTCTGTTACAATCGATTTACCAAACCTTTCTAAATACGATGCTTTGGATGGCGCTAACGATGAGATCCGAGTTGCACAAGTGAAAGACGTTGCTGGTAACTTCACAACTGGCATCGTAGATTATGTTCAAATCGGTGCATCAAATACATTGACACCAAAATATTTGCGTGCAACAGCAACCAACGATACTACAATCACTGTTGAGTACGATAAGCCACTATCTTTCATTGAAGCAAATGACTTCATGTACAATGGTACAAATGCTACTACAGGTATCTTGCAAAACGTGAAAGTTTGGAACAAAGATAAGAATGCAGAGATTGATGGTGCTAAAGTAATTCTTACTTTCCCAACAGGTACCGTAGATAGTGCTGTAGCTAATAACCTTATAACGGAAGCGCAAGGTGGAATTGGTACGAAAGATCCGCTGGGTAACAAAATCCCAAGTGACACGTACAAATCTCTGGAAGATAAGTTTGCTCCAACATTTACAAATGACAAAGTAGTTGCTGTAAATGCTACAACAATTGAAATTACTTTCTCTGAAAACCTTGCAACAGGTTACTCTGCACTCTACAAGAATGACTTTGTAATTACTAACGGTGGATCCAATGTAGGAATTAAATCCTCTACTGCCACTGAAAAAGTAATCAGACTTACACTCGACCGTGCTCTTGATACAGCTCAAGAAACTGTGTTGACACCTAAATCATCTAACTTGAATGTACAAGATATTCCAGGTAACACCTTCGTTCCTAACGCGGCTAACCTTGGTGGCGCAGTCATAAAATTGACTGGAGTTGCTGAACAAGCTGCTGTAGACGCTGTTGTAGCTGCTATGTCCGGTTCGAAAGATGCTCTTCTTTCAGCTTTGAAAGCAAATGCAAACACTCTCAAATTGACAATCGTTGAGACTAACATCGATGCTTACAAAGAAGCTTTGGTTGGTAAAACGAACGCAACAGATATTCAGAATGCAATTAAAGAAGTAAATGAATCTGCAGCTGTAGTTGCGAAGGTTGTAGAAAAAATTAATGCACTCCCTGCAGTAGACAAGTTGACTCTTGACAATAAAGTTGAAGTAAACGAGGCAAAAGCAGCATATGATAAACTTGATGCAAAACAACAAGGTTCTATTACAAAAGCAATAGTTGATAAACTGGATGCTGCTGTTGCACAGATCAAAAAGTTGGAAGGTGATGCTGGTTCTGCTGATGCAATTAAAAAAGTAGTTGATGCAGTAAACGCTCTTCCTGCAAAAGCTGATCTTACTTTGGATCACAAACAAGCGGTAGCTAACGCTGAAGCTGATTACAAAGCTTTAAAACCAGCTCAACAAGATTCTATTCCAGCAGGTGTTGTTAGAAAGTTGGATGAGTCTGTAAAACAAATTAAAGCACTTGAGCTTGAAGCTGAGCTTGCAGCCTCTAAAAATGCATTGAATGAAGAAATTACTGCTGCAAATGAGCTTCACACTAATGCAGTCGAAGGAACAGATCCAGGAAACTACCCTGTTGGTAGCAAAGATACCTTGAAAGCTGCAATCGACACTGCTAAATCGGTACATGATAAAGCAACTGCAACAAAACTTGAATTAGATGATGCAAAAACATCTCTTACTGAAGCTGTCGCTGCATTTAAAGCTGCTGTAGTGAAAGCTCCTTAATAAAATTACGAAACGTTACTTCATAAACTCAATTGAGTGAAAGAAGTGGAGGACTTCCCTCAGACTTGGCATAACGCCTTGTCTGAGGATTTCCTCTAACTACCTTGTAGAATAGATTGGTGCAACTCCAATCCATGAGAACAGCCTATGACTCATGTGCCTAATCCTCCTGCACGGAAAGCAGTCCTATACCAACTGCTCCCGTGAAGTCAGGTGAAGTCGTACTTGCTGAGAGGCAAGGCGGGGCTCCTTAAAAGTTGACTATGGTCAGGCGACGAATCCATGGTGACCCAATACGAGATAGCTGTTGCCAGGTAGTGAAGCGCTAGGGGTTTGACAACAGTCGATGTACGCGAGATCGTACAGACGAAACAGGAACAATTCAGGCTGTTAAACCTGTTTTTCTCGGATTGTATAGTGGGGACCTAAGGTCAGCAAAACAAGGGATAGACAAGGTGGA
The DNA here is from genome assembly GCF_005217615.1 of Brevibacillus antibioticus. Classification (NCBI taxonomy): domain Bacteria; kingdom Bacillati; phylum Bacillota; class Bacilli; order Caryophanales; family Paenibacillaceae; genus Brevibacillus; species Brevibacillus antibioticus. The sequence continues at coordinate 5,385,199 of NZ_SZNK01000001.1, forward strand.
ACGTTTGAAGTCTTATCAGAAGAGGTGGGTTAGCACCAGTGAGGCTGATAAGATGGCAGCGGGTTCGTAGTAGTGTGGATGGCTTGCCGTTTGTACCCGTAGTGGCAACACAGGCGGGGAGGAGAAAACTGGCCGGAGCGAAGGAACCCAGTCAGCGGATAAGAAGGATACGAGAACTTACAATGGGCGTTGTAGTTTCTCAAATCTACAAATGAACGAGATATCCAAAAAGGATTGCAGAGAGATCATGTCTGCAGTCCTTTTTTACGTTTAGCGAGATTGTCTGGAATGCGAAGGAAGTAGTAAAAGGTATGGCACCGACCGGCGGTTCAGAAGAGACGAATCAGTTAGAGATTTTAACAGGTGCAAATAAAGACGGAAGGATTAAGGTTGTATTTGATGATGGTCAGACTCAAAAAGACATTATTCAAACGGTGAACATGAATGACAATACTACAACGGTCTTCTACAAGCTGTTGGATGCGATTAATCAAGAATTGAGATTTGATTATCATATTACAGGAAGTGGTATGACTATTTATATTAATGAACCAACACAAGAGGCAGACAAAGATATTACCATTACGTTAGAAGATCTTGACGCGACGGGTGTCACTGGAGTAGGTTCGGAATGGAGAAAGGGCGTTACTCGTACGGGCGGAGTAGCTGAGGTAAATAAACTTGAAATTACTGAGGCTGGTTCTGGCTCGAAGGATTTGAGTGTTAACTTACCGATGGAAACTATTTGAATGAGACGGTACGGTTCCCCTACAAGGTACAGAAACACCTTCTGACATAGCAGACAAAATTGCGTCTGCTTTTCAAGCAATCAACAATGGAAAAGGGATATTCCGTCAGAATATCGCGGTTTCTGGAGCGAAAGTAACATTTACGTCTACGAAAACAGTAGCAGACCAAAATATAACAACTACAGTAACGAGTAATTAGTTTTCAATCAGAAGGTTTTAAATCCATACTTCTTCGAAAGAGTCTGCCTCTCAGAGCCAGGCTCTTTCTCTCGTTAACACATTCAGAATGGGCCAAAATCTCCGATGTACTGTAGGTCCAATGCCTCTATCCAAGCGATTCGCTATGCGTGTATGATATAACAATAAAAAGCCTCCAAATCCCGTAGTAAATCACAGGGACTAGAAGGCTATTTGACTTACACTTTACCAATTAACGTACTGATCTCTCTCTCATACCCATATCGCTTAAAAAACTCAATCAATGCCACAGCAAAAATATCTCTCTGACTAATATTTTTTTCCTTACTGTATTCACGGACCATTTGATCGAGTGTATTTGTCATATGAACGGATTTCGTAACGAAGACTCCAGGCACTGCATATCGAGGAACTTTCCCTGATTCCGAGCCAGGGACGATCAGATCGATTAGACGGCCTCTGTTACGCTCCAAAAGTTCGAGTAGGGAAAGATATTGATCCATCTGGTTAGAGCCCATGAGACCAATTCTAGACGCTCCAAAAGGCTCCTCTAATTCTTCCAGCGGGTTTTCATCCGATGATATTGCTTCGTAATGTTGCATTTCCTTATCGGTTAGTTTCCCGTATTCCTTCACATAGTTCTTCGTATCAGAACACCATTTGTATCCTTTTGCCTTCATATATGTTGCCAGCTCCCGATGATCCTGAAAGCCCATACGCTTGGCAATCGTCTTCGCATCTGCTCCTTCTTCCTGAAAGAGCGAGAGAATCGTCGACTCCATTGAAGACTTCATTAAATCCTTACTTGGGTCCCACTTCTCAGTACTTGTATGTATAGGTACATAGGCTTGTTTATAACGATCCCACATAAAGTTCTTACGACGCATGTATATATCTAACGTCTTGTAATTCTTATGTCCCAGTTCCTTTGCTAACTCATCCCGCGTTTTTCCTTCAACCATGCCTCGCAATATCTCATTGACACGCTCATCATAGATGGGTTTTTTCTCTGTACGTATATCCACTCTCTACACTCCTATATCTCTCTTTTAAAGTGTTTGGATTTTTTATACTCTCACCTACAAATGGCTGATCGCATCTCGTAGCTGATCTAAATTGGTGTGAGTATAAATACTGGTTACGTTCAAAGATGAATGTCCTAGAAGCTTTTGTATTTGAACCAGATTAACATCCTTTTTAACTAACTGACTTGCAAAGCTGTGGCGGAGGATATGCGCCGTCACTTTCTTGCTCCAGCCTAATCGTTTGACTGCTTCTGTAATTTCACGATTCACGTAAACCGGAGAAAGCTTACCCGTTTTTTTTGTACAAAAAAAACGATTGGAATTAGTATCAGGTCGATGATGAAGTACGTACTCCTTCAACACCGGTAGTAAACGAGGGGAGATGGGAATAAACCGATCCTTGTTTCCCTTACCCGCCACTACATGAATTACTTGTTGATCCCATTTCACTTCATCGACTTTCAGGTTTAGACACTCTGAAATTCGCATACCAGTCATGTAAAGAACCATGACGACGAGTCTAATGAGTGGGTGATCAATTTCATTAACCAACTCGTCTACCTCTGCTTCTTCCAAATATGTTCTTTCTTTTTGCTGAACCTTAATTTTCTCAACTGACAATGCAATATTCCGGGGAACCCATTCTTTTTTCTGTGCATAAGCAAAGAATGAACGGAAAGTATGAAGGTTACGTTGTCTGCTGGCAGGAGCATAGGCACGTTCTGTTTTAAGATAAAGAAGAAAATCTTCGATATCCGTTACCAATACTTCGTCGATGTATGGTTCGCAGTTGTATTTGCTTTCCAGGAAACGGGTGAAGTATGACAAATCCTTTTTATAACCCGTAATCGTTTGTTCACTCCGGCCAATTGAAGATAGGTATTGCAAGAAAATATTTATTGCTTGAGTTAAGACCATTTGTCTCAAAACACCACCATGAATGCCAGTGTACGCAAGTAATAAGAGTACCTGTAAGGTAAGGGCAATACTTTAAGTATAACCGTTTTTTGGATATTCAAATACAATAAAACAAAGTGTTATGTCATTGGAAATATTATAAGTTTTCAGTTACATGCAGCCAAAAATGAATGGGGCTAGCGCATGACTGCGTTAGCCTCTTCCAACATTTGCAACGGATTACAAATATTTTTAAGGCGGTCAAAAAAAGACCCCGTACACATTTCTGCGTATGGGGTGCTTTTTCTACTTCCTTTGCTCTTATTATAGAGCTTGTGAAGTAATGTTTCGATTACTTAGTAACAACGATGTTAGCTGGAACGGACAAAACGTTTCCTGCAGTATCTTTCACATCGATCGAAGTCAATGCCTTCAGAGAGATACCTTTAGCGAGTTTGTTGTCTTCACCAACTGATGCAATTGTTACTTTAGCAGTGTTGGTAGCTTTTGCATCAACAGCAACTTTTACATTCTCAGCTGTTGCTTGAGATTTACCTTCAATCAATACTTCGAAATCATCCTCTGTACCATCCGCAACTGCTTCAGAGAATGTCAAAGTGATTTCAGTTGTTCCAGTCAAGATAGCAGAAACTACAACTGGTGCAACGTTCTCATTAAGAGATACTGTGTTAATGTGGAATGGCTCCATCACTTTAGTAGAACCAAGAGCTTTCACATCAGAGATGTTGATGTTGCGAGTTCCAGTAAATTCGTTAGAACCAGCTTTCAAGTTCAGTACTGCAACTTGAGTCTTCGCTGTAGCGTCTACTGGCAGCAATGTTACAGATTCAACAACAGCGCCGTCAATTTTGTAGTTAGCTGCATTCGTAGCTGAAGCTCCGTCTACTGCTTGGTCAAAAGTAACGTTTACTTTGTTGTTGTCAGTACCTTGCTTAACATCAGTTACTTTCGCAACTGCACCACTAGCTGGTACACCATCTTTACCGCGAGTGAATGTGGATTTAGCTGGTTCAACAGCTACATCTGTACCGCTAGTTACATTAGCGAAAGTCAGGTCGAGGTTGTAAGTAGCGCCTTCAACATCAGTGTCGACTGCCAAGAAAGCATCCAGGTTTACGCGAACTACTTTCTTGTTAGTTGCATCTTGTTTTACTGGTGTACCAGCTGCAGTAATTTCGTAGGTGATATGGTCTTTAACATAAGAACCTTTACCAGCTACTGTTGCATTATCAGCAACTTTCACATCTTTATCAAATGTCAGTTCCAGATATTGCTTGCTATCAGTAGCATCAACAACTACATTAGAAGAAGCAACTTTTGGTGCAACTGCATCTTTTGTAAATTCTACAACTTTGCTAGTTTCTTTACCAGCTTCACCGCTGAGGTCATGGAATTCAGAAACTACAACAGTTTGAACACCCTCAAGTACACCTTGAGCTGTTACATGATAAAGAGTAGGATCAGTTGTATCCTTCACAATTTTATCGGCAGCAACTACTTCTGTACCGATTTTAATAGCTGGGTTCTTAACGAGTTGCTCGGAGAATTTGACAGTCAAAGTATCTGCACCTGTTTGTGCGATAGCAGAAACGGTTGGAGCTACTCCGTCCAATGCACCTTTAACCATAGTTACAGTTGCAGGGTTTGGAGTGAGCAGGTTGCTCGCAGTGTCTTGCGTACCGATCAATGTCGCAATTACTGTTTTACCAGCTGCGATATTAGAAGTCAAAGTGAAAGTCACTTTGTTAGATGGAGCAGTAAATTCTTTTGTAACGTCAACATCTGCAACAGGAGTACCGTCAGCATATTTGAATGTCACAGTGCCGATTTCTTTAATTGGCTCAGAGAATGTAACAGTGAAAGTGCTAGCGGAATCTTTTACAGTGGAAACGATAGACGGAGCAGTTGTGTCAGCAGCGAATGTTACAACATCATCGTATTTAACGAAAGCAGAGCCATCTTTAGCTTTGATGCCATCGATAACTACGTTGTAACGCTTGGAAACTGCATTTGCTGTAGTTACAGTCAAAGTTTTTCCGTCTTCGCTCAGTTTACCTTTCAATGTACCAGCACCAACAGTATCGTCGATAGCTTTGAGAGTTACTACATTATCAACGAGATCGCCATCTTTGCCATTTTTGAACAAAGATACAGCATCTGCTTCTTTGTTGAATTTAACTTCAACAGTTGTACCGTTAATAGCACTAACCCTTACAATAATTTCTAATTGTTCACCAATTCCAGCAAATCACGTCCTACCAGTATTTTCATAGGGTCCATGTTACCCATCATTTGTAGAAAAAAGGAATATGGATGTAGCTGATTGCTAAGTAATGGAAATCCCCACAATATGGAAGTGTAGTTTTGCCTTGGGAAGTTGATGTTTAAGAAAACTAGCATAATAAATCTGGTAAAAATAAAAAGGACTATTCTATTAGCGAATAGTCCTCTGCATATACAAAAATGTTAAAAATTCCTGTAATTAACGCGAATACAAGCAGTGCCGGAGATGACATTACTGATCAAATCATCCGTATATATAGAAGGAACTGAAAAAATCCATTTGTCCAAGTCAAGGTTCATCAGATCGAAGGTATGGAAGAAAGAGCCTGTCGCGTTCGTGATAGGCTCTTTCCTGTATCAACAAAAAAAGAACCAACTGCACAAGGCAGTTGGCCAAAAAGAAATTCCCCAAGTTATTTGTTTAGACCCTTACATTTTATCAATAATAAACAGCATTGTAAACTTTAACTCATTATGGAAATGTTATACATGGAGTCTTCCGGATCGAGAGCATAAAAATTCTTCTTCATTAAATATGCAACGAAGACACGGTGTACGATCCAAGGTGTTTGCACGGATTAAACAGACTAAGAAACGGTCCTTGAGGCGGGAGTAAACCAGGTTCTCCTTTTTTGCCCCACCATCCATCCTTCCATTCCTTGACATCCCCTGTTACGTACGGGTATCCTAACATAACTAACAGTACGAATGGAGCAATGAAAAGGTTGCAAAAGCCGTTTGTTTTCAGCTTGGAATGCCAAGTTTTCTATGTTGCAAAAGGATGTCACTATGCTATAGTGGATGACGAATGTTACTATATATAGATGTAGAGAAAAGTTGGGAGCGACGATATGTTATCCTTCTTGAAGAATTTAACGGGGAAAAAACCGACAACCAATGAGGTGCGGGAGCAGGTTCAGGAGGAATCGATTCTTTCCGCTGCTGATACCGAACAGTCTCATCAGGATGCGCAACAGGTACATGAGGATTCAACTGGCGTCGTCACCACACTCTCGCTGCATGAATTGTGGGAGAAGCAGTTGGGGGCGCAAGAGAAATACTCGCTCTCCTTTATGGCTCAGGAACTGGAACCGTTGCAGCCAGGGAATATCTCCTTGGCAGGGACTTCACTTGTTCCGCATGACGACGGGATTGAAGTGGTAGCATTCGTCCGGAACAGCACGGACCGTCCAATTAGCCTGAATGAGATGACGCTGGTGGTACTGTTTGGGGATCAGGAGCTGTTTACCCGCCAATCCTTTGATTTGAGCGAGCTTGGAGAAATTCCGCCGCGTTCTGCAAGACCGTGGGCGTTTGTATTTGCCAGAGAGCACTTTTTACAGATAGAAGTTCTTCTCGTGAATTGGAAGATCGCCTTCGAGATGGCGCAGAAGAAGATGGTTCTTCCACAGCAGCTGGAGCTGGAGGAATCCTGGATTAAGGCGCTGACAGATGAACAAAAAACGTCCTTAATTGAACTAGCGAAGAACCTCCCTGCGCTAAAAGAGGGAGAAGTAAATATACAAAGTGTGCAGATTCGGAGAACCGAAAGTGGTGATCTGAATGCGATGCTTTTGATTCGCAATGGTTCTACCCAGTCGCTGTCCTTCGAAAGGTTGCCGCTGGCGCTCTATGATGCAAGCGGGGATAAAGTGGCAGAAGGCCTGTTTGAACTAGGCAGCCTGACTGTAAATGCAAATACGAGCAAGCCATGGCTGTTCATTTTCCCGCCTGAGAGCATCCAAAAGGAAGAGCTGGACTTGTCTCGTTGGAAAGTAAACATTCCCCAATAAGCCTGATGCAAGAGAGCGAATTTGCATAGGCCAGTCAAAAAAGTTTATGATGATAAGAGAGCTTCGTTCGTGTACGGACGTGTGAGGAGGTAACCTATGTTTTCCTTTATGAAGAATTTTTTAGGTAAGGATCAACAGGATCTAAAAGAAGATATTCAAGAAGAGTCTGCCATCGATGTCGCTGAGTTGAAAAACACCGAGGTCGAAATGGAAAGCAATGAGCAACAGGAAGGGTCTACTGGTGGAGTTGAGAAGATCCGTACGGAATTGTCTCTAAGCCCGATTTGGGAGAGCGAGTTGGATTCCGAGAAAAAGTATACGCTGCGCTTTTTGCAAGAAGAATTGCCAGAGATTCGTAAAGGCATGATTAGCGTAACGGGATTCAGCATGATCCCTCAGCCAAACGGCATGACAGTAGCTATGTTCTTCCGTAACTCCACGAATAAGCCAGTGCGGATTAAAAACGTTGGGTTAGCGATTTATCTTGATGATAATGCGTTTGCACGGATCAAGGTAGATTTGTCAGATATGGGCGCAATTCCGCCGCACACCAGCCGTCCATGGGAGGTATTGTTCCCGGAAGAGAGCTATCTGCATGATAACTTCACCTTTAAGCGTTGGAAAGTGGTAATGAAGGCTGGTAGAAATTCGCATGTATGGCCTCGTAATCTTGAGCTCGATCCCGAAATGGAAAAGCGCATGACTGATCGCCAAAAGGATCGTCTGGAAGCGTTGACGCAGTCTTTGCCAATGATTCCGATTAATACGGTACAGGTTACTGGTTTTGATATCGGGATGACAAAGGAAGGACATTTGGTAGCAGCGATGCTCTTCCGCAATGGGATGGGCCACGATTACCGTCCAGATGAGATCAAGCTGACGATTGCTGATGCAAATGGTGATCTGGTAGCAACAGGCGTGCTGAACGCAAGCGGCATAAATGTGAAGCCGGGTTACAGCCGTCCGTGGCTGATTGTATTCCCGCCAAATTTAGTGAAAAAGCCTGATGCCGACCTGAAAAGATGGACGCTTGAGGTAGAATAGAGCGCAATACTTTTGAGTGTGGGAAAGAGGAGGTTGACTTATGAGTTGGTTATTGGAAAATTGGTTTGGTTCCAAGGAGAGCTTGGAGCAAGTACGCGAAGATATTCATGAGAATCTTCATAAAGAGTTTTATTTGGGTGTATCCGGATTAGAGGATCCGCAGCAATCTGCGAACCGTGTAGAATCCAAGGAATTGTTTTTGGTGCTGAACGGTCCGTGGGATGATCAATTGGACGAAGCGGATCATGAGCTCTTGCAGTACGCGCATGATGAAATGCCTCCGGTTGTTCGTAACGAAGTCGGTATCATTCCATTCTTTACACAAGTCACCAATGAGGGTTACTTGGTTCTTACCTACGTTCGCAATGCGACTGACCGCAGCATTTTGCTGCAAAAGCTTCCGTTGTCTTTGGTGACGGAGGATGGAGAGGAAGTCGCGAGCAAGACTTTTGATCTGATCACATCTGGTCCAGTGATGGAAATGGCCAGCCGTCCGATGGAATTCATGTTCCGCTGGGATGAGTTCGACCGTATTCCTGAAAAAGAGGTTCCTCTGAAGCTGACCTATTTCAAGCCGAAAAAGCACAAAGCAGAAGAGAATCAAAACTATAATTTGGGTCTGAGTGCAGATGAGTCCAAGCAATACATGCAGCAGGCAGCAGAGAAGGCTCCGATTGTAGAGGGCGAAGTAGATTTGCAAGTCCTCGACATCAAGCCAGGTGAAGATAACGGCCTGAAAGTCATCGTTGCTTTCCGTAATGGTTTGGCAAAACGTCTGGAGTTTACCGAAGTGCCGATTATCGTTCATGATAAGGATGGCGATACCGTAGCGCGTGTACACTTCACCTTGGAAAACATGAAGGTAGAAGCAAGTAGCCATCGTGTATGGGTATTTGATATTCCGTTCTCCTCCATTAAAAAGGAAGAGGTAAATCTGGCGGAACTGACTGCATTTATTCCGAAAGCACAGCAAAGAAAAAAAGAAAAAGCTCAGGTAGCACCTGAAGTGGAAGACAATAAAGGTTTGTTACAGTAAGGAGAAAGCCCTTTTTGCCCATGGTGAAAAGGGTTTTGTACTGTTGTGACGTTCCAAATAATGGGTGATCAGGGTTGCATGTCTCCCTTTTCATCCGCTATGCTAGGTCGAGAAGATAAATACCTGAATTCCTTTTAGACTGCTCATTTTGCAGGGGAGAGAAGGAAGGAATGTTTTACATGAGAAAATCAGTGAACATGTCAGTGGCGACTGCGATAAGTGTCGCGCTAGTGATGGCAAACAACCAAACGATCTATGCTGCAGCACCACCAGCATCAAATGATTACTATTTAAGTAACCAGCTTCATTTGAGTCAAATTAGAGCTCACCAAGCCTGGTCGGTCGTAAATAGTAATGAACAGATTATCATTGCGGTGCTAGATTCCGGTGCGGACTATAAGCATCCTGATTTGAAGGACAACCTTCTGCCAGGTGTGAATCTTGTCAATCCCGGGAGATCTGCCCAGGACGATAACGGACATGGAACAGAAGTAACTGGTGTACTGGCTGCTAGCGGAAATAACAGTATTGGTGTATCGGGTGTCTTGTGGAATGCCAAGATTTTGCCGATTAAAATTTTGGCCAAAAACGGAAAAACCGAGAAGGAGATTCTTACAAAGGGCATCCATACCGCCTTGGACCGGGGAGCCAAAGTCATCGTCATGTCTCTAAGCAGTATGGCCTATACCAAGGAACTGGCGGATGCTGTGCAACGAGCGGAAAGAAGCGGAGCTGTCCTGATTGCAGCTAGTGGCAATGAGAGTAGCCGTGTGGCTTATCCGGCTGCTTATCCCACGGTAGTAGCGGTAGGGGCTGTAAGGAGTAACAATGAAGTGCTGTATCAAAGCAATACAGGGCCTGAACTGAACCTGGTAGCTCCTGGTTTCAATGTTTATACGACCAAGCTTGGGGGGAAATATGGTTCTTTTAGTGGTACTTCGGCAGCGGCACCACAAGTAGCAGGTGCAGCGGCGCTCATACTAGCCCGTTATCCCAAACTGAGTCCATTTGATGTAAGACAATTGCTTTATCAAACGGCTACGGATTTAGGGGAAAAGGGGTGGGACCGAAAAACGGGATACGGGTTGTTAAATGTCGACAAGGCAGTTCGAACGCCCTTATCCTATGACTTTTTAGAGCCGAATAATCAGACGTACTCAGCCAAAGCGTTCCCGATCGAGTCACAGATACGTGGGAATTTGGGGCCAAAAGACACGGTAGACTGGCTGAAGATGGACATCCCGTACGATGGGAAGGTCAGCTTTACAGCGACAGTAACTTCAGGTATTTCTTCAGCGATGGCAGCTACCTTTTACCCAGAGAATCGTCAGCCGATTACGCAGTACATCGGGAATGGGGATACGATAACGGTTCCGGTCAAGGCAGGAAGAATGAATATCCGTTTAATGCGTAACGGAGGGGTCAACAACTCTTTTACCTATGTGCTGACGAGTAAGTTTACCATCAATCCAGACCGTAACGAACCGAATGATACGCAAGAGACGGCAAGGCCGCTCGTAGGTAACGAAATCAGTGTAACAGGCAATTTTCACGATGAAGGGGATCAGGATTGGTTTTCCTACTATGTTCGTGAATACGGGCATTTGGATGTCTCCGTTAGTCCTGATAACAAGCGTGTCGATCTATTGCTGAGTATCGGTAAACAAGAGCTCGGAAAAAAGGTGGTTGTCTGGGACCCTATCTACGATAACGGAAATATAGACAATCCGACAGAGCGCGTCCAAAAAGAAGTGTCACCAGGCAAGTATTACATCCGTGTGAGTGAGTACAATCGCAATGCGGTGAATGGCGAATATCAGCTGGATCTAGGATACACGCCGGTAAAGAAAGATTTTAATGAGCCAAATGACACCTATCAAAAAGCGTCTCCGTTAAGCGGTGGGACAATGATGTCAGGCACGATACCGATAGCTACTGATTCCGACTGGTTCCAATTTACTGTGAATAATGAATCGTATGTGACGTTCCGAGCGCCGTACATTCCTGTCGATAGCGGCTTTCGTTTCGCGCTCTACAGAGATCAAAACATGGACTATGCGCTTGCTTCGACGAATGAGGTAGCGGAGCTGTCAAAGCAAGGGAACGATATTATCGGTTTGCGTTTGCAACCAGGAAAATATTATGTACGTCTTAATAGTGGTACTGCGTTCAAATATGAATCGTACCGGCTCACGGTGACGCAGCAGAAATTGATAGCGGGCTATCGCGATATTTCGAACCACTGGGCGCGCCAAGAGATCGTCAGACTTAGCTCTCGCGGTATTGTGAATGGATTTGATGACGCGTCGTTCAAACCGAATCAGGCAGTGACTCGTGCAGAGTTTGCGACGATGTTGCTTAAATCGATGCGTGCGACCGGATCTAAGGTAGCGCCTACCTACACTGGGAAGACGACCTTCCGGGATATGCAAAAGCGGCACTGGGCGTATCACAATCTAGGTGTAGCCTATCAATTGGGAATTTTGCAAGGGTACCCGAAGAATGAAATGAAGCCGGATCAGCCGATATCGCGCGCAGAGATGGCGGTAATGATCGCACGGGCACGTGATGTTTTGATGTATAACCGTGGTAGCTCAAATTATCAGGATGTGCCAACGAGTCATTGGGCTTCTCCTGCTATTGAGGCTTTGACATCTAGAAAGTGGCTCAGTGGCTATGGTTCTTCCTTTAAACCAAATGGAAGGGCAACTCGCGCCGAGGTAGTGGTGGTACTTTCCAAAGCGTATCAACTATAAGTAAAATTTTTCCTATTGACATCTCTGAAAAAAACAATTATTCTATTATCCGTAATGGATACTCTTATCCAGAGCAGGCGGAGGGACTGGCCCTATGAAGCCCGGCAACCGATCTTGAGCGGTGCTAACCAGCAGAACGGATATCTGTTCTGGCCGATAAGAGGATGAAGGAAGCAAAAAACGCTCAAACCTTTTCCTCCTAAAAAACGGAAAAGGTTTTTTATTTGCGTTTACGTAGATAAAATCCTGACTCGGCTACCACACTATTTGTATGAGGTCAAAGGAGGTATTTTCTCATGGCTTTGCAAAAAGGTCGTCGTCTGTTTACATCCGAATCTGTAACCGAAGGACATCCGGATAAAATTTGTGACCAAATTTCCGACTCCATCTTGGATGCGATCCTGTCCAAAGATCCAAACGCTCGCGTAGCTTGCGAAACTTCCGTAACTACTGGTCTGGTTCTCGTAGCAGGTGAAATCACTACAAACACTTATGTGGATATCCAAAAGCTCGTTCGTGAAACCATTCGTGAAATCGGTTATGACCGTGCGAAATTCGGTTTTGACGCTGACACTTGCGGTGTTATTACTGCAATTGGCGAGCAGTCCGCTGACATTGCACTTGGTGTAGACCAAGCATTAGAAGCACGCGAAGGCAAAATGACTGACGCTGAGATCGAAGCAATTGGTGCTGGTGACCAAGGTTTGATGTTTGGTTTTGCTTGCAATGAAACACCTGAGCTGATGCCACTGCCGATCAGCATGTCTCACCAGTTGGCTCGTCGTTTGACTGAAGTACGTAAAAACGGAACACTTGCTTACCTCCGTCCTGACGGAAAAACACAAGTAACGGTTGAGTACGATGGCGACAAACCAGTTCGTATTGATACAATTGTTATTTCTACGCAACATGCTCCTGAAACAACATTGGAGCAAATCAAGCAAGATCTGGTTGAACACGTAATCAAACCAGTTGTTCCAGCTGAACTGTTGGACGCTGAAACCAAATACTTCATCAACCCAACTGGCCGTTTCGTAATTGGCGGACCACAAGGGGATGCTGGCTTGACTGGCCGCAAAATCATCGTAGATACTTACGGCGGTTATGCTCGTCATGGCGGCGGTGCGTTCTCCGGTAAAGATCCAACTAAAGTTGACCGTTCCGGTGCTTACGCAGCTCGTTATGTAGCGAAAAACATCGTGGCTGCTGGTCTCGCAGACAAATGCGAAGTGCAAGTTGCTTACGCAATTGGTGTAGCACAACCAGTTTCTATCGCGGTAGATACATTCGGTACAGGTACCGTTTCCGAAGAAGATCTAGTGAAATTGGTTCGCAAACACTTTGACCTGCGTCCTGCTGGTATCATCAAGCAGCTCGACCTGCGTCGTCCTATCTACAAACAAACAGCTGCATATGGCCACTTCGGACGCAATGACCTGAATGTTCCTTGGGAGCAAACAGACAAGGCAGAAATCCTGAAGCAAGAGGCTGCTCAACTCTAATATTCATGAACGACATAAAAAGAGCCTGGTGTTGCTACTGGGCTCTTTTTCGTTTTAGGAGCAGAGTCATCCAATTATTGGATCAATTGTTGCACAGGAATTTGTAGGACTATGTCGAATCTCCTAGTGAGGAAGTAGAGGAGGGGTTTTTTTGCCGAAGAGAAGGCTCTTCCTGATCGTGTTTCTTACTTTTTTGTTTTTTGTAGTGGCTATTGGGTTGTTAGGCGAATCTTTTCTGGAAAAAAAGAATAAACAAGAAGTGCAACCTTTTCCCCAAGTGGATACGTCTATAAGCATAAGTGAGACAAAAAATGCTGAGCCAAACGTCACAACAACGGAAGAAGCAACGGTTCAAACGAAAAAGTGGTATACCAATCAGGTTGTTGTTTTGACGTACCATCATGTCACCGATCAATCGAATCAGCGGTATGTCATAGCTCCTGATCAATTTGACCGACACATGAAATTTTTGCATGATAACGACCTGAATCCGATTTCGTTGGAGGAGTTCCAGCGATTTATGGAGACGGGTACCTTACCGACTGAGAATGCTGTTTTGATTACGTTTGACGATGGGTATGAGAGCTACTACAAAGAAGCATTTCCGATCTTACGTACATACGGCTACCCTTCAGTGAACTTCGCGATTGCGGGGCGCTTAAGAGATGTAGCTGACCGAAAACGGGAGAATATGACGCCACCACTTACGCGTCAACAAGTTAACGAAATGATTCGTTCGGGACTGGTTAAGATCGGGTCCCATACGTACAGTTTGCATGAAGAAGAAGAACGAAATGAGTGGGGCGATCTTGGCCCAGAAACAGCGCCAGTCTATCTGAAGGACTTGCAGCGTTTAGAGGACGAGAAAGAGTACAGGGACCGCCTCTATGTGGATTTCAGTATATCTCGCGTGAGCTTAAGTGAATGGATGAAGCAAGAGATCGACGTCATCTCGTTGCCATTTGGTTACACAAGTCCAATCGTACTGGATACAGCTCGTCAAGCTGGCTACCACTATGTGTTTACATCCAATCGTGGATTCGTAAAACAGGGAACAGATCCGTTTGCCATTCCACGCAATGACGTGGGTCTGCGAAATGTAGAAGAAGAGCACCTCCAACAGTTGTTCACGAAGGCTAAAAATGAGTTTGAAGGAGAGCAATCATGAACAAAGCGATAGACATCAGCGTGCTGGACGGGGTGATCAAGCGGACGATTGAAACCGTAGAAACGAGTAAAACCCAAATATTTGATATAGCTGAAAACGCCAGACAGCATGGCAATTCATTGAAGTTTGATTTACATGAGCTTCGACAAGAAATTTCCAAGGTGATTCAAAAAGTCGATGCGCTTGAACTCGCGTATCGTAAATCGCGTAACAAGCTCGTGTTGGTCAGTCGTAATTTTCATATGTACACGGAGGAAGACATTCGGGTTGCATATGAAGAGGCGAGCCGTATTCAGGTAGAACTGTCTATTTACCGCGAGCGGGAAAATAATTTGAAGCGCAGAAGAAATGATTTGGAGCGTCAACTGCGTACCTTGGAAGAAACTATCGTCCGTGCAGAGAAGCTGGTTTCTCAAATGGGCGTCGTGCTTGGCTATTTAACGGGTGACTTAAGTAAGATAGGCGAGGCGCTGGAATCGGCTAAGCAGCATCAGTTGATGGGCCTAAAGGTAATCCAGGCTCAGGAAGAAGAGCGTAAGCGTGTCGCGCGCGAGATTCACGACGGTCCAGCTCAATCGATGGCGAATGTCGTGCTGCGTTCGGAAATTGTAGAACGCATGTTGAAGAACGAACGCATTTTGGAAGCGCAAATGGAACTTCACGAGCTGAAGGAAATGGTACGCTTGAGCTTGGCAGATGTTCGACGTATTATTTTTGATTTGCGTCCAATGGCATTAGATGACTTAGGGCTAGTACCTACCTTGCAAAAATATATTCGAACATGCGAAGAGCGTATTCAGTCTTCCATCGATCTGGTAGTATTCGGTGTGGAGCCTCCTTTGCGCAGTTCGGTAAAGGCTGCGATCTTCCGTTTGGTTCAGGAATGTCTGAACAATGTGGAGAAGCACGCAGGCGCTACGACCGTTCAAGTGAAGCTGGAATTTGTACAAGATTCGTTAAGCCTTGTCGTCAAAGACGATGGGGTCGGATTTGATCTAGAAAAACGTATGGCGAATGGCAACTCTTTTGGACTCTTGGGAATGCGTGAGCGTGTACAGCTCTTAGAGGGCAGTGTCGAGCTGCAATCCGCTCCGGGAGAGGGAACCAAGGTTATATTCCAAATACCGATAAAATTGTGACGTGATACGTAAATAGTACTGGGGGATGAACCATGGATAAGAGACAGCAAGAACTCCGCATAGTGATTGTGGATGACCATCAATTATTTCGCGAAGGCGTAAAGCGAATATTGGAAATGGAAGAAGATTTCAAGGTCGTCGGGGAAGGTGCGGACGGAGGAGAAGCCACAGTATTGGCGGAAGAGCACAAGCCGGATGTCTTGTTGATGGATATTAATATGCCGAACATAAATGGCGTTTCTGCTGCAGAAAATGTGATTTCGGTAAGTCCTTCTACTCGTGTGATTATGCTCTCGATTCATGATGATGAAGGATATGTGTATCGTACACTCCGAGCTGGAGCGTCTGGCTACTTGCTGAAGGAAATGGGAACGTCAGACCTCGTTGACGCTGTGCGTGTAGTGGCGAGTGGTGGTGCATACATACATCCGAAGGTGACGGGCAAGCTGATTGAAGAATTCCGTCGTCTGAGCGAGCAGGAAGGGACGGCAGAGCGTAGCTTCTCCGTGGATGAATCGCAGTCCATCGATCCAAAAGTGATCGAATCGCTTACCCGTCGCGAGCGGGAAGTATTGCAGCTGATGGCAGAAGGGAAAAGCAATCGTGCCATTGGGGAATTCTTGTTTATTAGTGAAAAGACGGTTAAAAATCACGTCAGCAGCATTTTGCAAAAGCTCAATGTTCAAGACCGAACACAAGCTGTTGTCATCTCCATTAAAAACGGCTGGGTGAAATTGTAGGAAGCGCTTGCTATTTGCACGCTGTTCAAGCCATGCGGCATACCTTGGTATAGGAGGAGGTATGACCGTGATGGAAGAGCTGATTGTATGGCTTTTGGCAGCATTTGGCTGCTCCTCTTTGTTGGTAATGATCGCGGAGCGCTGGACCAATCGGACGGATAGTGCGAGCGAGCTCCCGCATGAGCATTATCGGTTGCTGGTGCGCAATTCGGAACAGGTGCTGGAACGTGTAGTGAGGAGTCTGCTGTTTCGCTCGTATTGGAGTGGCAGACCGATCCGAATTACCTTGATAGATGATGGATCTGGCGATGATACGAAACAGATGACAGCCGTCTTGAATCGTTATCCGTACGGTTATTGCTTGGGAGACGTACAGGAGGAGATGGCGGCTGAAACCATCGTCATTGATCTGCGGGAGAAAAAAGAGGGAGCATAAAGGTTTGCTGAGCGTAAATATTACGAGCTGTCGACAATAGATCGGCGGCTTTTTTATTTCTCTATGATCTGATTCTGGTTCCGAAATTTATTTGCTGGACCAGTCTGTCTTTTTGCACACTAAGAGCAAGAGTGTGGAGGAGTGAGCGTATGCGTGAGTATTTGCTGTATATCAAAGCTTGCGGCGGATCGATACCACGGGTGCAGACTTATGTTACGCCGAGCTTTTCTGTAGATCGTTCTTTTTGGCAGGAGAGAGAAGGGTGTGTCCTGCATGTCATCGGAAAGACGTCGTCGCTTGCTCTCGCTTTTTCCTTGCGTGCGATGGTGAACGGGTATTTGATGGAACAAGTCGGTAAAGGACGGATGCTGACTGATGGATATGTAAAAGAGTTGAGGGAACTGGCGGTAAGTAGCGTGTGCGAAGCGAGCGGTTTATACGGACGGGAAGCAGTGAGCGTACAGGACCGCCGCGAGAAGGAGTGGTTTTCTTGGGAGTCGGTTGAGGAGAGTGTGGAAGTTTCGTATCGAGGTAGTAAAGAATCAGGGAAATTGCCGGGTGCTCGGTTGGGCTATTCGGGTGGTCGTGAACTTCTTCGAAGGAGCTCATCGCACGAGAATTCACAAGAAGCTGTTTTGAGAGAGATTTTGGACGGGCGTGCACTCCTTTGGGATGAAGTGGAGTCCTTGCTGAAAAAGCGAGGGGTGGACGTGCATGATTTGTCAGCCATTTTGCATTCATTCGTGCTTGAAAACAAAGCGGAGTGGCGACCCAGCATTCGTTTTACGGTCACAAAAGGATGGTGGCGGAATCGGCTGGAGCTGGTCTGTGAACGCTGTGGAAGTGCAGGAGAGAAGGTTGAGTTCACTTTTTGTCATACATGTGAGCAAGGCTGCGCTTATTGCACAGCTTGTTTAGGGATGGGCAGGAGTAAGTGTTGCACGCCATATTTTTTAATGGATGTAGGGTCATCCCTTCTCCGTAGCGCAGAACACTTGCAGAATGTGGCGAGATTGGAGTGGGCGGGAAAGTATTCGGCAGATCAATCGCGGGCAGCGGAGCGAGCGCGTTGCTTTGTAGCTAATCCGAGGCCAGGGCTGGCGGAGTTTTTGATCTGGGCAGTTTGTGGAGCGGGCAAAACAGAATTGTTATTCCCTTCTGTTACAGAGGCACTTGCTGCTGGCGGTCGCGTTTTGATTGCGACACCTCGAAAAGACGTCGTGTTGGAGCTGGCTCCGCGTATTCAGCGGGTCTTCCCAGGGGCTAAAGTGATTGCCGTCCACGGTTCAAGCGCGGAGAAGTGGGAAGAGAGTGACATCACGATTGCGACCACGCATCAGGTCATGCGCTACCATCGGCGTTTTTTGCTGGTGGTTCTCGACGAGGCCGACGCGTTCCCTTATCATAATGATCCTATTTTGTATCGCGCTCTATCCAGAGCAGTGAAGAAGAATGGGAAGCTTCTTTATTTAAGCGCGACACCTCCGGGATATTTACAAAAGCGGCTCGTTAGAAAAGGGCGCTCAACCCTAGGCTCGTCTGGCCCGATACCGCTATTCTCTGATACGCATGTTTTGTTGCCGGGACGCTATCATGGTGCTGCCCTTCCTGTCCCCAAGATTCTCACGGTACAAGGCTTACACAAGCGCGTTCAGACGGATCGAGTCGTGGCGCCGCTAATAGACACGGTGAAACACTCCTTAAATGAAGGACGCCAAGTTTTTGTTTTTGTCCCTCGAGTTGATGATATTGACAGGGTGCTATCATATCTTCAAAAGTGGGTTCCTGCTCACGCAGGGGAGATGGCAGGAGTCCACGCGGCAGACCCTATGCGGGAGGAGAAGGTACTCGCATTTCGAAAAAAACAGTATACCGTCATGGTGACGACAACGATTCTGGAGCGGGGTGTGACCATACCGAGGAGCGACGTAGTAGTGGTAGGTGCGGAGGCACCTGTTTTTGACGAGGCGTCATTGGTCCAGATAGCAGGGCGAGTAGGGCGATCGGTTGATGATACGTCGGGTAGCGTTCTATTTTTGCAAGCAGAACGATCTACTTCTCCAAAGCGAGCTTTCAGACAGATTTCACAGATGAACTCCTTGGCTAAAAAGCTCGCGGAACAAAGAGGCCCTTCATGACCAGTGGGATGTGTGTCCGTTGTGGTGGACGTATCGTAGCATTCCAAAAGGAATCGGTCGCTCGAGAAAAGGCGCGGCAGCTATCGGATCAGGTGGGCTATCCGGTCACCTATCGCATGTTAAAAGGAATTATGTTGTGTGGAGTTTGCCTTGATGCTTTGCCATTGATTGGGCAAGAGATTTGCCAACGGTGCGGGCGTGATAGGGAGTTGCAGGCTAGTATCGGCAACGAAGGACTATGCAGGGATTGTGTTCATGGGGAAGATGGTCAGAGTTTAGTGGCAAATCGGAGTTTGCTTCGCTATGAAAAGGGAGAGAAGGATTTGCTCGGATTGTTTAAATACCGCGGTGATGAGCGGCTAGCTTTATACTACGGTACGCTTCTCGCCATTACCGTTCAGCGTTATTACAGGTCTATAGGGTTTACCTGTATCACGACGGTTCCTCTACATCCACAACGATTGCGGGAACGTGGCTTCAATCAGGTTGACTTGCTGGCTCGCCATTTAGGAGCAGCAATCAAAATTCCTGTCAAGCCGTTGCTTCTCCGGACGAAGGACACCCCAAAGCTGAGCAAGCAAAAAGGGCGCGCAGCACGTCACGAAAGCATGCGCGAAGCTTTTGTGTGGGGTGGACAGGATATTCCCTCTGCTGCTACAATCCTGCTCCTTGACGATATTTATACGACTGGTTCGACATTGCGTTCGTGCGCGAAGGCAATCAAAGAACATTTGGGGCCAAGCTGTGAAGTATATTCCTTGACAATATACCGATAGCCAGTTTGGAAAAATTAAGCTATGATGTAGGCATATAACGGTAGTGGAACCGTATGAACTTTCTGAACGGAAAAGGGGTTGTCCGATATGTCGATGGGCAAGTTGGCAAACTGCTCGCGGTGTGATGCTGTATTTGTACAAGCAGCCCGTGACATTTGCCCCAAATGCTATAAAGAAGTGGAACAAGAATATGAAGCATGCGCCCAGTTTTTGCGCAAGCGAGAAAATCGCGGCTCGAATATTCACCAGGTGAGCGAAGCCACTGGGGTGAGCGTGAGGCAAATCACAAAGTTTATCAAGGAAGGGCGCATTTCGGTTGCTGGTAGTCCAAATCTTGGCTATCCATGTGAGCGCTGCGGTTTTTTGATTCGAGCAGGCAACATTTGCGAATCTTGTCTAAAAGGCTTGAAGCATGAAATCACGCAACAAATCGAGGTAGAGCAACGATTAGAGGAATTCCAACGCGCTGGTCTGGCTCAGGCAGCTTATCGAAGAAAGCGGAATAGTGACGAATAGTTTTGTGCAAAAAAACTAATCGTACATGATGAAATTGCCGATGATACTACTAAGAGGTGTCATCGGTTTTTTCTATGAAAAGACCGTTGGTATGAGAGGATGGTAATCAGATGCGGATTAATGAATCTAACCGTGTCGGGATGATCAATGCTTACAACAAGACAGGCAACAACCAGGTAGGCAAAAGCGGTAAAATCCCGATGGGCAAGGATGAAGTGAACATTTCCACAGAAGCGCTGGAAATGCAAAAGCAAGTAGAAGATGTCAACTCTCCACAACGTCGGGAAAAAGTGGAGCAGTTGAAGAAGCAAGTGGAGGAAGGAAAATATCACGTCTCAAGTGAGCGGATCGCTGATAAGCTCCTGTCCTTTTGGAAAAAGCTGTAACATAGATCTGAAGAGGGCTTTTTAATAAAGCCTCTTTGAATAGTTTTCGATGGAAGATGAGGAGAAGCAAGGAATGAATAGACTCTACGATCTGCTCGACAACTTGATCCAGTTGCACAAAGCCTTGTACACCTTAGCCATGCACAAGAAGGAAGTGCTGGTAAAAGGAAATGTGGATGAACTTATAGCCATTACACGCCAGGAGCAAAAACTGATCAAGGGCGTCACAGAGGCTGAAGCAGCCCGCCAGCAAGTCGTAAAAGAACTGACAACAAAGAAGGGCTTTGCGCTGCAAGAAGGCACACTGTCTGAATTGATCAAGTTGACGACCAGTGCGGAAGAGAAGATGCGACTCACTTCCTGTCGTAATGAGCTAAGCCGGATTGTGACCGAACTGCGCGATGCTAACGACCTGAATCAGCAGTTACTGGAGCAATCCCTTTCTTTTGTCAACATGACGCTCGACCTGATCACGGATACGCCCGAGGACGACTTCATCTACGGAAGGCCGACCTCGGATACGTATCGTCAGGCTAATCGAACTTTTTTCAATAAAAAAGCGTAAAGAGGTGTCGAAATGCGCTCTACTTTTCATGGAATTGAAGTCAGCAAACGCGGCTTGTTCGCTCAACAGTCCGCGCTAAATACAACGGGACACAACATCTCCAATGCGAATACGGAAGGTTACAGTCGCCAGCGCGTGAATATGCAGGCTACGACTGGTTTGCCTTATGTAGGGATGCAAGCAAGTATCGAGCCAGGGTTGCTGGGGACAGGGGTTCAAGCTACTAGTATTCAGCGGTTGCGGGAAGAGTTTTTGGATATTCAGTATCGGAACGAATACAAGCGTCAAGGCTACTGGGATGGTCGCTTGGAAACGTTGGAGAAATTAGAAGGCATCATGAATGAGCCGTCTGACACTGGTTTGCAAAAGGTTATGGACCAGATGTGGCAAGCATGGCAAGACTTGGCCAAAGACCCGACAGATACTTCTGCTCGTGCGGTTGTTCGGGAACGAAGCAAGGCAGTAGCGGACACGTTTAATACGCTAACCAATCACATCAAGGAAGTACAAACTGATCTGAATAACGTGGTCAATGTAAAATCGATGGAGATCAACTCTCTGGGTCAACAGATTGCAAACTTGAACAACCAGATTGCAAACGTGGTACCGCATGGCTATCAGCCAAATGATCTCTATGACCAACGTGACGTGCTTTTGGACAAGCTCTCCAAGTTGGTGGAGGTCCGTGCAACTCAGTCAACTGCTGGTATGGTAAACGTGACGATTGAAGGTCGCGATTTTGTAACAGGGATTACATCACAGCCAGTAGCTACTGTACAAAACCCAATTACAGGCATGAGTGACATGACGTTGGGTGGAGCGGGATTTGTGCCAACAACCGGCTATATGGCAGGAACGTTACAATCTCGTGATCAGATTGTGCCGGGCATGCTAAAACGTTTGGATGTTTTGGCGGTGAATCTGACGAAGGAAATCAACGATCTGCATCGGGCAGGTCGAAGCTTGAGTGATATTAACAATGGCACTGTACAGGATCTGCCATTCTTCGTGGATGCGAACTCTTTGGCAACAAATCCTGCTTCAAAAAATTACCCAACGAGCGCATCCAGCCTGGTTGTTAATCCGGAGATCATGAAGA
Source organism: Brevibacillus antibioticus (assembly GCF_005217615.1). NCBI lineage: Bacteria > Bacillati > Bacillota > Bacilli > Caryophanales > Paenibacillaceae > Brevibacillus > Brevibacillus antibioticus. The sequence goes on from NZ_SZNK01000001.1 coordinate 5,407,466, forward strand.
GCTTGGATGCCATCGCGGCCGCACAAGCAGAAGCTGGCGGCACTCCTGTAGGGAATAATAAGAGCGCTCTAGCTATCGCTTCAATCAAGTTCAAAGTTTTGCCGGCAGGTTCAAAGCCTAATGATTTGGCAGAAAGCTCTACGTTGGATAACTACTATCGCTACACAATCAGCCAATTGGGTGTTGATGCCCAGGAAGCTGAGCGTAACCAATTAAACTCTGAAATGCTCGTGGGTACTGTAGACAATCAACGTCAATCAGTATCTGGCGTATCGATCGATGACGAAATGGCAGAAATGGTGAAATACCAGCATGCATACAGTGCTTCTGCTCGTGTCATGACAAGCATGGACGAAATTTTAGACAAAGTCATCAACGGCATGGGCCGAGTGGGCCTCTAATTAGGAGGGAATAGATTATGGCAGTACGTGTGACGCAGAATATGTTGAATAGTAATATGCTGCGGAATTTACACAATTCCATGCGTAATATGGATAAGCTACAAGATCAGCTTTCGTCCGGTAGCAAAATTGCAAAGCCATCCGATGATCCTGTAGTAGCAGCTCGTGGGATGTTTTATCGGTCTTCATTGATGGAAAATGACCAATACAAGCGAAATGTAAGTGAAGCACAGTCTTGGATGGATATGACGGATGGTACCATGGATGAAGTGGGGAATGTTTTGAAACGTATTAAAGAGCTGCTCGTATATTCTGGTGATGGAGCCGTATCCCCTGAGGATTTGAAAACAATGGGGTCTGAAGTTCAGGAGTTGAAGAACCATCTGGGGACGCTCGCCAATCAGCAAATTAACGGGAAGTATATATTTGCAGGCACAGATACGAACAAAGCCCCTTATGATTCGACCGCAAATGGTGGGAATGGAGATTTTGTTAGTACCAATAATTCTCCAATTAACTTGGAAGTGAGTCAGAATGTGTTTGTGACGTCGAATATCAATGCGCAAAACATATTCAATTTCCCTGATAATGCGAATAATATGTTTAAAGTTCTTGATAACATCATGACTGAGCTGAATAATGGTAGAGGTGCTTCACAATTTATATCGAGCTTGGACCAGCAGTACGATAAACTGTTAGCAGAGAGGGCCTCACTTGGAGCAAGTGTAAACCGAGTAGACTTAATTGCTGAGCGGTTACATTCTCAAGAAGTTAACATTACTGGGCTGATGTCAAAAAATGAAGATGCCGATATGGCAGAAGTAATGACGGATTTAAAGACACAAGAAAGTGTGCATTCAGCTGCCTTGGGATCTGGTGCCCGTATCATTCAACCAACCCTGCTTGACTTCTTAAGGTAGTGATTAGAAGGGGGATGCATGATGCAAATTCCACAGATACGGATGGAGAGTACATTTGCCCAGTTAGGTTTACAAGTGAGGAAACCTGTACAAGAAATTAAACAGCCTCAGGCAGAAATGAATCTAAGTCAGAAACCAGCAGAGCTCACCATTGAGCAGGCAAGAACTGAATTACAAATCGATTCGAGCCAAGCTCGTGCGAACATTGGTATCATGACCTCTATGCAGTTTAGTGACAAGAATGCAGCCTATGGCGAAGAGAAATGGCTGCAGGCAATTGCGGAGAAAAGTCAAGAGGGCGACCGATTGATGAGAATATATACAAAAGAGAATGCTATTGCTGCGATTGGCAGGGAAAAGGGCTTGAGGGTATTGGAAGGTGGATACAGGCCACCTGCAACTTCCAACGACGAAGGAGTAGATGTAAGTATCCAAGTAAAACCAGTTGTCATCAATGTAAAACGAAATGGCATGAGTATTAATCCTGTAACAAGACCGCCAGAGCTTTCCTATACACCTGGTAAGGTAGAGCCATATATGATTCAATATAACAGCCTTAAGATTGATGTTGTAGGAAGTCAAATGGATCAACTAATGTAAGTGAGGGGAAAACATGAACACAAATGAACAAGTGGAATTGGGTAAGCTATTTTTTGAAGATGGCATACCGGGGTTTTCCCATTTGCAATTTTTTCAGTTGATACAGGAAGAGGATAATCCCTTCTTTTTGATCCAGTCGACGGAGGAAAAGGATGTAGGCTTCTGGGTAATCAATCCTTTTTCTTTCTTCCCAAATTATCAGTTTACGTTACCTGAAGTATACAAAGAAGCTCTGCATATGGACGATGGATCACAAGTAGCGGTGTTCTCCATCGTTACGATTCGGGGCAAACAGGAAGCGACTGTGAATTTAAAAGCTCCTATCGTAATCAATCTCGACAACCGAATGAGTAAACAAGTGATTTTGCAGGAAGATTCGTATCCCATCCGCCAGTCGTTGTTCGCTCAACCTGTTGCGGAGCAAGGGTAGGTGATGTCCACATGCTGGTCCTTTCACGGAAGAAAAATGAGTCGATAATGTTAGGGGACGCCATTGAGATCAAGATTATCTCTGTTGAGGGAGATCAGGTGCGACTCGGGATTGAGGCACCGAGAAACTTGGATGTGTATCGAAAGGAGATTTATGATGCAATCCAAGAAGAGAATAAGTTGGCAACAATAAAGCAGACAGATTGGCAGGCTTTAAAAAATTTGATTCAAATGAAACAAACGGAAGGTGATCAATAGATCATCTTTTTTTTGAGAAATAGAAGAAAAAACTTTAAAACCGCTAACAAACAGAAGAAAAGATTCCGATACTATTAGTGTAGAGATGAAATCGCAAGCGCGCGATTGCGAGCAGTCTCAAAATCTAGCAACAGTCACAGGGACGTGACTGTCGACAACTCAAGGAGGAATTGTAAATGATTATCCAACACAATATGTCCGCTATGAACACACACCGTCAACTGAATGTAAACGGTGGCAACCTGGCGAAAAACGTTGAGAAACTGTCTTCCGGTTACCGCATCAACCGTGCTGCTGACGACGCTGCTGGTCTTTCTATCTCCGAGCGTATGCGTGCACAAATTCGTGGTATGGAGCAAGCTTCCCGCAACTCCCAAGATGGTATCTCCCTGATCCAAACGGCTGAGGGTGCTTTGCAAACAGTAAACAACATGCTCGTTCGTATTAAAGAATTGGCAACTCAAGCAGCTAACGGTACATTGGATGACGTTAATGACCGCGCTCGCTTGCAAGAAGAACTTAACGAACTGACTAAAGAGATTGGTAACATTAAAGGTAATACCAAGTTCAATGGAATCAATCTTTTCTCTAACACTGCTACTGAAATCAAAATCCAAATTGGTCAAGAAGCAGGTCAAACTCTGTCCTTGAATACTGCAAACTTCTCATTGGGCGGTGTTCACACTGCTGTGAGCGGTTGGAGCTTTGGTTCTGTTGGTGGTGCTAATGGAGCATCTACTGTTCTGGGAAGCATTGACGCAGTTATTAACATGGTCAGCAAATCGCGTTCTTACCTGGGTGCGAACCAAAACCGTTTGGAAAACACTATCAACAACCTGAACATCACTTCCGAAAACCTGACTGCAGCTGAATCCCGTATCCGCGACGTAGATATGGCGAAAGAGCAAATGCAGTTCACTAAAAATAACATCTTGACTCAAGCTTCTCAAGCAATGTTGGCACAAGCTAACCAATTGCCACAAGGTGTTCTGCAATTGCTCCGTTAATTTAAGATTTAAAAGGACTTCTGCTTTTGCAGAAGTCCTTTTTCATTTTCCAAATAATGTTCCTAAATGAGAAGCTTATAAATGTCGATAAGGATAATAAGAGTCAAGTCATGGAGGTAATTATGAAACTTTTAATATCGGATAAGGAACTCTATTTTGACAATGTAAATATATCTTCTTCCACTCTTATTGGGAAGATTTTGGAAGAGGCGGAGCGTCACGAGCAAATTTTTAGTCATATAATAGTGGATGGCATTGAAGTTTTCGAAAATATAGAAGAATATATAGAAGACCATCTTCAAACAATAAACTATATAGAATTGAAATTTATTACTTTGGACGAACTGGTTATGGGGATCATGCAATCAACTTCTGAGTATGTAGAGCGTGCTTTGCCTGAATTACGACTACTATCCGAAGAGTGTTATCAAGATCCAGGAGCATCTACATGGGGGAAACTTGAACAGTTGATGGAAGGGATTCAGTGGTTTGAACAAACAGCGAATTTTATCCTGCAAAATCAGGAGAAGCTTATTCAAATTCAGATTGATCCCAAATTTTTCTCATTTACTAATGAGGTTAAAATTATCAGTGAGGCTGTTGAAGGGAAAGACTTCATTTTATTGGGGGACATCGTTCAATATGAAATAATCCCCAAATTCGACGCCTTGTCAGATCAGATAAGTACCATCATTTCGAAAGAGGTTCAAGCCTATGATATTAATTGATAATGTAAACATAATGAAAAATAGATTCCCGAAGTGCTGGAGCTTGGTTGAAAACTTCGAAGGAACTGCGCAAGAAATACAAATGGAAACTACTAAGTCTGCTAATCTAACCTTCTCTATTGCGAATGAGTCAGGAAAAATGTATATACATAGCAAATATGATCCTTTGACAGAAGCAGAAAAAGTCGTCGCCAACTTTCCAGAGATTAACGACAGTAAGCATGTCTTTTTCTATGGAATTGGTCTTGGGTACCATATAGAAGCTTTCTGCGAAAAGTATCCTAAAGTTTCTTTCTCTGTCTATGAGCCAAATCTCTCCATTTTTAAAGCACTACTCTCAAATAAAAAAATCGAAAAATGGAATTATAAATTTTTGAGGAATTTGTACGCAGGTGAGGATTTTTCAAGTAATTTAAAGCATTTCATAGATGTAGTCAATGACGAGGTAATGCTTATCGTGTTACCAAGCTACGAGAGAGCTTTTAAGCAAGAAACGAGTGAATTTCTGAAAGAATTTCGGAATGCGGTTTTTAACAAAGGAGCAGCAATCGTAGCAAATAAGATATTCTCGAAAAGAAATACGATAAATACTGTCATTAACTTACCTAAAACAATAAGCACGCCAAATTTGATCCATGAACAATCTCCGGACTTTCATGGAAAGCCTGCGATTCTCGTTGCGGCAGGACCGTCTTTGGATCAAGAATATGAAAACTTGCGCGCTATAAAGGAAAAAGGTTCTGCATATATTTTTTCGGTAGGGTCTGCTATTAATTCATTGATAGAGCAAGGGATATATCCAGATGCCGCATGTTCGTATGATGGTAGTGAAAAAAACCAACATGTTTTTTCGAAAGTTATTGAACAAGGAATAACAGATATTCCGTTGATCTATGGTAGTACCGTTGGGTTTGAAACATTACAAAAATACCCTGGTGAAATGGCGAACTTTTTGGTAGCCCGTGACTATTTATCCTCTTATGTATTAAAGAGAATGGATGGGGAAAATCTTGAATTTGTATCACCATCAAAATCAATTGCAATCATAACCTTAGAACTGCTGTACAAACTTGGATGTCATCCAATTATTTTAGTGGGGCAAAATCTTGCCTATCTGGAAGAACGTTCTTATGCACAAGGGATGATATTTAATAATGAATTAACAGAAACACAGAAAGAAACGGCGATCGTTGTAAAAGATGTCCAAGGAAATGACGTGCTTACAAATAGAGGGTTGGATACTTTTAGAAAGGAAATGGAGCAGGTAATTAGTCAGCTCCCAAACGTTAATGTTATAAACACTACTAAACGAGGCGCTCATATAGAAGGCACCACATTTATCCCACTCGATGAGGTCATGAAGGAATCGCTGCCCCAAGAAAGAGTAGTGGGTACGGAATGGATTCATTCAATTACGAGTAATTATTCTATAGATTATTTCAATGAGCAGATAGCCAAGTTAGAAAGTGAATATAATAAGTTATTGCGAATAATAGGGACATTTAATGATTTGATAGAGGCGATGAACAAATCTATTCAAACATTGAATAGTAAACAGCTTTCTAAACTGTTTAATCAATTCGATAGTAATTTTGATAAAATGCAAGAGAATGTTTATTACCATATTTTCGTGCAGCCCATGAATATTTTGAAGTTCGAATCTGTAATGAAAATGTTCGCTGAAGTAAGATTTGGTCAAAATGATTTTAGTAAAGCTAAGCGTGTTGTGAAGGAGTTTAGCCAATATCTCGAAGAGTGCCAAGCAGATATGGAAACAGTAAAACCATTACTGGAGCAATCTGTTCGAGAAATCACGACTAAAGACATGAATGTGGAGCAAATATGATGACACAACAGAGAAAAAAAATCCTTGTAACAGGTGCTGATGGTTTTATCGGCTCTCATTTGACAGAAGAGCTAGTTCGCCAAGGACACGATGTTAAAGCTTTTGTTAACTATAATTCCTTCAATTCTTGGGGATGGTTGGACTATTCCCCTAAAAAAATAGTCGATGAGCTGGAAGTCTTCCCTGGAGATATTCGCGATCCTCATGGTGTCAAAAAGGCGATGCAGGGTTGTGATATCGTCCTACATTTAGCTGCACTAATTGCTATTCCATTTTCCTACCATTCACCTGATACTTACATAGACACAAATATAAAAGGCACGCTCAATATTTTGCAAGCCGCACGTGAACTGGAAGTCGAAAAAGTTGTGCATACTTCTACCAGTGAAGTATATGGTACGGCGAAATTTGTACCAATTACAGAAGAGCACCCTTTACAAGGGCAATCACCATATTCTGCAAGTAAAATCGGCGCTGATCAACTAGCACTGTCGTTTTATAGTTCGTTCAATCTTCCAGTTTCGATTATTCGCCCATTTAACACCTATGGTCCAAGACAATCAGCACGTGCCGTAATCCCAACTATTATTACGCAAATCGCAAGTGGTGAGCGCAAGATTCGTTTGGGATCGCTGCATCCGACAAGGGATTTCAATTATGTGAAGGATACAGTCTCAGGTTTTATTTCTGTTGCTCAATCCGACAAATCGGTGGGAGAAGTAATTAATATAGGTAGTAACTACGAGGTTTCTATTGGTCAAACCGCAACTTTGATTGCAGAATTAATGGGGCAAGATATTGAAATTCTTACTGACGATCAGCGTATACGTCCTGATAAGAGTGAAGTAGAAAGACTGTGGGCAGATAATACGAAAGCCAAGAAACTGCTCGGTTGGGCGCCATCATATAGCGATGTGGATGGATTAAAACGTGGTTTGTCAGAGACGATCGATTGGTTTACGGAACCATCTAATTTGCGCCAGTATAAGGCGGGGATCTACAACCTATGAGACAGGGAAACATAGTCGAAAAAATTGGCTCAACGATTAAAGGATGTATGCCATCCGACAAAGCGTTTATTGCACTTCATGAACCTGTTTTTCAAGGAAACGAATGGAATTACGTGAAGGAATGTCTCGATACAGGATGGGTTTCGTCAGTAGGGAAGTATGTAGATCGTTTTGAAGAGATGCTTTGTGAATACACGGGAGTAAAGCGCGCTGTAGCCGTTGTAAATGGTACGGCCGCTTTGCATATTTGCCTGAAATTAGTTGGTGTTGAACGAAATGATGAGGTTCTTCTCCCAGCTCTTACTTTTATAGCGACCGCAAATGCGATTTCGTACACTGGTGCGATCCCTCACTTTGTTGATAGTTGTCATAAAACGCTAGGATTAGATCCAAAAAAACTGGGGGAGTATCTCCAGGAAATTGCCGAAGTGAAAAATGATGGTTGTTATAATAAGCAAACAGGTAGACGGATAAAAGCGGTAGTTCCTATGCATACGTTTGGACATCCGGTTGATCTGGATACTTTGATGGAAGTATGTGATCGTTTCCGGTTGGAGCTCATAGAAGACGCAGCAGAATCGTTAGGGTCATTTTATAAAGGACGTCACACAGGAAATTGGGGACGAGTATCTGCGTTAAGCTTCAATGGGAATAAAATCACGACAACAGGTGGAGGTGGCGCCATTTTAACCAATGATGAGGAATTGGGAAAGTGGGCTAAGCACCTTACTACTACAGCAAAGTTACCCCATAAGTGGGAATTTGTTCATGACGAAATTGGCTATAATTACAGGATGCCGAACATCAATGCTGCTCTGGGGTGTGCACAATTAGAGAGATTACCGGATTTGGTAAAGCAAAAAAGAATGTTGGCTACGGTGTATCAACAAGCATTCTCAACTGTAGAGGGAGTCGTATTTTTTTCCGAGCCAGATTTTGCGGTAAGTAATTATTGGCTAAATGCTATAAAGTTGGCGCCAGAATGGAGTCATCTGCGAGATGAGATCTTACAAACGACGAATGAACAGGGCTTGATGACAAGACCAATATGGAAGCTGCTATGTGATCTTGGTATGTACGAGGGGGTACCGAAAATGGATCTTACAGTAGCGAGAGAGTTAGAAAGTACGATTATTAATATTCCGAGCAGTGCCTTTTTGGGGGCTGCTTATGTCTAAAAGAAAAATATGCGTGGTTACAGGGACTCGTGCGGAATATGGCCTTCTCTATTGGTTGATGAGAGAAATCCAAGAAGATCAGGATTTGCAGTTGCAAATTGTGGCGACCGGTATGCATTTATCTCCGGAGTTTGGTTCTACCTATCGAATCATCGATCAAGATGGATTTAATATTGATGAAAAGGTTGAAATGCTACTGTCAAGTGATACGCCAGTGGGAATTGCAACATCCATGGGAGTAGCTACGATTGGTTTTGCCAACGCCTTTGAAAGATTAAAGCCAGATATTGTTGTAGTCCTGGGGGACAGGTTTGAAATTTTAGCGTGCGCTCAGGCAGCTATGGTAGCCCGTATACCTATCGCCCATTTACATGGTGGAGAGAGGACAGAGGGAGTAATCGATGAAGCGATTCGCCACGCTGTTACAAAAATGGCCCATCTACATTTTGTTGCTGCAGACGAATATAGAAAAAGGGTTATTCAATTGGGAGAAAGACCTGAAAGAGTGTTTAATGTAGGAGCAATAGGAGTTGATCAAATTAAGAACCTCCATTTGCTCAATAAAAAGGAATTTGAGAACTCCATTCAATTCGAATTAGGCCCGGTAAACTTTCTAGTTACCTATCATCCTGTCACTCTTAATAAAGAAGGCTCTGAGTGCTATGTCCATGAAATATTTACAGCACTAGATGAGTTTCCAGATGCGAAGATAATATTCACCAAACCAAATTCTGATACTGACGGTCGAGTAATCTCTCGTATGATTGATGAGTATGTGCATCGCAATTCGCAAAGAGCAGCGGCTTATACCTCATTGGGGCAACTCAGATATTTAAGCGCAATCAATCATTGTAATCTTGTAATCGGTAATTCATCTAGCGGATTGATTGAAGTACCGTATTTTAAAAAACCAACTATTAATATTGGCAATAGACAACAGGGGCGGATAAAACCGTTTTCTGTTATTGACTGTATAGAATCTAGTATCGAAATTAAAGAGGCAATTCATAAAGGACTTTCAGAATCGTTTCAGGTAAGTATACAAAATATGACCTCTCCCTATGGTGAGGGAGACGTATCCAGTAAGGTTAAGAATGTACTAAAACAGGTAAACCTTGAAAAGTTACTTGTAAAATCTTTTCACGATATTGGTGGCGTATTTTGAAGACCATTTGAGTGAGGCCAATTAAGCAAATGGTTGATTGAATTCGAGATCGGCACCCAGATGTGGGTGCGCATTGTTTTTTTATGCTAATAAGTGAGAGAACAGCAGTCGGATGTAAAGCATCAGAAACTTTCATGTTGCTTAAAGAGGTGTGGTAATGAATAAAACATTTATCATTGCTGAAGCAGGTGTAAACCACAACGGCTCCTTGGATTTGGCAAAGGAATTAGTATATCGTGCTGCAGAAGCAGGTGCAGATGCTGTAAAGTTTCAGACGTTTCATGCCGAAAAAATAATTAGCAAGTATGCTGATAAGGCTGATTATCAAAAGAAGACGACCGGAAATGATGAAACACAATTGGAAATGGTAAAAAGACTAGAGATGGATCAGCGTATGCATGAGGAGCTTGTGAAATGTTGTAAAGAGAGTCGTATTCAATTTCTCTCAACGCCATTTGATCTTGAAAGTGTCGATTTACTGGCAAACGAAATTAAAGTCGATCAATTGAAAATCCCATCGGGGGAAATTACAAACGCTCCGCTATTGCTAAAAGCTGCTCAAACGCAGCTCCCCATTATTCTTTCAACAGGTATGAGTACACTGGGAGATATTGAGGATGCCCTTGGAGTTCTCGCATTTGGTTACTTGTTTGATAAAAACGAAGAACTGTCCAAAGATCAGTTTGAAAAAGCCTTCTTTGGGGCAGAGGGGCAACGAGTACTGCGAGAAAAAATTACGTTACTGCATTGCACAACGGAGTATCCTGCTCCATATGAGGATGTTAATTTGCGAGTTTTAGAGACCTTGCAACAAGCATTTGGATTAACTGTCGGCTTGTCTGATCATACTGCTGGGATTGCTGTCCCAATTGCAGCTGTAGCTTGCGGTGCTCGTGTTATTGAAAAGCATTTCACATTGGACAAAAATCTGCCTGGGCCAGACCATAAGGCATCGGTTGAACCTGATGAGTTAAAGCAAATGATAGATTCTATTCGTCAAGTCGAAAAAGCATTAGGAATTTCGACAAAACTCCCAACTATGTCAGAATGGAAGAATAGAGGGATTGTCAGAAAAAGTATCGTAGCTTCCAGATCAATCAAAAAGGGTGAGTTATTCTCAGATGAGAATCTCACCACCAAACGTCCGGGAACAGGCATTTCTCCGATGCATTATTGGGAGTGGATCGGAAAGGTTGCCACTCGTGATTATGAAGCTGATGAGATGTTACAACCATGAGGTCGTACATTGTTCTTGGGGGTGGCGGTCATGCCAAGGTACTTATGGAGATCTTGCGGTTAAGAGGGCTTGATGTGCTTGGTTATACCGATCCCCACTCATCGGTACCAATAGGTGATTCACAATGTCTGGGTAACGATGACCTTGTAGAAAGTTATTCACCAGAAACAATCCTCTTGGTCAATGGACTGGGGTCAGTTGGGGACAATCGGAAGCGGAAGCAGATATTCGAATCATGGAAAGAAAAGGGCTACTCTTTCGCTACAGTTATTCATCCATCAGCTATTCTTTCTCCAGACGTGGTCCTGGGAGAAGGGGTGCAGGTCATGGCTGGTGTGATCATACAGACGGGTACAAAGATTGGTGTCAATTCAATTGTCAACACACGTGCAACGATTGATCACGATGCGAAGATCGGGCATCATGCTCACATTGCTCCAGGCGCTATATTGTCAGGAAATGTAACAGTCCAAGATGGTGCTCATCTAGGGACAGGTGTAACCGTCATCCAGGGTGTATCGATCGGGAAAAACAGCATAGTAGGGGCAGGAGCTGTAGTCGTAAAAGATGTTGAAGAGAATGTCACGGTGGCCGGAGTCCCTGCACGAAGGCTGTGAAAAGAAGCAACCAGAAAGGTGTGACGATTGGTGAACTGGAGAGACCTATTGGTATCACCGAATACGCCTATCCTCAATACGCTTGAAATAATTGATAGAAATGCTCGTCAAATTGCCTTGGTGGCGGATGAGAGCGGAAGACTCCTAGGAACGGTTACAGATGGAGATATCCGACGTGGATTGTTAAAGGGTAAAGCTCTAGAAGATCCGACCTCAACGATCATGAACCCTTTTCCAACTGTTGCTTCTCCTTATGATTCTCGTGAGAACATACTTGCACTAATGAAAATCAAGCAGATTCATCAAATTCCTATTGTAGACGAGGATGGCAAGATTGTTCAGGTAGAGATGCTCAATGATTTATTGCGCCCTACCAAAAAAGATAACTGGGTAGTACTAATGGCTGGGGGACTTGGAACAAGACTTTATCCTCTTACACATGACTGCCCCAAGCCATTATTAAAAGTGGGAAATAAACCTTTATTGGAGACCATTTTGCAAAGTTTCATCGAGCAGGGTTTCCACAAGTTTTATATCTCTGTTAATTACAAGGCTGAAATGATCCAGGATTACTTTGGTGACGGTAGTCAATGGGGTGTTACCATTCACTATCTGCAGGAAAAAGAATCCTTGGGAACTGCGGGGGCACTCAGTTTATTGCCGGAACTACCGAAAGATCCTTTTTTTGTTATGAATGGTGATTTGTTGACGAAAGTGAATTTCGATCAGCTTCTCGACTTTCACAAGACCTATCAAGCTCAAGCAACGATGTGTGTGAGGGAATACGATCACCAGATTCCATATGGAGTTGTTACTTTAGAAAAACAAAAGCTTGTAGCTATGGAGGAAAAGCCAACTCAGCGCTTTTTTGTAAACGCAGGTATATATGTCCTGAGTCCAGGTGCTCTAAAGAATATTCCGCATAACCGGTATTTGGACATGCCCAGCCTGTTTGAGCAGTTGATGAAAGAAGAGCAACAAACAATAGCCTTCCCAATACGCGAATACTGGCTAGATATTGGACGTATGGCTGATTTCGAGCGAGCAAATATGGAATTTGCGGAGGTATTCGGATGATCCAGAATAAGTCGGTGCTGGCAATGATTCCTGCGCGTGGAGGCTCCAAGGGAGTATCCAGAAAAAATATCCGCCAATTGTCAGATAAACCGCTGATTGCCTGGTCCATTGAGGAAGCAAAGAAATCGAAATACATAGACCGTTTGGTTGTTTCTACAGAGGATATAGAAATAGCAGAAATCGCGAAAGCGTGGGGGGCTGAAATCCCATTTATGCGTCCGATGGAGTTGGCACTTGACACTACTCCAGGGATCGATCCAGTGCTGCATACCATCGAGATGCTCCCTAATTATGATTATATAGTTATGCTGCAGCCAACCTCTCCACTTCGAACCGCAGAGGATATTGATAGATGCCTGGAATGTTGTATCAATCAGGATGCAAACGCTTGTGTTTCTGTAACATTGACGGATAAATCTCCTTACTGGATGTACCAACTATCAGAGGAAAATGCACTGTTGCCAGTCATCGTCTCAGATAAACCTGTTCTTAGAAGACAAGATGCACCGGACGTGTATGTGCTGAATGGGGCAGTCTATGTAGCCAGAACATCGTGGCTCAAGAACACTAAATCTTTTTTGCATGAAGAAACGATTGGATACCCTATGCCGAAGGATCGGTCGGTAGACGTCGATACAATGATGGATATTTTAATCATTGAAACAATTCTGAGAGAAAAGAAAAAGTCTGGTGCGAAAAGTAAATGACATGTCACTTTTTTCCGATACTAGTGGTAAAGGGAACCATTAGGGGAGGAAAAGGTGTGAGTATCCAAGGGAGCAACATGGCAGGGAACACGAAAATTCCTTATGCCGACAAGTTTCAAGGAATGGGGAGCAATTCAACAACCCAATCTGGAGACGCGCAAGTCACGGAAAATCATCCAGAGAAAAAACATACGCGTGCGGATTTAGAGAGGGAAGTAGAGAGTTTGAACAAGTTTATGCAGTCGAGCACTACACATCTCAAATTTACGCTGCATGAAAAGCTCAACGAATACTATGTTCAGGTCGTCAGTGATCATGACAACACAGTAGTACGTGAGATTCCATCAAAGAAAATGATGGATATGGTAGCACAAATGCACGAGATGATCGGTTTGCTTGTAGACGAAAAGCGATAGGGGGTAAGGAAAATGGGTATACGTATTTCCGGTATGGCATCTGGAATGGATACAGAAAAAATGATAAAGGACTTGATGAAAGCACAGCGTGAGCCAGTCAACCGACTGCAGCGAAGCAAATCGTCAATCGAATGGAAGCGAGATGCCTATAGGGAGATGAACACACTCCTGGCTGATTTGCAAAGTTCTTTGAAAAATCTTCGTTTGTCCAGTAGCTTTAATAAGAAAGTAGCTTCTTCAGAAAATGATAGTATTGTTTCTGCTACGTCAAAAGGTAATCCGGCTATGTCTTCCTATACTGTCGAGGTAATTGAGCTTGCGAAGGCAAGCACACCGCCAAAACTTGAAATTGATATGGGAACAACGGACCTCAAGACAAAAAGTGATTTGGACTATACACTGACCCTTCAAAAAGGAACAGAATCAAAAGAGATTAACATAACAACGAATGATTCTTTAGAGAATATCATTAGTAAAATTAATACCTCGAACATGGGAATAAAGGCGACTTTTTACAACGGAAAATTGGTTATGGCTTCAGAGGATGGACAGACATTTAATATTGCCAGTAATGGTACAGGAAACAATTTCAATTTAAATGATGCGGCTTCTTCTGCCGAATCAGGTGGTGCGGAAGCGGTCTTCAAAATCAATGGAGTAGAATATAAATCGAAGACCAATAACGTCTCGTTTGATGGGATTGATTTCACATTAAAACAAAAAAATGTGGGTAATCCAATTATTGTTAATACAAAAACAGATGTAGACTCTGTTTTCAACATGGTTAAAGATTTTGTCGATAAATATAATACCATCATTGATGTAATGAACAAAAAAATATCGGAGCCAAAGTATAAGTCATATCAGCCGTTGTTAGACGAAGAGAAAGAAGCCCTGCCCGAAAAGACGGCAGAAAAGATGGAAAACATGGCCAAAAGCGGCCTTCTTCTTCGTGACCCTATTTTAACAAGCGGATTGCACGAAATGAGGCGTGCTCTCAGTACACCACTTCAGGGAGCAGGAGTAAAAACAGCTTTTGATACACTTTCTGAGATCGGTATAGGTGGCCCTCCTTCGGGGAAGAACGCTTATCAGGAGAATGGAAAGCTGTATATTAATGAGAATAAGCTTCGTGAAGCGATTCGCAACAATGGTGACGATGTGGCCAAGCTGTTTACCAACTTCAGTGGCGATAGCAATGCGGCTACAAAGTACAGAGAAAGCGGCGTTGCAGAAAGACTTTATAGCGAATTAAATAAGGTTATTGACAAAGTTACTGAGCAAGCGGGAGCAACCGGAAAAGCATATGACGATAGTAGTCTTGGCAAAAAACTTAAGCAAACAGATGGCGATATCGACCGCTGGGAAGATCGCCTAAAAATGATCGAAAACCGTTACTGGAAGCAATTCACCGCGATGGAATCTGCGATGTCCAAAGCACAATCTCAAGGCTCTTGGTTTGCACAAATGCAGGGGCAACGATAACAGGGAGTGATGCAGATGTTACAAAATGCTGCTCAGACATACCAATCCAATCAGGTAACAACAGCTACTCCTGCTGATCTGACTTTGATGCTGTATAACGGAGCGCTTAAGTTTATTAAACAGACGAAAGCAGCTCTAGATGAAAAAGATATGGTAAAGGCCCACGAGGCATCTCTGAAAGTACAGAACATCCTTTACGAGCTCATGTCGACCTTGAACAATGACTACGATATATCCAAAGAGTTCTCCAAACTTTACGAGTATATGCTACAACGTACTGTTGAATCGAACATGCGTAAGGACGTAGAAATACTTCTGGAAGTAGAAGACCTATTTGTTCAATTCCGCGATACTTGGAAAGAGGCCATGCAGTTGGCCAAGAGACAAGGATAAGGTGCTCAACATGGAGAAGACAGTCGAAGGCTTGTTAGAAAACATACTAGCTACCACAATTCGTTTAGAACAAGTAGTGAGTGTAAAGGATTCTGAACCAGATGAATGGTTGGCTTTATTGGAAGAGCGAGAAAATCTAATTTCTCAACTTCAAAAGTTTAAGGTTGATAGTGAATCTCTATCCTCTACTCAAAAGCAACAGATGGAGCAAATATATGAAATCAATCAACGACTTATTCCATTGATAGATGTAAGAAAACAGGGTGTCCAGCAACAATTGAATAACGTCCAACGTAGCAAGCTCGCGATGAATTCTTACAACGAAGCGGGTCCAAACGGCTACGGTGCCTTTTTCGATCGGAAAAAGTAAAAAACGGCCGGGGAACCGGTCGTTTTCGTTTGAAAATTTATGCTCGAATATCGATCGTTTTACCAAGCGATGGATGACTAGCCTGTGCAGCTTGAATGTTATTTTGTACTTTTGCCAAACCCTCCAACATAATAGAAGCTTGCGCTTGTGCTGTCTCCTGTACCTGTTTCGTCAAACTAATAGTAATAGCTTGTTTTAATTGTACAGCATTCATTTTAGGGTCACCTCTTTGTTAAATTAGTCTTTCATTATGATTATCGTCATTTTTCCTTTCTTATTCAGTATTAGAATAAATTTAGTTTGAATAACGTGTTTTTCTTACTATGAAAAATTATAATTTTGACTCACTAATTCTCGTGGAAAGGATGGTTTCTTCCATTCCAATAAAAAAATTAATTAAATTATATATCTCTATCTAAAGTCCCTAATGAAATAATCCGATAGATATAAATGAGTAGAGGTAAATTACGATGTTGGGAACCATGATGATGTTTTCACGATTATATTTTTCTAAAATTCACATCACCATGGAGAACAATACTTGGGATTAATTCTGAATCCCAACAGAATTATTATTTCAAATTTGCAAAAGAGCTGTCTGGTCTAAATGGGGGGGATACTATAAGGTTGCTTGAAGCATCTAAAACAGAACGTGACCAGATAATTAAGAAGATATTTATTTAAGT
This sequence comes from Brevibacillus antibioticus, assembly GCF_005217615.1. NCBI lineage: Bacteria > Bacillati > Bacillota > Bacilli > Caryophanales > Paenibacillaceae > Brevibacillus > Brevibacillus antibioticus. The sequence continues at coordinate 5,423,996 of NZ_SZNK01000001.1, forward strand.
AACTAGAATAACAAAGTATTTCGAGCATGAATATACGAAATTTCTATGTAGGAGGGAGCATTCCCATGTTGAAAAAAGAAAGCAAAAAAGCCATTGCAACGATACTTTTAGGTTCCACTCTCGCATTTGGACCATTTGCGAGTGCTTATGCAGCACCAGTAAAAGTAGAATGGGATCCGAGTAAAGTAACGATCACTAACAATGTAGGTAAAGCCGATACAGTAAAAATCGAGGACCTTGTAGAGGGCGCGATTGTAAAAATTTACGACAAAGCTACTGGTGGAAAATTGCTTGGCACAACAACTGTTGCAAAAGGAAAGACAGAAGCTCTGATCAGCATTCCTAACTTGGGTGAAGCCGAAGGTAAAATTTTCGTTTCTGTGACAATGGAATCTCCAACAGCAGAAATAGCGTTTGGTGCAGAAGCAGCATCCACAAAGCCAGGAGCAGATGACATTACTGTTCTCAACAATGTAGGTAAACCAGATACAGTAACGGTAAAAGCAGCAGAAGGATCTGTTGTTAAAGTATACGATGCAGCAACAGCAGGCAAAGTACTGGGAACTGTAACCGTAGCAAAAGGTAAAACCGAAGCGGCTATTAGCGTAGCACAGCTGGGTGCAGATGCCGGAAAAGTATATGTAACCGTAACAGAAGCAGGTAAAAAAGAGAGCGAACGTACGGAAAAAGCATTTGATGCAGAAGCGGCATCCACAAAGCTAGGAGCAGATGACATTACTGTTCTGAACAACGTAGGCAAAGCAGATACAGTAACAGTAAAAGCAACAGAAGGATCTGTTGTTAAAGTATACGATGCAGCAACAGCAGGCAAAGTACTAGGAACTGTAACCGTAGCAAAAGGTAAAACCGAAGCGGCTATTAGCGTAGCACAGCTGGGTGCAGATGCCGGAAAAGTATATGTAACCGTAACAGAAGCAGGTAAAAAAGAGAGCGAACGTACGGAAAAAGCATTTGATGCAGAAGCAGCATCTACAAAGCCAGGAGCAGATGACATTACTGTTCTGAACAACGTAGGTAAAGCAGATACAGTAACGGTAAAAGCAGCAGAAGGATCTGTTGTTAAAGTATACGATGCAGCAACAGCAGGCAAAGTACTGGGAACTGTAACCGTAGCAAAAGGTAAAACCGAAGGGGCTATTAGCGTAGCACAGCTGGGTGCAGATGCCGGAAAAGTATATGTAACCGTAACAGAAGCAGGTAAAAAAGAGAGCGAACGTACGGAAAAAGCATTTGATGCAGAAGCGGCATCCACAAAGCTAGGAGCAGATGACATTACTGTTCTGAACAACGTAGGCAAAGCAGATACAGTAACAGTAAAAGCAGCAGAAGGATCTGTTGTTAAAGTATACGATGCAGCAACAGCAGGCAAAGTACTGGGAACTGTAACCGTAGCAAAAGGTAAAACCGAAGCGGCTATTAGCGTAGCACAGCTGGGTGCAGATGCCGGAAAAGTATATGTAACCGTAACAGAAGCAGGTAAAAAAGAGAGCGAACGTACGGAAAAAGCATTTGATGCAGAAGCAGCATCTACAAAGCCAGGAGCAGATGACATTACTGTTCTGAACAACGTAGGTAAAGCAGATACAGTAACGGTAAAAGCAGCAGAAGGATCTGTTGTTAAAGTATACGATGCAGCAACAGCAGGCAAAGTACTGGGAACTGTAACCGTAGCAAAAGGTAAAACCGAAGGGGCTATTAGCGTAGCACAGCTGGGTGCAGATGCCGGAAAAGTATATGTAACCGTAACAGAAGCAGGTAAAAAAGAGAGCGAACGTACGGAAAAAGCATTTGATGCAGAAGCGGCATCCACAAAGCTAGGAGCAGATGACATTACTGTTCTGAACAACGTAGGCAAAGCAGATACAGTAACAGTAAAAGCAGCAGAAGGATCTGTTGTTAAAGTATACGATGCAGCAACAGCAGGCAAAGTACTGGGAACTGTAACCGTAGCAAAAGGTAAAACCGAAGCGGCTATTAGCGTAGCACAGCTGGGTGCAGATGCCGGAAAAGTATATGTAACCGTAACAGAAGCAGGTAAAAAAGAGAGCGAACGTACGGAAAAAGCATTTGATGCAGAAGCGTCATCCACAAAGCCAGGAGCAGATGACATTACTGTTCTGAACAACGTAGGTAAAGCAGATACAGTAACAGTAAAAGCAGCAGAAGGATCTGTTGTTAAAGTATACGATGCAGCAACAGCAGGCAAAGTACTGGGAACTGTAACCGTAGCAAAAGGTAAAACCGAAGCGGCTATTAGTGTAGCACAGCTGGGTGCAGATGCCGGAAAAGTATATGTAACCGTAACAGAAGCAGGTAAAAAAGAGAGCGAACGTACGGAAAAAGCATTTGATGCAGAAGCGTCATCCACAAAGCCAGGAGCAGATGACATTACTGTTCTGAACAATGTAGGTAAAGCCGATACCGTAACAGTAAAAGCAGCAGAAGGATCTGTTGTTAAAGTATACGATGCAGCAACAGCAGGCAAAGTACTGGGAACTGTAACCGTAGCAAAAGGTAAAACCGAAGCGGCTATTAGCGTAGCACAGCTGGGTGCAGATGCCGGAAAAGTATATGTAACCGTAACAGAAGCAGGTAAAAAAGAGAGCGAACGTACGGAAAAAGCATTTGATGCAGAAGCGTCATCCACAAAGCCAGGAGCAGATGACATTACTGTTCTGAACAACGTAGGTAAAGCAGATACAGTAACAGTAAAAGCAGCAGAAGGATCTGTTGTTAAAGTATACGATGCAGCAACAGCAGGCAAAGTACTGGGAACTGTAACCGTAGCAAAAGGTAAAACCGAAGCGGCTATTAGTGTAGCACAGCTGGGTGCAGATGCCGGAAAAGTATATGTAACCGTAACAGAAGCAGGTAAAAAAGAGAGCGAACGTACGGAAAAAGCATTTGATGCAGAAGCGTCATCCACAAAGCCAGGAGCAGATGACATTACTGTTCTGAACAATGTAGGTAAAGCCGATACCGTAACAGTAAAAGCAGCAGAAGGATCTGTTGTTAAAGTATACGATGCAGCAACAGCAGGCAAAGTACTGGGAACTGTAACCGTAGCAAAAGGTAAAACCGAAGCGGCTATTAGCGTAGCACAGCTGGGTGCAGATGCCGGAAAAGTATATGTAACCGTAACAGAAGCAGGTAAAAAAGAGAGCGAACGTACGGAAAAAGCATTTGATGCAGAAGCGTCATCCACAAAGCCAGGAGCAGATGACATTACTGTTCTGAACAACGTAGGTAAAGCAGATACAGTAACAGTAAAAGCAGCAGAAGGATCTGTTGTTAAAGTATACGATGCAGCAACAGCAGGCAAAGTACTGGGAACTGTAACCGTAGCAAAAGGTAAAACCGAAGCGGCTATTAGTGTAGCACAGCTGGGTGCAGATGCCGGAAAAGTATATGTAACCGTAACAGAAGCAGGTAAAAAAGAGAGCGAACGTACGGAAAAAGCATTTGATGCAGAAGCGTCATCCACAAAGCCAGGAGCAGATGACATTACTGTTCTGAACAATGTAGGTAAAGCCGATACCGTAACAGTAAAAGCAGCAGAAGGATCTGTTGTTAAAGTATACGATGCAGCAACAGCAGGCAAAGTACTGGGAACTGTAACCGTAGCAAAAGGTAAAACCGAAGCGGCTATTAGCGTAGCACAGCTGGGTGCAGATGCCGGAAAAGTATATGTAACCGTAACAGAAGCAGGTAAAAAAGAGAGCGAACGTACGGAAAAAGCATTTGATGCAGAAGCAGCATCTACAAAGCCAGGAGCAGATGACATTACTGTTCTGAACAACGTAGGTAAAGCAGATACAGTAACGGTAAAAGCAGCAGAAGGATCTGTTGTTAAAGTATACGATGCAGAAACCGCAGGCAAAGTGCTGGGAACTGTAACAGTAGCAGCTGGAAAAACTGAAGCTGTAGTAAGCGTTCCACAACTGGGCGGAGAAGCTGGCAAAGTATATGTAACGGTAACAGAAGCAGGTAAAAAAGAGAGCGAACGTATGGAAAAAGCGTTTGATGCAGAAGCGGCATCGACAAAGCCGGGAGCAGATGACATTACCGTTCTGAACAATGTAGGTAAAGCCGATACCGTAACAGTAAAAGCGGCAGAAGGCGCAATCGTCAAAGTATACGATGCAGCAACAGCAGGCAAAATGCTGGGAACTGTTACAGTAGCAAAAGGCAAAACCGAAGCGGCTATTAGCGTAGCACAGCTGGGTGCAGAGGCTGGCAAAGTATATGTAACGGTAACAGAAGCAGGTAAAAAAGAGAGCGAACGTACAGAAAAAGCGTTTGATGCGGAAGCAGCAACGACAGCACCAAAAGCAGATGAGATCACAGTTGTAAATAACGCGGGTAAAGCCGATACGGTAACAGTAACAGCAGCAGAAGGCACAATTGTCAAAGTATATGATGCAGCAACTGCAGGTAAAGTACTGGGAACTGTAACCGTAGCAAAAGGCAAAACCGAAGCGGTCATTACAGTAGCGCAACTGGGTGGAAACGCTGGAACAGTGTATGTATCTGCAACTGAAGCAGGTAAGCAAGAAAGTAGCCGTACCGAAAAAGGATATGAAGGCGAAGGTGCAACGACAGCACCAAAAGCAGATGACATTACCGTTCTGAACAATGTAGGTAAAGCAGACACCGTAACAGTAAAAGCAACAGAAGGATCTGTAGTCAAAGTATACGATGCAGCAACCGCAGGCAAAGTACTGGGAACAGCAACAGTAGCAGCAGGTAAATCCGAAGCGGCTATTAGCGTAGCACAGCTGGGTGCAGAGGCTGGCAAAGTATATGTAACGGTAACAGAATCCGGTAAAAAAGAGAGCGAACGCACAGACAAAGCGTTTGATGCAGAAGCAGTAACGACAGCACCAAAAGCAGATGAGATCACAGTTGTAAATAACGCGGGTAAAGCAGATACGGTAACAGTAACAGCAGCAGAAGGCACAATTGTCAAAGTATATGATGCAGCAACTGCAGGTAAAGTGCTGGGCACTGTTACAGTAGCAAAAGGCAAAACCGAAGCGGTCATTACAGTAGCGCAACTGGGTGGAAACGCTGGAACAGTGTATGTATCTGCAACTGAAGCAGGTAAGCAAGAAAGTAGCCGTACCGAAAAAGGATATGAAGGCGAAGGTGCAACGACAGCACCAAAATCTGATGAAATCGAAATTGTAAACAATGTAGGTAAAGCAGATACAGTGACCATCAAAGCAGCAGAAGGATCCGTTGTTAAAGTATATGATGCAGCAACAGCAGGCAAGATGCTGGGAACAGCAAAGGTAGCAGCAGGGAAAACAGAAGTGACAGTGAACATAACACAACTGGGTGGAGAAGCTGGATCAGTTTACGTGACTGTAACGGAAACAGGTAAACTCGAGAGCGAGCGTATCGAGAAAGCGTTTGAAGCAGAAGCAGTAGCTACAACGCCAAAAGCAGGTGACATCACCATTTCCAATAATGCTGGCAAAGCAGATACGGTAACAGTAACAGCAGAAGAAGGCACAATCGTAAAAGTATATGATGCTGCTACAGATGGAAAATTGTTGGGATATGCGACAGTAGCAAAAGGCAATTCTGAGGTAACAGTTAGCATTTCGCAGTTGGGTTCTGAAGCGGGAAGCGTATTTATCTCGTTAACTGAAGCTGGTAAAAAAGAAAGTGAACGTTTGGAAAAATCTTATGCTGCCGAAGAAGTAACTAAAGCGCCAGCAGTAGACGACATTGTTATTGCCAACAACGCAGGTAAAGCAGATACAATCACGGTAAAAAATCTTTCCTCTGGTGATATTGTAAAGGCGTATAAGGAAGGAACTACTACTGTTTTAGGAACGGTTACCGTTAGTGATGGTGGATCTGAGGCAATCATTAGAGTTACCCAACTCGGAGTAGATGCGGGTGCTGTTGAAATTACTGTTCAAAACCCTGGTAAAGTGGTAAGTGAAAAAGTAACAAAAGCATTTGACGCTGAACAATAATGTAAGTCAAAACTTAAATCAGCGATGATCATTGATTAGGTGTGTGAATTTCAAGACCCCTCAAGCATGTAAAGGTGCTAGAGGGGTTCTTTCATTAAATGGTATGCTATTAATAGCAATAGAAAAATTAAGCTACTAACCGGTTGCTCTTGACTATATGAAAATGCTGGCTGCTATAATGGTAAAATGAAAAACAGCCGATATACCAAGAGAAAACTAGTTATACAACAAGTACCACAGAGGAAGAAATTCAGGAAGGTGAATCACTTGTGTCCACAAAACGCCGCTCACTCGTCTTAATCGGAGCCGTCCTCCTCATCTTCATACACGCGGTCTACCTAAACGGAACCTTATCGGATCTCCTCAACGTAACCGCCGTCGAGCTAGTCGCGCTCTCCGTAGTCATGTCCTATGCAGTCAAACGCAAGCATCTCAACTTGAAAAACATCACGCGCCTGCTCATACACGGCAGGCAAAGCAACGTCGAAGAAACGATCAAGCGCTTCTACTACTACGCGCTCGTCCAGAAGGAACAGGGCTATATCGCGCTCGAAAAGGAGCTGCAACAAGAACCCGATTCTTTTGTCCAACGAGGATGCTTGCTGGCGGTTGAGGGTGTTCCGGAAGAAGAGCTGCGCCTGATCCTGGAGAACGAGCTCAAGGGAGAGCAGTATCGCTACCAGCAGTCAGCAGGGTTCTTCCGCCTCATTAGCTTGTTGGCACCAGGGATGGGGCTGGTCGGTACGCTCTTGGGGATGACGGGCGTACTGAAGTCGCTCGAAGACATGGCTTTGACCGGACACAGCCTGAGTGCAGCGGTCGTAGCGACGTTATATGGCGCGCTCTTGGCGAACCTGTTCGCACTGCCATGCTACTACCGCTTGATGGATCTGTACGACCGGGAAATGTTTGAAAAGCGTCTTTTTATCGAAGGTTGTATTGGTCTCCAGCGCATGGAGACACCACGCTTGTTGTTTGAAAAGCTGAACTCATTCTTGCCAGGTGACCAAAAGCTGGTGCTAATTAAAGAAGCAGGCAGCATGAAGGGCACGATTGAAAGGCAGGACCGCTATGCATGACGAACGGTTATACGACGAAAAAGAGCTAGAAAAAAGCTGGCTACTTAGCTACAGTGACCTGATTACACTGTTGTTCGTGATCGTGATTATTATTGCGGCGACACAGACGAAAAGCATTCAGACACAAAAAGATGAAGTCCAAAAGGAAAAAGCAGGCTTGGAGCAGGTGCATGAGAGTCTCGACCTGCTCAACCTGCAAAAGCTGGAGCTACAGCGAGAGGTCTACCAATTGGAGGCTCGCCAGAAGGAGCTCAAGGGCGAAAAAGTAAAAGAAGGCTCCGAAGGCAATGTAAACGTGCCGAAGCCGCCAATGAGCATGTCTGACTCGAGTGAGCGCGATATGGAGACGGTACGCAACCAGCTATCCTCCGCTTTGGCTGAGTTGAATCTCGACTACGAGGAGACCGAAGAAGGACTGCGTATCCGGTTGCCGGAAACGATCTTGTTTACGAGTGGTTCTGCAGACCTACAGGCCCAAGGGAAGCAAGTCGTCGGGACGGTAGCAGGGGTTTTGAAGCGCTTTGAGCACAAGGTGCGAATCGAGGGCTATACAGATGATGTGCCGATATCTCGAAGTTCCTACCAATCCAACTGGGAGCTATCCTCGGCGCGCGCGATCTCTGTCATGCGCGAAATGGTCGATGCTAACGCCCTACCGGCGTCTCGCTTTACAGTGGCAGGCTTGGGCGAATACAAACCGCTTGTGGACAACTCCAACGCGGAGAACCGTGCGAAGAATCGACGGGTAGAGATTGTGATTTTGGGGGAAAAAGAATAATTCACTATTTTCAGATAAATGCAGGATTTTTATATGCAGGATAGAACTATATCCCGTATATATGAATCCTGTTTTTTTGCTGCTAGATCCACTTATTCTTCCATTTCGTTCCCATTACTTTTGCACTAAATTGGCAGAATATACAGGAAATATTTATACCCAGCTTGTGCACAAGGTCATGTGGATAATGTGGATAACTCTGTGGAGAACGCAAAAAATCCGTAATTTCCATGTGGACATTGCTGGGGACAAAATGGGCAGATAGAGAGACACAGGGGGGATTTCGAAATGCGTATCGGGACAAATTGGTTCAAATCGCTCGCGTTGGTCGTCGGTGTGGGGGTACTCCTGGCAGGCTGTGGATCGGGTGGTCAGCAAACGTCTGGCAGTGGCGGAGCGAGTGGTGGTTCGGGTGACAAGGTGTACGTAGTCGGTACAGATGCAGCATATCCACCGTTCCAAATGCTTGAGGCTGACAAGATTAGTGGCCACGACATCGATGTGATGAACGCGATCGCGGAAGCTGGCGGATTCAAGATTGAGTGGAAAAACACCGGGTGGGACCCGCTTTTTGATGGACTGGACAAAGGGACGGTTGATATTGGAATCTCGTCCATCACGATTACGGAGAAGCGCAAGGAGAAATACGATTTTTCGGACTCATACTTTGAAGCGAACCAACTCATTCTGGTAGCGGAAGATTCTCCAGTGACGAAGCTGGCAGATTTGAAAGGCAAGAAGATCGGGGTTCAAGCTGCGACTACGGGGGAAGAAGTGGTCAAAAAAGCGTTTGGAGATACGTACGAAGGCTTGAAAGGCTATGACGACATGCCATCCTCCGTCGATGACTTCTTTAATGGTCGAGTCGATGCAGTGATTGGCGACAATGGCGTTTTGTCCTACTACGTGAATAAAGTAAAAGATAAGAAGTTTAAGCTGATTAAAGATGATTCCTTTGAAAAAGAATTTTACGGAATGATCGTCAAAAAGGGCAATACCGATGCGATGAACAAAATCAACGAAGGCTTGAAAAAGATAAAAGAAAATGGAAAGCTGCAGGAAATTTACAACCAGTACTTTGACAATAAGTAGGCAGCAAGATGGCCGGGTGCGTCCCTCGACGTAGCCGGCGTTTGTTCGCATGAAGAAGGGAGGATTAGCGCCATTGGACTGGAGTGTCATCTACGATTACCGTGAACTGTTTATCCGAGGCATTATTTATACGGTTTTACTGACCGCAGTGGCTACGGTTTGTGGAACATTTTTAGGGTTGTTTATCAGCTTGGGGAAAATGTCCTCCAAGCGAATCTTGCGTTGGACCTGTTCGATTTACGTAGAGCTTTTTCGGGGAACTCCGATGCTGGTCCAAATTTTGCTGATTCATTTTGCGGTGATTCCGTCGATTTGGGGGATTCTGTATCCAGGAGCGAACAGCCCGGAAGCGATTTATTCAGGCTTCGTCGCGCTTTCACTTAATGCGGCTGCCTATATGGCGGAAATCTTTCGGGCTGGCATCCAATCGATTGACCCGGGGCAAATGGAAGCGGCACGATCACTTGGTATGAACAAGGGACTTGCCATGCGCCAAATTATACTTCCTCAAGCGTTTACACGAATGCTGCCCGCGATCGGAAACGAGTTTATTGCTCTTTTGAAAGATTCATCCCTTTTGGCAGTAATCGCGACACCAGAATTGAACTACGCAGCCATGAATGTGGCAAAAAGCACACTTGAGCGCTACCCCCCGTATTTAACGGAGGCGGCGGTTTATCTGGTACTTACGTTGTTTTTGTCCCGTGTAGTCGTGAGAGGACTAGAGAAAAAGTATTCCACACGGTAATGACGTATTCGGCCATTTTTCTGTGAAGTTATAAACGAAACAATAGCAAAATCCCCCTGGTTCCTTGATCGGACAGGGGGATTCGTTTTTTTCACGTGTTTAACTGATCATCCTTTGAATGCATAGGGAACGTTGGAGTCTCAGGTCTATAAAATCATTACCTCTACGAACGAGAGGGCGCATAGGTTCATCAGTATGAATCATAATGATTTCGACGTGGTCGCCATTGTTCAAAAGCGCATGGGAGCCGATGTAAAGTAAGATAATGTAATGGATAAAACGAGAGACAATCATCGGATTTAATTTGCCTGAACAAGCTAACTCCCACAAAACATTTGCTGCTTCAAAGGGAGAGGTTCCCTTCCGATACACGCGATCTGCGCATATCGCATCAAATACGTCTGCGACACTGATGATTTGGCATTCAAAAGGGATGCCATCTTTTTTTCGTCCGTGGGGATATCCACTTCCATCCCAACGTTCGTGGTGCATCAGAGCGCATTGTGCCAGCAAGTTGTCGGCATCGTCCATGGTGCGCAGGAGCTCGTAGCCATATACGGTATGCTTTTTCATAATCGTATACTCTTCGTCTGTCAAACGCCCTGGCTTGGACAGCAGTTCATCGGGAATTTTCATCTTGCCGATGTCATGGAGAAGACCTGCAAGGCCCAAAAAATGAACATCAGGTTGCGGCAATCCTATGATTTTTCCGATTAAGGCTGCCACGATACCTACATGCAGGGAGTGGCGATACGTATAACTTTCTGTCCCTTCATTCAAATAAATGAAGCGCAGAAACCTCATGTGATGAAGAACTTGATCGAGCATAGGATGAACAGCGTCGCTAAATTGTTGCAGTCCGGGGGTACCCCCATTTGCGAGCTGGTTAAATAAATACTCGGTTTTTTGTACGGCCACCATATAGGCCTTTGCAGCCTCCGCCTCACTCCAATGCAGGAGAGGAAAAGGCATTTCGGGTGCTTCCGAGTCAATAGTAACGTGTACAGCTTCCACCTGGTGAGCCTCTAGCAGTCGTATATCACTTAGATGAAGGATTGCACCAGCGGGTAATAAAAGCAGACCGTACTCATTGCAGACGTCTTGAGCAAGTGTTGTTCCGATAAGGGAATGGGAAGGTTTTACCTCGGCCATGAGGATTCCTCCAGTGCGATGTACGACCGCGAAATAGGATTGGATAACTATCTGTCCTATTATAGCATAGGGAATCTAGTAAGTATTGGTAAAATAATGTCGGATTTTGATGGTTTGTAAAAGATTTGCAAAGATTTTTTTAAGCTGAATGGAAGGATTATTTACAGAAGTGGCGAATACGTTATATATAGACGGAAGGAGGTTGGAACCATGAAATTTAACATTCGTGGAGAAAACATTCAAGTCACCGCAGCACTTAGAGAATATGTCGAAAAGAAAGTCGGCCGTCTGGAAAAATATTTTGAAACTCCACAGCCTACAGAAGTACAAGTCACCATGCATGTACATCGCGGAGAAGGCACGATCGAGGTAACTATCCCACTGAGTGGGGTCATTATCCGAGCGGAGGAAACGCACGAAGATATGTATGCTGCTATCGATCTGGTAGTAGAAAAGCTGGAACGTCAGATTCGGAAACACAAAACGAAGCTGATGCGGAAACTTCGAGTAGATTCGACAGGAAGAATCGCACAGCGTGAGAGTCAACCAGTAGCAGTCATGATCCCGGATGTGGATGAGGATGATATGGACATAGACATCGATATCGTTCGAACCAAACGCTTCGATCTGAAGCCGATGGATGCACAGGAAGCGGTCATGCAGATGGATATGCTGGGACACAGCTTCTTCGTTTTCCAAAACAGTGACACCAATGACGTCAGTGTGGTGTATCGCCGCAATGATGGGCGTTACGGATTGATTGAACCAAAATAATTGAAACTTTACACATTCTCATTCGTATAAGACTAGGGAGTTGCTATTGGCAACTCCCTTTACTTGTGTAGAGGATGCTCTATTTGATAAAATATCTTTTTAGAAAGTATTATTTTCGTAGAATCGGTATCCTTTTTTATTATTGGACTTATCCGGCTTGTGCATTTTTATTTGGTAACATATGGAAGGGGTGTCCTCATGTTAGGACTCGTTAAAAAGATATTCGGCGATAGCAATGAACGTGAAGTAAAGAAAATGTTTAAGCGTGTAGAAAGTATCAACGCGCTGGAACCAACGATTAAGGCACTCTCGGATGACCAATTGCGGGAGAAGACAGCTGAGTTTAAGGCGCGCTTGGCAAATGGAGAAGAACTGGACAAAATTTTGAATGAAGCGTTTGCCGTTGTACGTGAAGCATCGATCCGTGTACTGGGCATGCGTCACTTCGACGTGCAGATGATTGGTGGTATGGTGCTTCAGGAAGGCCGTATCTCCGAGATGAAGACGGGTGAAGGTAAAACGTTGGTTGCGACACTGGCGACATACCTGAATGCTCTGATGGGAAAAGGCGTCCACGTTGTTACCGTGAACGAATACTTGGCTGAGCGTGACTCGACCATCATGGGTACGCTGTATAACTTCCTCGGACTGACAGTCGGTTTGAACAAGAATGGACTGAACCCTGAAGAAAAACGCGAAGCATACGCGTGTGACATTACGTATGGTACGAACAATGAGTTTGGCTTCGATTACCTGCGTGACAATATGGTTCTGTACAAGGAACAAATGGTGCAACGTCCGCTCTTCTTCGCTATCATCGACGAGGTGGACAGTATTTTGATTGACGAAGCACGTACGCCGTTGATCATCTCCGGTTCTGCTAACAAATCGACAGAGCTGTACTATATCTGCTCGCATTTTGTGAAGCGTCTGGAAGAAGAAAAAGATTTCACCATCGATGAGAAGCTGAAAATCGTCAACCTCTCAGATGAAGGTGTGAGCAAGGTCGAGCAGGCATTCAACATCGACAACCTGTACGATACGGCACATATCACGTTGAACCACCACATTACGGCGGCGTTGAAAGCACAAGTGCTGTTCAAGCGCGATGTCGATTATGTGGTCCAGGAAGGCGAAGTTGTGATCGTCGACGAGTTCACCGGCCGTCTGATGGTTGGACGTCGTTACAGCGATGGCTTGCATCAAGCGATTGAAGCCAAAGAAGGTCTGCGTGTCCAAAGCGAGAGCATGACACTGGCTACCATTACTTTGCAAAATTACTTCCGTATGTACGAGAAGCTGGCAGGTATGACAGGTACAGCGAAGACGGAAGAAGAAGAATTCAAAAAGATTTATGGTCTCGATGTTGTGGTTATTCCAACGAATAAGCCAGTACAGCGTGTCGATTCACCTGACCTTGTTTTCAAAACAGAGGCAGCCAAATATCGTGCGGTTGTAAACGATATTGTCGATCGTCATAAAAAGGGCCAGCCGATCCTGGTAGGTACTATCTCCATCGAAAACTCGGAGCGCTTGTCCCAAATGCTGAAGCAAAAAGGTGTACCGCATAACGTATTGAACGCGAAGCAGCATGAGCGCGAGGCGGAAATCGTTGCACGTGCAGGTGTGTACGGAGCGGTTACCATCGCGACAAACATGGCAGGTCGTGGTACGGACATTCAGCTTGGCGAAGGTGTTTCGGATCTGGGCGGTCTTCATATTATCGGTACAGAACGTCACGAGAGCCGTCGGATTGACAATCAGCTGCGCGGTCGTGCCGGTCGTCAGGGGGACCCAGGTTCATCCCAGTTCTTCCTCTCGATGCAAGATGAGCTGATGCGTCGTTTCGGTGCGGACAATATCATGAATATGATGGATCGTTTGGGGATGGAAGAGGATATGCCGATCGAGAGCCGTCTGGTTACTCGTGCGGTAGAGTCCGCGCAGAAGCGTGTAGAGGGATCGAACTTCGATGCACGTAAAGGCGTTCTCCAGTACGATGACGTGATGAATCAGCAGCGTCTGGTTGTCTACAAACAGCGTAAAGACATCCTGGAACAGGAAAATCTCAGCGATGTTGCTTTGAATATGATCTACGCAGTAATGGAGCGTGCAGTGTCTCTGCATTGTCCAAAAGAAGAGGTACCAGAGGATTGGGATCTGCAAGCAATGGCCGATGCTGCCAATAATGGATTCCTCTATGAAGAAACGATTACAGCTAAAATGCTGAAAGGCATGGAAGCAGAAGAAATTCTCGAGCTGCTGAAAGCAGAAGTCGATAAGCAGTACAAACAGCGTGAAGAAGAAATCGGCGAATCGATTCGCGAGTTTGAGAAAGTCGTCATTCTGCGTGCTGTCGATAGCAAGTGGATGGATCACATCGATGCGATGGATCAGTTGCGTCAAGGGATTCACCTGCGCGCCTACGCACAAAACGACCCGCTTCGTGAGTACCAGTTCGAAGGATACGAAATGTATCAAGGTATGCTGGCTGCTGTTCAGGAAGAAGTCGCTATGTATATCATGAAGGCCGAAGTCAGCCAAAACCTGGAGCGTCAGGATGTTATTCGCGGTCAAGGAATCGACCCGGACAACTTGCAAACTTCTGGACCATCTGATCGTCCAGATCCAGAGACATCCGGTGATGCTGATCCGAAAAACCGTGCACAGCGTCGCGCTCAGGAGCAAGAACGCAAACGTCAAAATAAGAAATAAGCAATAACAGAACATTCTTCTCGTATCGGCAAATTCGGTACGAGGGGAATGTTTTTTTCTTGCCCATTCCTAATGCCTTGACAGTATTCGTCCTCATCTAATCTTCCTCGTCTGATATTAAGGATCTATTTGTCTAACACTGGTAAATGTGATCGAACGATTCAGGTGGTAATTATCTGAAAAATAAATAGAATCGTAAGTACAACACTTTTACCAAAAATTCACGAAGACGGGGGAATGAACAAATGAGAACGTCAGTGAACGTGATGGGGATACAAACAAAGAATATTATGGAGCGCATTTCCGTTACTTTAAAGGCAGTCCTAAAGACAGGAAAAGAAAATAAAAAAGTACAGCTCATTGAAAAGGAGGAGGGAATCGAATTACCGAGTGTCATCTCAGCGCAAGACCCGGTCTTTGAGGACAAGCGACTGATAGAGGAAATTCCGGAGCCGAATTGGAATGAGGCATTGATCGCACCGCCGAATGGAATGGTGGATCGAACGCGTGAAAGTCCGCTGGCCAAAAAATATCGAAAAACACACAACTGGAAGCGACAAGCTATCATCAAGCAAGCTTACCAACTGAAAGCAAGCGAAGCTCGACGTACCCATCTCTATCTGGTTGCTGCACCACAGGCGGAAAATAAAAAACCACATGAAATCCGAGACCTGAGATCCTCGCCATCACCACCGGTGGCAACGTGACAAAGGGTAGCGGCGAAGTCCCTTTTCTAAACGTGAACATGCTGCCGTATTTGCGCAAGCGGCAAATTACGTTACAATAAAACATAGCTTACGTAAAGAGAAGGTGATTCGCAACATGGCATTAATCGATATTGCGGACATCAAACAAGAGATGTCTAGCATGGCTAAGCGATTAGCGGATATCAGGGGGTCTCTTTGACCTCCCAGTAAAACAGGAACGAATCGGTGAACTGGAAGAGCGCATGCTGGCACCCGATTTTTGGGATGACAATGATTCAGCGCAGAAGACAATCAGTGAACTGAATGCAATCAAAAGCCTCGTAGAGACGATGGTCAAGCTGGATTCCCAGTACGAGGATCTCCAGGTAATGTTGGAGCTTGTCATCGAAGAAGGGGATGCATCGCTCATTCAAGATCTGTATGACAGTACGCAGGAGCTGCGGAAGTCATTTGAGAGCTTTGAGCTGGAACTGCTTTTGAGTGATGAATACGACAAAAACAACGCCATTCTGGAGCTGCATCCGGGAGCGGGTGGTACGGAGTCCCAGGATTGGGCGGCCATGCTTCTGCGCATGTATACGCGTTGGGGGGATGCCAAGGGCTTTAAGGTCGAAACATTGGACTATTTGCCTGGTGATGAAGCCGGTGTTAAAAGTGTCACTCTCCTCATTAAGGGCTACAATGCATATGGCTACCTCAAATCAGAAAAAGGGGTTCATCGTCTTGTGCGGATATCTCCGTTTGATGCCTCTGGGCGTCGTCACACATCGTTTGTGTCTTGCAACGTCCTGCCGGAGATCGAAGACGATAATGCGGTAGACATACGTACAGAAGACCTGAAAGTCGATACGTATCGTTCCAGTGGTGCGGGAGGTCAGCATATCAATACGACTGACTCCGCTGTACGGATTACTCACTTGCCTTCTGGAATTGTGGTGACGTGCCAAACAGAACGCTCCCAGATTAAAAACCGAGAGCGTGCGATGAAGATGCTGACGGCACGACTGTTTGAGAAAAAACGGGAAGAACAAGAGAAAACGTTGGCCGCGATTCAAGGTGAACAAAAGGATATTGCATGGGGCAGTCAAATTCGTTCCTATGTCTTCCACCCATACAGTCTGGTAAAAGACCACCGGACGAATATGGAGACAGGAAACGTTCAAGCCGTCATGGATGGTGATATTGATTCGTTTATCGATGCCTATTTGCGCGCGCAAATTAATCGTTAAACGAAACAATAGGCTTCAAGGCTTTTGGTATGGAAATCGATACTGTGGTTCCTTTGCCGACATCGCTGGCGATGTTGATTGTACCGCCGTGATCGCGAACAATTTTTGTGCTTACCATTAACCCCAGGCCAGTTCCTGTTTCTTTTGTACTATAAAAAAGCTCTCCTAATCGGGGAAGTAGCTCAGCAGGGATACCTTGTCCTTGATCGATGATTCGGATGACAATATCAGAAGAGCGCTCTACAACCTTGATTGTGAGAGTTCCACCTAACGGCATGGCTTCCATGCCGTTTTTTATGATGTTTATGAAAACTTGCTTGATTTGATATTCCTCACACAATATGAGGGACGTGACTTGAGGAAAATCAGTAAGAATGGATACATTTTTAAGAAGTGCTTGTGGTTCCAAAAGCTTAATGACAGACGAAAGCAATGGCAAAAGGCCGTTGGGAGCAAATCGTAACGCTTGCGGCTTCGCCATTATCAAAAGCTCACTGGTAATCGAAGTGATCCGGTCGATTTCGGATCGCATAATTTGCAAGTATTGCTGATTGGCGAACTCGTCCCCTTCCATGAGTTGAATAAACCCTTTCAAGGCGGTAAGTGGATTGCGAATTTCATGGGCAATTCCCGCGGAAAGCTCTCCTAGAACTGACAGCTTGTCAGAGTAACGAAGCAATTCCTCTGATTGCCGACGTTCTGTAATATCACGTGCCACAAAAACCGTGCTGAGAATATGGCCGTTCGAACAAATGTCAGGTGTTCCTTTCACATCGAACAGCAACATTCTACCGTCTGGGTGCAGGTAATGGTATTCGGCGTCGAGTGTGATCTTCTGCTTCATCATTTGAGCAAAGTCGCTCTTGGCACTGTTTATTTGCTCAGGATGAACCAAGATCGAAAAATGCTGGTTGATCACTTGATCAATCGTGAGACCAGTAACCGCCTGAACAGAAGGGGAAGCGTAGGTAATCATTCCATCCACATTTACAATGAGAATCAAATCCATAATGTTTTCGGAGATTAACCGAAAGTTTTCTTGCATCTGGTGAAGAGCCTCTTCCATTTTCTTTTGCTGCGTGATGTTTTTGGCAATGGAATAGCGACTAATGATTTCGCCGTTTTGAAAAATGGGAAAGCTGGAAGCGATAATATCCACGACCTGCCCGTGTTTATGGAGTAACTGATAATGCTTGTTTTTTCTGATTCCTGCAGAGAGGATTTGTTGTTGTTTCTTACTGTCGAGGTCTTCTGTAGAAGCGAGAATTCCCCAAATTTTCATATTCAGCAATTCTTGAGAGGTGTATCCTACCAATGCTTCACCAGCAGCGTTTACTCCTGTGAATCTGCCCTGCATGTCGAACATGAAAACAGCGTCAGGATTGTTGTGGAAGAGAGATGTATATAACTGTATCTGCGTACCCATACCTATCCGCCTCTCTGTTGCTACTTGCTAACTTGAATCGTTCGCTGTAGAAAGGAAAAATCCTACTAGACTAAAGTCCGTATTCATAATTATGTTATAATTCATGAAAGAACAAGGTCATGAAAAAGGAGAGAAACCGTCATGTTGTATGCCGCATTTTTGCCAATCGTGAATCAAGAGCTGAATGCTCAAGTAAGACCTGCGCATCTTACGTATATTAATGATTTGTACAAGCAGGGAAAAGTGGTCATGGCAGGACCCTTCACAGATAAGCTTGGCGGATTGGTCATTTACAAAGCGGATTCTCTGGACGAAGCTCGCAAATTAGCTGAGGCTGATCCAGTTGTCGTGGAAGGCGCACGGACGTTGGAGTTACGTGAATGGAGCCCGTTGGAATTTCCTTTGTCCTAAATGGCTGTTGCAAGAATGAGAAGTGGTAGTCGGAGGCATACTTAGCGAAGAAATCCGAATAAAGGAGGGAACAGCCTTGAAACGTATTCCACTCGTTTTGACAGCGGCTGTACTCGCATTCTCGCTAAGTGCCTGTGGTACCAGCAAGCAAACACAGCCGCCAGCACAACAACCAGCGACAGAAACGCCGGCAGCTGAAAAACCAGCGACAGAAACACCGGCAGCCGAAAAACCAGCAACAGAAGCACCTTCGACGACGCCATCCGGCAGCTATGATGCAGCAACTGCAGAAACTATGTTCAAAAATACCTGTGCAGGCTGCCACGGACAGACGTTGGAAGGGGCAGTTGGACCGAACTTGCAAAAGATCGGTAGTGAGTTGAACAAGGAGCAGATCCTAGGCATTTTGGAAAAAGGAAAAGGAGCAATGCCTCCGGGTCTCGTCAAAGGAAAAGATGCAGAAAACATCGCTGCATGGTTAGCGGACAAAAAGTAAACAGGGCAACAAAGCAGCGCTTGAGCAATCGGGCGCTTTTTTCTTTGGACGTAAAAAAGTTTTTCTGTTGTATTCCATATGGATTTTTATTATTATTCATGTATAAAAATACGGAACAGAATAAAGGGGAGAGAGCATGGTTCGGGTCGGGATTGTTGGAGCAACGGGTTATGGTGGCGCGGAATTGATCCGTCTTTTGACTGGGCATCCGCATGTTGAGATTGCCAATTTATATTCTAGTTCATCAGAAGGAGAAGGCTTGGAAAAATCGTTTCCACATGTAGCTGGGCTCGGGTTGCCCGCATTGTCACCAATTGATGCTGACAGCATGAGCGGTGTGAATGATTTGATCTTTCTTGCTACACCTGCGGGAGTAAGCAGCGGGCTCTCTCCGAAGCTGGTCGAAAAAGGCGTGAAAGTCATTGATTTATCCGGGGATTTTCGTCTGGAAAACGGTGCGGTCTACAAAACGTGGTACAAACACGAGCCGGCTCCATCCCAGTGGGTAGAAACAGCGGTTTACGGTTTAACCGAGTGGAATCAAGAGCAAGTGGCGGGTGCCAGTCTCATAGCGAATCCAGGATGTTATCCTACTGCTACGCTCCTCGCCTTGCTTCCGTTGATGAAGACAGGCTGGGTACAGCCTAACAGTTGGATCGTCGATGCCAAATCAGGTGTGTCCGGCGCTGGACGTGGAGTATCGCTCGGTGTTCATTACGGCGAGATTAATGAGAGCATTCATGCTTATAAAGTGGCGAGTCATCAGCATACACCAGAGATTGAACAGGAGCTGCAAAAACAGAGCGGGGAAGAGACGCTTGTTCAATTTACGCCACACCTGGTGCCAATGACCCGAGGGATTTTCGTCACGGCTTACGGACAGCTAACCACTGAAGTCACACAAGCGCAGATCCAGGAGCTATACGAAGCTACTTATGCGGATAAGCCTTTTGTGCGCGTACGTCCTGCAGGCAGTCATCCACATACCAAAGAAGTTTATGGCTCCAATTACTGCGATATCGCCATCCATGTTGATCAGCGTACGAAGCGTGTTATCTTGCTGTCGGTAATCGATAATATGATGAAGGGCGCAGCCGGTCAAGCTGTGCAAAACATGAATGTCATGTTTCATTTGCCTGAGAAAACGGGCTTGCCGCTCGTGCCAGTATACCCGTAGAGGAGGAGAGCAGATGCAAGGAATTGTTGTGATCAAATGTGGTGGAAGCACCATGGATCAGCTGCCTGACTCCTTCTTTCAGGCGATTGCGGGACTGCAGGCGCAAGGACAAGAGATCGTTATCGTCCATGGGGGCGGACCTGCCATTAACAATATGCTCGATCGAGTTCAGATCACTCCGCAATTTGTCGATGGACTTCGTGTTACCTGCGAGGACACGCTGCGTGTTGTAGAGATGGTCTTGTGTGGCAGTATCAACAAGGCGCTGGTAAAAAGGCTGACGCAGGCAGGAGCCAAGGCGTGGGGAGTTAGTGGAATCGATGGTCAGACTCTTTTGGCAACAAAAACGCCAAGGCCACTCGGATGGGTAGGAGAAATCAAGAAGGCTGATACGACCATTCCGAAAGCGATTCTTGGGCAGGGTTATGTCCCGGTAATTGCTCCCCTCTCCGTTAGTGAAGATGGCGCAGAGACATTTAATGTCAATGCGGATGTTGCCGCAGGAGCGATTGCAGCAGCACTCAGCGCCGAAAAACTGATCATGGTGACAGACGTTCCGGGTATCATGCAGCCTCAGCCAGACGGAACCAAGGCAGTAGTGCCAGCTACAAGCGCAGAAGAGATACAGGAAATGATTCAGACAGAGGTTATTACTGGCGGAATGATTCCGAAGGTTCAGGCAGCTCTCGACGCTCTCGGACAGGGAGTGGAGCAGGTAGTCATCTGCCGGGGAACCGCTGAAGATCTGCTCGGTGTTTGTGCGGGGCAAGCAGTTGGGACAACAGTCCGTATGAATGTCAATTATGTTCAAAGGGGAGGGAAATGAATATGCATACAACAACAGCGCCTGTGCATCTCATGAACAACTATGCGAGATGGCCAATCAGTTTGGTAAAAGGAAAAGGAAACCAGGTGTGGGATGATCAAGGCAAGCAATATCTCGATTTTACCTCAGGAATTGCCGTGACATCGTTAGGGCATGTCCCGCCAAAAGTAACGGCAAAGCTTCACGAGCAGCTCGATACGTTGTGGCATTGCTCGAATCTGGTACATGTTCCTCAGCAAGAGATTTTGGCGGAAAAGCTGAGCCGCCTGTCTGGACTGGATCAGGCCTTTTTCTGCAACAGTGGAGCGGAGGCTAATGAGGGCTTGATCAAGCTCGCCCGCCGCTATGCACAAAAAATAAAAGGGACCGACCGTTACGAAATCATCAGCTTTGAACAGTCTTTTCATGGGCGGACATTGGCTACCCTAACGGCTACTGGACAGGAAAAGGTGAAGGACGGATTCGCACCATTGCCCCAAGGATTTGTCACCGTTCCCTACAACGACCTTGATGCAGTCAAGTCAGCCATTACTGACAAGACATGCGCGATTATGCTGGAGCTGGTTCAGGGAGAAGGCGGCGTGCATCCAGCAGAAGAGGCGTGGGTGAAGGCGCTGCGTGAATTGTGCGATGCACACGGATTGCTCCTGTTAATCGATGAGATACAGACTGGGATTGGCCGCACAGGTACATGGTTTGCCTTCCAGCACTATGACGTGAAACCAGATGCGATTTCATTGGCAAAAGGCTTGGGAAGTGGGTTCCCGATTGGAGCGGTCGTCGCGACCAAAGAAGTAGCAGAAGCGTTTGCTCCGGGCACGCATGGTACTACTTTTGGCGGGAATCCATTGGCAGCAACTGCTGGAATCGCGACGCTTGCTACGATGGAAGAGGAGCAGATCTTGGAGCGGGTCGCCCATATCCATGAAGTATTGCTCAAAGAGCTAGAGAAACTCAAGGCAGAGCATCCGGACAAAGTGGTTACGGTTCGGGGAAAAGGATTGCTTCTTGGTGTGGAGCTGACGATTCCTGCTGGTGAACCGATTGCGTATGCACGGGAAAAAGGAGTCATTCTGCTGATGGCTGGCCCGCAAGTAGTGAGACTTTTGCCTTCGTTTGTAACGACCGACGAGGAAGTAAAGCAAGCCATTACCGTATTAAGCGAGGCGCTGTCGCAGGTTTAGATGAAAAAGCAAAGAATGCAACGAGTAAAAGTAGTCAAAAAACTCGTTGCATTTTTATAATCTCAAATGTATATTAATACAAAAGGTTGCATAAATTTTCGGTAAGAGCGATCAGGCCGGTGCCCATTGGAGAGGAGTGGCTTTATATATGGATAGAGAGAATCAATCGTTAGGAACAGGATATTTAACGCTGGAGAGCGGCGAGGTTTTTACAGGGAAGCTGTATGGCGCCCCTATTAACGGATTTGGAGAAGTGGTTTTTCATACAGGAATGACGGGATATCAAGAGGTGATGACAGACCCCTCTTTTGCAGGGCAAATCGTTACCTTCACGTATCCCCTGATCGGCAACTACGGGATCAACGAAAAGGATTATGAGGCAGCCAAGCCAGCTTTGACAGGGATGATTGTCAGCGAATTATGCATGGAGCCAAGCCATTACGAATCAAACATGACGTTGGCTCAAGCGGCAGAAGCCTTTGGATTCCCGATCCTTGCGGGGATTGATACGCGAACGATTACAAAGCGCGTCCGTCAAGATGGTACCGTATTCGGTGTCATTTCCGATCAGCCTATGCAGGTAGAGGAAGTGGTGTCCCTGCGCTACAAGCACGCCAAGAAATCATTAGTTGCCAATGTATCCAGACAACAGGTGGAGCGTTATCCGGGAACAGGGGAGCATGTCGTCTTGATTGACCTCGGCATGAAGCAATCGATTTTGGATGCCCTTCTCCAGCAGGGCTGCCGTGTCACGGTTGTTCCATTTGATACGAGTTTTGCCCAAATCAATGCGCTTGCACCAGACGGCTTGTTGTTTTCCAATGGACCAGGCGATCCGGAGCATTTGCTTGCGTATTGCAGCGAATGGCGCAAAGCCGTGGAGCAGTACCCGACATTAGGTATTTGCTTGGGACATCAAGTATTGGCGCTGATGTACGGCGGCAAGACAGAAAAGCTCGCATACGGTCACCGCGGCAGCAATCATCCGGTCAAGGATCTGATGACTGGAAAAGTATATATGAGTTCACAAAATCACGGGTACGTGGTCAAAGAAGAGTCTTTGGATAAGCGCCAGCTGACCGTTTCCTATCGCAACGTTAACGATAGTTCGGTTGAAGGACTGTGCCACGTCAGTCTGCCTGTTTTCAGTGTGCAGTTCCATCCGGAAGCACATCCTGGCCCTAGCGATACATCCCACATTTTCCACCAATTCTTGCAGTCGATGCGCGTAGTAGGAGCGAAGAGATATGCCTAAATTGCCACACATTCATAAAGTATTGGTCATTGGTTCTGGTCCGATCGTCATCGGGCAGGCAGCGGAATTTGATTATGCAGGTGCACAGGCTTGCCTTTCCTTAAAAGAAGCTGGCGTGCAGGTCGTGTTGGTGAACAACAATCCGGCAACGATCATGACAGATGAACAAGTAGCGGACAAAGTATATCTGGAGCCGCTCACCGTGGAATCCGTGACAGCTATTATCGCAAAAGAGCGTCCCGATGGCCTCTTGCCTACATTAGGCGGCCAAACGGGACTTAATCTTGCTGTTTCGCTGGCAGAAGCGGGCGTGCTGGAAAAGTACAGCGTCCAACTGTTGGGTACGCCGTTGGCTGCCATTCAAAACGGGGAAGACCGTGAGCTGTTCAAGCAATTGATGCAACAAATCGGAGAGCCTGTTCCAGAGAGCGATACAGTCGAATCTGTAGAAGCAGCAATCGAGTTTGCAAGCACAATCGGCTATCCAGTGATTGTCCGTCCTGCTTATACGCTCGGAGGAGCAGGTGGCGGGATCGCTGGTGATGAAGCGTCCTTGCGAGTGGTTGCAGCTGGTGGCATTGCGGCTAGCCCAATAGGTCAGGTGCTGATTGAGCGTAGCGTAAAAGGCTGGAAAGAAATCGAATACGAGGTCATGCGGGACGCAAATGATACGTGCATCATCGTGTGCAATATGGAAAATTTGGACCCGGTAGGTATTCATACGGGGGACAGTATTGTCGTCGCGCCATCTCAGACGCTGACAGATCGCCAGTACCAAATGCTGCGCAGCGTATCAACGAAAGTGATTCGTTCACTAGGAGTAGTAGGCGGTTGCAATATTCAATTTGCGCTTGATCCGAATTCCGATCGGTACGTGCTGATCGAAGTAAATCCTCGCGTCAGTCGTTCCAGTGCGTTGGCGTCCAAAGCAACAGGTTATCCAATCGCGCGGATCGCTGCCAAGCTCGCATTGGGCTACGGACTGGATGAGGTGCTCAATCCAATCACGGGCTATACGTACGCTAGCTTTGAACCAACGCTGGACTACATCGTTGTCAAAATCCCGCGCTTCCCGTTTGACAAATTCCCGCTGGCAGACCGCAAGCTGGGGACGCAAATGAAAGCGACTGGTGAGGTCATGTCGATCGCCCGCAATCTGGAAGCAGGACTTTTGAAGGCAGTGCGTTCCCTGGAACAAGGCTGCACACATTTGACTCGACCAGAGCTGGCATCTTGGACGCGTGAGGAGCTTGCCCATTCCTTGCAGGAAGCGACAGATATCAGACTGTTTGTTTTTGCCGAGGCGATCCGCAAAGGTTTTACAGAAAGTGAGCTGCACAGTCTGACTGGTGTCGATCCGTTTTTCTTGCGGAGCTTGCGTAAAATCGTGGACTTGGAAGTAGAGCTATCTTGCCACCATAGCAAAACATTGACCCCAGAGCTGTTGTCAGAAGCAAAACGTCGCGGGTTTGCCGATGAAACCATTGCTTCACTGGTGGGTGCCACACCTGACCAAATCAAATCACTTCGTCAAGAATTGGGCATTACGCCTACTTATAAAATCGTGGACACTTGTGCAGCAGAATTTGATGCCCAAACCCCTTACTACTATTCGGATTGGCAAGGAATAGATGAGGTCGAGTCACTGTCTGGCCGCAAAGTTCTGGTACTTGGCTCAGGTCCTATACGCATTGGTCAGGGAATCGAATTTGACTATTGCTCTGTGCATGCAGCCAAAGCACTTCAGGCAAGCGGTATTGCGGCAGTCGTTGTGAACAACAACCCAGAGACGGTCAGCACTGACTATGAAACTGCCGACCATCTTTATTTTGAACCGCTTCACGTAGAAGACGTGCTGCATATCGCAGAACGTGAACAGGTTGAGGGCGTCATGATTCAGTTCGGTGGTCAAACCGCGATTAATCTGGCAGCCAAGCTGGAGCGCGCGGGGCAAAACGTAATGGGTACGT
Organism: Brevibacillus antibioticus; assembly: GCF_005217615.1. Taxonomy (NCBI): domain Bacteria; kingdom Bacillati; phylum Bacillota; class Bacilli; order Caryophanales; family Paenibacillaceae; genus Brevibacillus; species Brevibacillus antibioticus. The sequence goes on from NZ_SZNK01000001.1 coordinate 5,449,026, forward strand.
CACTTACAGCCATCGAACGTGCGGAGGACCGCGAGCTGTTCTACGCGATGCTACGCAAGCTGGACATTCCGCATATCCCCGGTAAAGGAGTATCGTCCTTGGAGGATGCGACCGCGATAGCGGAGGAAATCGGCTTCCCTGTTTTGATGCGACCCTCGTACGTCATCGGCGGGCAAGGTATGGTAGTTGTCCACAATATCGACGAGCTGCGAGCTACCATTCAAGACTGGTTGAACCATCCGGACATGAGCATGTTTTTCCCGCTCCTCGTGGATAAATACGTTCCAGGCAAGGAAGCAGAAGTAGATGCGGTATGCGACGGACAATCTGTTATCATCCCAGGGATTTTCCAGCATGTGGAGAGGGCGGGCATCCACTCAGGCGACAGTGTAGCCTTGTTCCCGGCTCCTCATCTGACGGATGACATCAAGCAAAAAATCGCGAGCTATACAGAAGCAATCGCGAGGGAAATGGAAGCGGTCGGGTTAATCAATATCCAGTTCGTCATTGATGGCGAAACGGTTTATGTACTGGAGGTAAATCCTCGTGCTTCACGGACCGTACCGATTACGAGCAAAGTGACTGGCATCCCGATGGTTCAACTGGCGGTTCGCGCACAATTGGGTGAAAAGCTTTTGGATATGGGCTACGGTACAGGGCTTTTGCCAGAGATTCCGTTTGCAGTCGTCAAGGCACCGGTTTTCTCCACGATCAAGCTGAACGGCGTAGACCCGGTACTAGGTCCAGAGATGAAATCGACGGGCGAAGTTCTCGGCTTGGGGCATTCTTTCGAAGAGGCAGCAGGCAAAGCCTTTGCTTTCAAAGACAATTTGTACGGCGACTGGCAAAAAGGTCAGTTGGTCATGATTTCTTTGGCAGATGGAGATAAGCAGGATGGCGTAAGAGAGTTGATTGGGCAAATTCAAGCAGACGGTGCCAATCTGGCGGCGACTCCGGGAACGGCCGAGTGGCTGAAAAACGAAGGAATTGTCGTGAAGCATATCGTGGCAGATGAAGCGGCGTGGATCGAGCTGTTGCAAGAGGAAGAAGCGGCCTTCGCTCTCGTTACTGCGACGAAAGGCAATCGTCAGGGCCGGACAGGATTTGCCCTGCGAAGCCGGATGGTACAACAAGGTGTGCCATTGTTCTTTGCTGTCGATACGTTCGAGTTATACGTGAAGTCTATTATGAAGAAAAGAGGTGGCTCGCATGCAGCCAGTGAAGATATTGGAACACTTTCAAAACTTGCCGTTGCAAAAGCATAAAGGAAAGGACTTCCTACGCGTTGATGAATTCAACGGGGAAGAATTGATGGAGCTGCTCCATCTGTCTGCTCACGTCAAGCAATTGCAAAAGCTGGGACAGCCATTCCAGCCTTTGCAAGGCAAGACGCTGGGGATGATCTTTGACAAGGCTTCGACCCGCACGCGCGTCTCTTTTGAAGTAGGGATGCATCAGTTGGGTGGCCTGGGGATGTTCATGAGCGGAAAAGAGCTGCAGCTCGGACGCGGGGAGCCGATCAGCGACACAGCAAAAGTTCTGTCTCGGTACGTGGATGCCATCATGATTCGCACTTTCTCCCACTCCTATGTAGAAGAGCTTGCTCTGCACGCGTCAATCCCCATTATCAATGGCTTGACCGATCTGTACCATCCTTGTCAGGCTTTGGCTGATCTGCTGACGATCTGGGAGCATAAAGGCAAGCTGAAGGGAGTCAAGCTCGCTTATGTAGGAGACGGCAACAACGTGGCGAACTCACTGGTACTGGGCGCAGCTCTGCTAGGCCTTGATGTGCGGGTGGCGACTCCAGCAGGCTACGAAATGGATGCCACTATTGTCGCAAAAGCTAGAGGGTACGCGAAACAAAGCGGTGGAAGCATGATGGTGACCACTGATCCGATAGAGGCTGTCATGGGGGCAGATGCTGTATACACGGACGTTTGGACTAGTATGGGTTTTGAGGAAGAAAATGAGGTGCGTTTGAAAGCTTTTGCTGACTATCAAGTGAACGAAAAATTAGTAGCAGCGGCAGATCGTAATTATCTCTTCTTGCACTGCTTGCCAGCACATCGTGGGGAAGAAGTGACAAGCGGGGTCATCGACGGATCGCGCTCTGTCATTTTTGATCAGGCTGAAAATAGATTGCACGCACAAAAGGCGATTTTGGCGGCGCTGGTATGAACATAGTTCTAGTTAAATGGAACTATTTGTAATTAAATCGAATAGACTATGAATCTATGATTGCCGAATTTTGTCATTTATGTGTAAAATAAAGGTAGGAAAGAAGCGAAGAAGTACGGACTGTATCTGGTCGCTTGGTCCGTATGGAGCCAGTAGCGAATCCAACTTTTTCCGTAATGGAAAAGGAAAGGGGAGCAGGGGCTGTACTTGGTCGCTTGGCCTCTGCATCACGGACAGTAGCGAAGCCAGCTTTCTCCACTATGCCTGAAGGGGGGAAAAGAAAATGAAAAAATGGTTCGCGGCAATTATGATGGTGGTAGCAATCGTAGCAGCTACTTCTGCAAACTACAACATTGGGTAATATTGGATACGAATAAAACACCGCTTGTAACAAGAGTGGTGTTTTTCTCTAATATTTTGGGGGAATACCTTTATGCTACTTGATGTGATTGGTTTATCGTTTGTAATTGCTCTATTAAGAGGAGGAAGGATTAAAGAGTTTCCGAAGTTTCATAAACTCTCTCTGCTCTTTATTAGTATAGCCCTACAAGCTCTTTCAGCGCTCTATCCCCCGGCAGGAGGGATATTCGTATCAATCTCTTATGTATTCATACTAGCCTTTCTATTGTTCAATCGCCAATCTGAGGATATACGTATCTTCATGATGGGCTGGTTTTTGAATTCATTGGCTATTTGGACAAACAATGGAAGAATGCCGATTGATTTGGAACAAGCGAAAAAGCTGCCTTACGATCTTACTCCGGTTATCAATGGGACGAATTTTAAACACAGTATTTTGACTGAGAGTACAAATTTGCCGTTTTTAACAGATGTCATCTACATGCCTTCCATTATTCCAAGGGTAATCAGCATAGGCGATATTTTTATTATGCTAGGTGCGTTTTTATTAGTACAACGCTTAATGAATAAGCCAATCTCACTATTACAACTTCGAGAAGGAAAAAACTATGCAACGAAAAGTTGAGTTTGGATCAACAATGAAAAAAATAGTGGTGACTTGGATTTTTCCACTAGCGGCGTTAGTGATTTTTTATGATTCGTTGTCTGATTGGGAGCCAAGAGAGCATTGGGGAGTTTTGTTTGCGTATACATTACTCACCATCTTTTCTACGTTCGCTCCTATACGGACGTTGAACACCATATTGACACTAAACAATGCAGTTATTTTTTCTGGTATTCTCCTCTTTGGGGCCTGGGTAGGTGTTTGGTCGGCCGTTGTTGAAACGTTGATACTGGCGTTTCTAATCAGGGCCAACCCGATAAAGGCTTTGGCAAATATTGGACAGCTGGTGCTAACGATTTGGTTTGTCGATCTCTTCAAAAACTCTATAGGCAATGTACCAGCTTCCACGATGATAACGGATCTACTTTTAGCTGTATCGTATTGGTTTATTAATATAATCCTATGTGGTTTAGGGATTTCTTACTTTTTTAAGACGAACTGGTTTACAACCGTTCAGAAAATGGCAAAAGGAACAACGCTCACATACCTTTTGCTCATGGTAATGGTGGGAATCGGATCTCGGCTGTTTGAGACATATGGATTATACACATTAGTTCCCATGATGGCTGCTTTTATCACGATGAGTTTTGTATTCCATCAATATTACGATAGTATGAATAAGCTCCAACAAAAAGTGGAAGAAGTCAAAACATTCAACCATAAGTTTTTGACTGCCATGGCGGCTTCTATTGATGCGCGTGATCGTTACACGAGTGGTCATTCCCAACGAGTGGCTCACTGGGGAAGAGAAATTGCCAAGGATATTGGTTTGTCTGCTACAAAAGTGGAAGAAATTTATGTTGGCGGTCTTTTGCACGACATTGGAAAAATCGGCATCGAAGACGAAATTCTCAATAAAAAAGGAAAGCTGACCCCGGAAGAGTATGACAAGATCAAGCAGCACACGGTCATTGGCTACGAAATTATTTTGCAAGCAGGGATGTTCAATGAATTGCTTCCTGCGATCCGTTCCCATCATGAACGAATAGATGGAAGGGGATATCCGGATGGTTTAGCCGGGGATGAGATTCCACTGATGGCGAGAATTTTAGCCATTTCAGACGCTTTTGATGCGATGGTCGCGGACAGGCCATATCGAAAAGGTTTGCCTGTGGAGGAAGCGCTTCAAGAAATCAGAAGGGGCTCTGGTACCCAATTTGATCCGATATTGGCGGAGCATTTTATCAGAATCGTTCAGCGACTGCCGTACGAAGAGTTGCAAAGCATTATCGGTATAGAGTCCATCCCACAAAAACAGTTACAGGAGGCAATAAGATGAGGTGCCCCTTGTAACTGTTTTTATTCGTTTACGACCAGATGCGGACGAGCTCTCTGGTTTCTAAATGGCAGGTAAGCTTGAATACATCTGGATTGCTTAATTTCTCCCAATCGTGAAAGCCAAAGCGGTCATCCATTGATTTCATGAGCAAGGCCAGCAGGCATCCGTGGCTAACAAGGACGATATCTTTATGCTCGTCTGCCAAAATCTCAGTGAGCAACGAATTTGCCCGGTTGATAGCAGTGAGACTGGATTCGCCTCCTTCGAGTTCAAGCGTCAGGTCATCGAACGTATCGCGTAATCGCTCGAACCAATCCTCACGTGGTACTCCGCTAAGGACGCGCTCGATCAAACGCGTGTCTTCTTCAACCACGATGCCACGCTCCTGTGCAAGAGGCCGGATGGTAGCAATCGCTCGATGATACGGACTCGAAATGATTCGATCAATGGGGGAGGCTGTGAAGAAGGTGGCAAGCTCCCGAGCTTGCACTTCTCCCTTTTCCGTAAGCAGGGCTTCGGGTTCTTGGCCAGCAGCCTGACAATGACGTACCAAATAAATTGTTTTCATAATCCCTCCAGCGGAACTTCTTCTCTGTAATTCCTCCTTTCACTCATTCTCTATCTTGGACAAGTTTCCCTTTCAACCTTGCAACCTTGCAACATTTATGCATAAACGGATGATGAGTATGCATAAAAGCAAGATGCGCTTTATGCGAGAAATGTATAACCTCTTATGCATCCCTGTTTTTGTCTGCGAATTCACAAAAAATATACAAGAAAAATAGTTGTATTTTTATTAGTTCGTTTGTATAATTACTCGCATGAGAGAAACTTCGAAACGGGGAGAGAGAATGATGGCAAAAGATAAAATTGTGTTGGCCTATTCAGGCGGTTTAGATACATCGGTAGCAATTAAATGGCTGCAAGATACGTATAACTACGATGTCATTGCAGTTGCATTGGATGTAGGGGAAGGGAAAGACCTCGATTTCGTACAGAAAAAAGCATTGCAGGTAGGGGCGTTGAAATCAATCGTAGTGGATGCAAAGGATGCATTCGCAGAGGAATTCGTATTGCCAGCTCTGAAGGCAAACGCCATGTACGAAGGCAAATATCCATTGGTGTCTGCACTGTCGCGTTACCTGATTTCGCGCGTGCTGGTTGAAATCGCAGAAAAAGAAGGTGCGGTAGCTGTCGCACACGGTTGCACAGGAAAAGGAAACGACCAGGTACGTTTCGATGTTTCCTTTACAGCGCTGAACCCGGATATCCAAATCGTGGCGCCGGTGCGGGAATGGGGCTGGACGCGTGACGAAGAGATCGAATATGCGAAAAAGAACAATATCCCGATCCCAATCGATCTGGACAATCCATATAGCATCGACCAAAACCTCTGGGGCAGAAGCTGTGAGTGTGGTGTTCTGGAAGATCCATGGGCAGCTCCTCCAGAAGGTGCATACGATCTGACGAAGTCGATCATGGATGCTCCAGACGAGGCAGAAGAAATCGAAATCACGTTCGTACAAGGGAAGCCAATCGCATTGAACGGCGAAGAGCTCCCACTGGCTGAGCTGATCCTCAAGCTGAACAAAATCGCTGGAAACCATGGCGTAGGCCGTATCGACCATGTGGAAAACCGTTTGGTGGGCATCAAATCTCGCGAAGTTTACGAGACACCGGCTGCGACTACCTTGATTTTGGCTCACCGTGAGCTGGAATTCTTGACGCAACCTCGTGAGGTCGCTCAATTCAAACCAATTGTCGAGCAAAAACTGGCGCAAGTGATTTACGAGGGTCTCTGGTATTCGCCCATTCGCAATGCTGTCCAGGCATTCATTGAAGAAACGCAAAAACACGTATCGGGTGTCGTACGCGTGAAGCTGCACAAAGGACATGCGATCGTTGTGGGTCGCACCTCTGCATCGTCTCTCTACAGCCATGAGCTGGCGACTTACAATGCAGGAGATCAATTCGACCACAAAGCAGCACTTGGTTTCATCAAGCTGTGGGGTCTGCCTACCAAAGTATACGCACAGGTAAACGAGGGTGTCCTGCACGAAAATAAAAACACCGCGATTAAGATTTTGGATGAAAAGGATGCGATTAAGCAATGAAACTCTGGGGAGGACGCTTCACGAAGCCGACAAATCAACTCGTAGAAGAGTATACCGCTTCTATTTCTTTCGACCAGAAAATGTGGCGACAGGACATCGTTGGAAGCCTGGCTCATGTTGCCATGTTGGGCAAGTGCGGTATCCTGCCGATGGAGGAAGTAAGACAGATCATTGCTGGTTTGAAAAAAGTAAAAGAGAAAATTGAGCGCGGGCAAGCTGAGTTTCTCGTTGCGCACGAAGATGTGCATATGAATATTGAAAAGATGCTGATTGAAGAGATCGGTCCGTTGGGGGGCAAACTCCACACCGGCCGTAGCCGCAATGATCAGGTTGCGTTGGATATGCACCTGTACCTCAGAGAAAAGCTGATGGAGATTATCCAATTGGCGATGTATTTGCAAGAGGCATTGCTTGAGAAAGCGAGCCAGCATCTCGATACCGTCATGCCAGGCTATACACATTTGCAGCGTGCGCAACCAGTATTGTTTGGCTATCACCTGATGGCGTATGTGTCCATGCTGCAACGTGATATCGAACGGATGACCGAGACGTGGAAGCGTGTAAATGTGCTGCCGCTGGGCGCTGGTGCCCTCGCAGGTACGACATTCCCGATCGACCGCAGTTTTGTAGCGGAATTGCTGCAATTTGACGGTATCTATCAAAACAGCATGGATGCAGTGAGTGATCGCGACTTCATCGTCGAATTTTTGGCAGACGGCTCTTTGGTCATGACCCATCTTTCCCGTCTGTGCGAAGAGCTCGTCATCTGGAGCAGTCAGGAATTCTCCTTTGTGGAGCTAGACGACGCATTTTGCACGGGGTCCAGTATCATGCCGCAAAAGAAAAATCCTGATGTGGCTGAGCTAGTTCGCGGAAAAACAGGGCGTGTTTACGGCAATCTGTTTGGATTGTTGACCGTATTGAAAGGTTTGCCGCTGGCGTACAACAAGGACATGCAAGAAGATAAAGAGGGCATGTTCGATACGGTAGCTACCATTCATGGTGCACTGGCGTTGCTCACACCGATGATTAAGACGATGCAAGTCAAAGCAGATCGCATGCGTCAAGCAGTTACCAACGATTTTTCCAATGCGACAGACTTGGCAGATTACTTGGTTCGCAAAGACATGCCGTTCCGGCAGGCGCATGAAGTCGTAGGGAGAACCGTCTTGTACTGCATCGAGCAGCAAAAATATCTTCTTGATCTGACCTTGGAAGAATTCCAAAGCTTCTCAGAGGCTATTGGGGCAGATGTGTATGACGCTCTAGCTGTTGAGACCGTTGTCAATGCACGCAACGTGCTGGGTGGGACCGCTCGCAATCAGGTAGAAGTCCAAATGGATTGGTACCGCAAGCGACTGGTAGAAACACATGCTTGGGTAGATAAAAACAGTCAAAAGGTCATGATTGAATCCTTGATCGATGTCGGTTCACCTGCATAAATACGGACATGTAGGAATAGCAAAAACCCCAAGGCTTTGGGGTTTTTTGCGTTCCATCCTTATCTACCGACTATTTTCGAATCAAAGCCTAATGCGGTTGCGTACGCAAGAGGCAACTCCATGCGGGCTGTCTTTAAAGGATCGACGACCTGACAGATACGCAAATCTCCCGCAGCGGAGAGCAGGAAGGTGGCTTCGGCCTTTTCTACGCCCAGCTCTTCGTGTAGAAATTGTACCATGTTGATGACCGCTCGATCTGCAGCCTTGTCCAGCTCTTTTTCTGACGCAATCGTGATCAGGTGTTCTTGGTTGACTGCCATCGGTAACGGCCATTGCTTTCCTTTTATTACATCGAGCTTTACGGTTACTTCCCCAGCTATTTCTACACCACATACCGCTACTTCACCGTCAGCCATTGCGGCATGAAGGTCACCTAGGGCAAATAATGCGCCGGGAACATTTACGGGTAAAAGCAATGTAGTACCTTCACGCATTTGCTTGCAGTCCATGTTGCCGCCGTGATCGCCTGGGGTACCGCATGAAATGGCTGCTTCGGCAGGAGCTGTTCCAATTACGCCAATCATGGGATTGATCGGAACCTGAAGCTTGTCTGACAAGACAGCTTTTCCATCTTGTATCGGAATCATTTTGATCACATTTTCATGCAGGTCGAATCCCATTACACCCAGTTCTGGTCCACTAACCATTACGCCTTGGTTTTTAATCTCAATTTTCTGAATATGAATAACCAAAATATCGCCTGGTTCTGTTCCTTCTATATAAATAGGGCCGGAAGCAGGGTTGATCCGATTCCAGTCAAGCTCATGAAACACGGTGTCAGCTGATTGGATTTGGTCATTGAAGCAATCGCAGGTTTCAAACGTTACGATACTGCCTGCTTCTACCTTCAAGACCGGCTCATTCTCAGGAGACATGGCATAAATCACGTCCTGCTTTTTTACTCTGTACATGGTTGCAGTCCTCCAGTCCATTTCGGAACTTACCTATATTTCTTTATCATAGCATGAAATGCCAAAGCGGGGAGCAATCATGCAAGAGAGCTACAAGATCCGTCCCCGTCAACTATTGATGCTCGTTACCCTGGTTACCATTGGGGACTCCGTTCTCGTACTGTCCGGTGCCGGCCTTTCTTTTTTCAGAGCTGGTCATTTTTATGGCGGTTCTTCCGTTTGTCTCGCCCATCCAAAAACGGATGAGATATTTTTTCTGGGTACGTTGCTTGGGGGAATTGTGCTGTTCATCATCATGTTGATGTGCATCCTTGTTTTGGGGGCAGACCAGACTGCGCGGCATTTTTATCAGACCTATGTTCTCATCAAACAGCTGAAGCTCGGGGATTTCATTCAGCGGCTAGAGGCGATTATTGCGGTGATCTGGTTTATCGCGGTGAGCTACTTATAGCTTCGGTGTACCGTTGGTGCTTCTGTGTGGGTATGCCATTCGCAAAAGGGTCCTGGGTCAGAAATCTCAAGCTTAATCCGTAGCGAAAGGTCTTCATGTAAGATTTATGGCTCGTCCATTTGTACCACTTGTTTTCGGTTGAAAAGCGATGTAGTCTTCATCCTGATAATCCCAGAGGTATCCTTGCGCGACATCCCCGATCCCTAGAACAAATCGATTTGCATCGCGTTGACCCCATTTGTCATTACTATGTTCATTTGTTTCTGTTTCCCAATACGATGCAGCAAATACAGAGGATGCTACTGTCAATACCAATGATGATAATTGTAAATATATAATTTAACATTATTTCCTGATAAATGACAAAAACAGAAGCAACTGATTAGTTATATAATCAATTGCTTCCAACAGTCGATTGATTGGATGTTTTACAAACTTAATCGAAGAATCTGTGCCACATCGTCACTCGTCAACGTCTTAAACTGGCCAATCGGACCAAAGGGAGTGGCCTTTTCGGCCATGAGCTGCAAGTGCTCATCGGTGATGGCGTAATCAGCCAATCGGGTCGGGGCACCGATCTGCGCAAAGAAAGCTTCTGTAGCGGCAATCCCTTCCAAAGCGATCTCATTATCTGTCTTGCCGGAAGGATCGACATTCCATACCTCTGTTGCGAAGCGAACGAAGCGCGCGACGTTTTCATGGTACACATAGCGCATCCATTTCGGGAAAATGATCGCCAGACCGCCACCGTGCGGGATGTCGTAAACAGCACTGACAGCATGTTCGATGGAGTGGGTTGCCCAGTCAGTTGTGACGCCAACCGGGAGAGTGCCGTTCAATGCCATTGTTCCGCAGTACAGGATGTTGGCGCGGGCATCGTAGTCTTCGGGATCGGTGAGGACGCGTTCTGCATTTTCGATGACGCTCTTCATGATCGACTCGGCAAAACGTGTTTGCAATGGAATTTCGGTTGTATGTGTGAAATACTGCTCGAATACATGGGACAAAATGTCGCTGATTCCGTAGATCGTTTGATCGCGAGGTACGCTAAACGTATGCTCAGGATCTAAAATCGAAAACGTCGGAAACGTTGTGCCAGCGCCATGCTTTTCTTGTGTCTCCCAGTTAGTGACGACACTTCCCCGGTTCATTTCAGAACCAGTAGCAGCAAGTGTCAGTACGGTACCGAGGGGCAGAGCTTCTTGGGCGATCGCTTTACGGGTATAAAAATCCCATACATCTCCCTCGTAAGGCACACCAATCGCGACTGCTTTGGCCGCGTCGATTACACTGCCACCACCTACAGCGAGTATCCAATGGACGCCCTCTTTGCGGCATAGTTCAATTCCTTTGTTCACGGTACTCAGACGTGGATTTGGCTCCACTCCTGCCAACTCATGCACGCGGCAGCCTGCAGACTGGAGGAGAGAAATCACTTTGTCGTAAAGACCGGTTCGCCCTATACTGCCACCACCATATACCAAAAGAACAGTGGGACCTAGCTGTCTTGCTTTTTCCTCGAGCTGGGCCAATTGACCCCGTCCAAAAATCAGTTGTGTCGGGTTATGGTAAATAAAATTTTCCACGGTATAACCAGCTCCTTTTTTTATCATGTCCTCTTGTCACACTCATTGTAGCCAACTGTTTTCAAGGAAGCTAGGCGGGAATGTGTAATCTTATTTTCTCCCTAATTCGTTACAGTTGTTAACAAGCGAAGCTGTTTCGACAAGAAATGAGAGATTTAGTGGATACCATCCTTGAATCGTGGTGGTATAATGGATAAGATGGGAAATCCCACTGTTTTTCAGCAAGGTATGGCAGCGGTTGCTAGTGGGTAGAGGGGTTTTGTCGATTTTTACGCAAACAAAAATTCAAGATCAAGATACATAGAGAAGGATCTGACGAAGTAGGATGTGATTGGTTTGATCGAAATGTTCGATGTGTGGAAAACATACCCGAATGGAACGAATGCTTTGAAAGGTATCAACATTCGGATTGAGAAAGGTGAATTTGTGTACGTAGTAGGCCCCAGTGGAGCGGGTAAATCTACGTTTATCAAGTTGATGTACCGTGAAGAGAAGCCTTCGAAAGGGCAAATCTTCTTGGGTGGATTCAATGTCAGCAGAATTAAGGAGCGCCAAATTCCAGTGGTTCGCCGTAGTATCGGTGTCGTATTCCAAGACTTCAAGCTGTTGCCGACACTGACTGTTTTCGAAAACGTGGCATTTGCCATGGAAGTAATCGAGAGCAATCCAAAACAAATCAAGCCGCGCGTGATGGATGTTTTGGGACTCGTGAAGCTGAAGCATAAAGCGAAAATGCTGCCAAATGAGCTGTCTGGCGGTGAACAGCAACGGGTTGCCTTGGCGCGAGCATTGGTGAATAGCCCCGGAATTATCATTGCGGATGAGCCGACGGGGAATTTGGACCCAGAGACCTCTTGGGAAATCATGAAGCTATTTGAAGAAATCAATCAGCGAGGAACCACAGTCGTAATGGCTACCCACAACCGAGAGATTGTAAACACGATGAGAAAACGGGTTATTGCGATTGAAGCAGGACAAATCGCCCGTGATGAGCAGAGAGGGGAATACGGTTATGAAGATTAGGACGCTGGGGCGCCATGTCCGTGAAGGGGTCAAAAACCTCGGGCGGAACGGCTGGATGTCGTTCGCTTCAATTAGTGCCGTGACCATTACTCTCTTTATATTGGGAGTTTTTCTCGTATTGGCGATGAACGTCAATTTCTTTGCTAAATCGGTAGAAAAACAAGTGGAAATTAGAGTATTCATGACTGATCTTACTTCTAAGGCAGATCTTGAAAAGTTTGAACAAACAGTTCGTAGTCTGCCCACCGTTGAGTCTACAGAATTTGTTTCCAAAGATGAAGGGTTGAAACAATTGAAGGAAAGCATGGGAGATAAAGCTTACCTTTTTGCCGGATTGGAAAAAGGTAACCCGCTTCCTGATTCTTTTGTGGTAAAAACGAAACTTCCTCAGGACACACCCATAGTTGCGAATCAAATCAAAGGAATGGAGTTTGTTAGTAGCCTAAACTACGGGGAAGGAACAGTTGAAAAGCTTTTTGCTGCCACTGATACAATAAGAAATGTCGGCATTGCCTTTATCGTCGGACTTGGTTTTACAGCGATGTTCTTGATTGCCAACACGATTAAGCTGACCATTGTGGCACGTCGCAGAGAGATTGAGATCATGAAGCTGGTTGGTGCGACGAACTGGTTTATCCGCTGGCCATTCTTTGTAGAAGGTCTTTTGATGGGTGTAGCAGGAGCATTAATCCCGACCATTATGCTAACAGTTGGTTATTACTACCTTCTAGATGCGATTCACTCCAGCTTCGAAGCTTCCCAACTGTTTAAACTGTTACCGCTATTCCCACTCGTATATCAGGTGGCACTGGCATTGCTAGCAATCGGCGCATTTATTGGCATTTGGGGAAGTTTGGTATCCGTACGTCGCTTCTTGCGAGTTTAATCATTAATTTGAAGAGCGTGGGAGGAGTATCATGAGAAAGAGAATCCTGCTAGCACTCGTAATCACTGGTCTTGTGATCAGTTCTGTGGTCCCGGCGAATGTGAGCTTGGCAGCGCCTAGTAAGGCCTCTTTAGACAAGATTAATCGGGAGCTAAAAGAAATCCAGAAGAAGAAGAAAAATCAGCAGCAGCAAATGAAGAAGACTGAGCAACAGATTAATATTGTGCAAAAAGAGAAAAAGGGCTTGGAAACGCAATTGATGCAAATTGATTTGCGCCTCAATGAGACACAGAAAAAGCTGGACAAGCTTGAAGTACAAATGCATGATACGACGGAAAAAGCAGCGCAAGCTCAGGATCAGCTGGATGAGGCAAAAGACCGTGTAGCCAAAAGGGATAGTTTGCTAAGAACTCGTGTGAAGGCGATGTATGAACGCGGTCCAGTCTCCTATTTAGACGTACTTTTCGGCTCTTCTGACTTTGGGGACTTTTTAACACGTATACAGGCCTTGAATCTTATTTTGGAGCAGGACACGCGTATTTTGGAAGATAACATCCGCGATAAAGAAACAATTGAGACCAAAAAGAAGGAGATTGATCACCAACTGACTGTCTATTCAGGAATGCTCGATGACGCAGAGGAGCTTAAGGCTGATTTGGACAAGCAGCACAAGCAAAGCATGGTGGTCAAGGCTGAATTGGACAAGAAAGAATCCGCCCTTCAAGAAGATTTTGTTCAGTATGGACAGGAGCTTTTGACGATCACTAAAATGGAATCAGCTAAATACGCCGAGCGGGTACGAGCAATGAGTTCCTCCAGTACAGCCTACAAGGGCGGAAAGTTTGCTTTACCAGTAGCGAGTGGTCAATTTACCTTCACTTCTGGTTTCGGTGTACGAAAGGACCCGTTTACGGGTAGATCTGCTGGGCATAATGGTTTAGATATGGCAGCACGAAAAGGAACTACAATCATGGCTGCGGCAGAAGGAATAGTGATCTATGCCGGATATTCCAACGGCTACGGGAATACTGTAATGATCAAGCATAACGCGGAATATACCACCCTGTATGGTCATATTCGGGAGGGCGGTATCAAGGTGTCTGTTGGCCAGTCCGTATCGAGGGGCCAAAAGATAGCGGAGGTAGGCTCTACCGGTCGCTCAACTGGGAATCACGTGCATTTTACCGTCTATAAAAACGATGTTGAGGTCAACCCAATGCCGTACTTGAAGTAGACCCTCGTGCGACCAGACAAATATTGTGAACGGAACATGCATAAACTAGCAGCATATCTTTTTCCGGTAGCACAAAGGATGGTGACGTAACAGTGAGATGGAAAGGACGTACCGTAATCGCGCTTGTACTCATCTCGATGGTAGCCAGCAGTTTTATTACGATGGCGATCATGAAGACATCGGCTAGCGCCAGTTCGAGTCAAGGTGGGGCTTTAACAGCATCCAGCATGGCGCTGTTTTCTGGGAGCGGAGATTATCCGAAAGAGTTCCAGAAGCTGTACGAGGCGTTTTCAACAATCAAGAAAGATTACATCCAAAATGTCACCAATGAGCAGTTAGTAGAAGGTGCAATTGGCGGAATGGTCGGGTCGCTCGAAGATCCGTACAGTGATTACATGGACCCTCGTTCTGCTGAGGAGTTCACATCTACCCTACACTCGACTTTCCAAGGGATCGGGACAGAAGTAACGATGCAAAATGGTCGGGTAACGGTTGTTTCGCCATTCAAAAACTCTCCAGCGGAGCGTGCGGGGCTGCGGCCAAACGACCAACTTTTGAGCGTAAATGATGAATCCCTTGAAGGTTTGGACCTCCATCAGGCAGTGACGAAGATTCGCGGTCCAAAAGGAACGAAGGCGGTTTTCAAAGTAGTAAGGGCCGGAGTGCCAGAGCCTCTTACCATCGTGTGTGTGCGTGACGATATTCCGATTGAAACGGTAAACAGTCAGATCATCGAGAAGAACGGTGTTAAAGTAGGCATGATCAACATTACCCAATTCTCTACAGACACAGCTAAGCACTTCAAGGAACAGCTAGCTGCTCTTGAACAGAAGGGGATTGGCGGTCTGGTAATTGACGTTCGGGGCAATCCGGGCGGGTATTTGCTGGCTGTGAAAGAAATCGGAGAAATTCTTGTACCGAATAAAGGCAAGATCGTACAGATCGAGTATGGAAATGGCGGACAGCAAAAAGAAGAGTATTTCTCGACTACAGAAGCTGCTAAGCCTTATCCAATCGCGGTACTGATTAATGGCGGAAGCGCCAGTGCATCGGAGATTCTCGCGGGTGCTCTGCGGGATAGTGGCAACTACAAGCTGGTCGGTGAGAAGTCCTTTGGTAAGGGAACCGTTCAGAGTACAATGGAAATGAACGACAAGAGCCAACTGAAGCTAACCATTGCGAAGTGGATCACGCCGAAGGGTGATTGGATCCATAAAAAAGGCATTACGCCAGACTTTGCAGTCAAGCAACCAGACTATTTCAACGCAACTCTGTTGCCGGCAGATAAAGTATTGCAGCGGGACATGGCTGGCACTGACGTGAAAAACCTGCAGCTCATCCTGAAAGGCTTGAATCTGTCCCCAGGAAGAGAAGATGGCTATTTTGATGAAAAGACAGAAGAAGCAATCAAGCAGTTCCAAACCTCCAGCAAACTTGAGCTAACTGGTAAAGTGGACGCGAAAACACGCTCTTCGCTGGAAGAAAGTCTGCGTAAAACGATGACGAAGCCAGAAAATGACCTGCAATTGCAAAAAGCTCTGGATGTAGTCACGGGCAAGTAATGAATAATCAAGAAAATGGAAGCAGGTAATTCCCTGCTATCCGTAGAAATGATAACCACGGCAAATCAAATGCCGTGGTTTTTCTTTCTTTTAGTTGAGGTGAGGCAATTGGCGATACAGGCAGATATGCTTACCATTGCATATGGCTTTGCCGCATTTTTTATCAATCCTGTCTTCTATCTCTTTCTGGTTTTTATTTATTTGCATTATCGCAGACAGATGAACCTGGAAAGACAGCTTTTTTCTGCACGCATTCAGTCCCCCTTGCTCTCGACGATACGGGCTGTAGGAATGGGCTTGGTGGGAGGCTTGCTTATTTCTCTTCTAAGTGCAGGACTCGGCGTGGTCGTGCAAGCACAGGATTTGTGGATACTATGGGGATTGGCGTTCATTTTAGCGCTGATTCGTTTACGATTTCTCTGTTTCGCATATGCTGCAGGGATTTTGGCGATTTTACACGCGATCACACAGGTCATTCCACCGGTTACGGATGTCCCTGGATTGAGCTATGTCTGGGAAATGATTCGTCAGGCGAAGCCTTTGCCGTTGCTTGCGTTAGTTGCGGTCATGCATCTGATTGAAGCGATGCTCGTACGCTGGAATGGCGGGCGGGACGCTTCTCCGCTCTTCGTGGAAGGGCAGCGTGGTCGGATTGTCGGTGCCTATTTGCTTCATTCTTTTTGGCTGACGCCAGTCGTGCTGTTCGTACAGATGGAGCCAGGTGCTATCAGTGGTGCGTTGTATCCAGGCTGGCCGTTCTTTTCGCCAGAAGCCGCTTCATTCGGACTGATGCTTTTGCCGACTGTGACCGGATTCTCTGATATGACACAAACGATGACTCCGTATAGAAAAGCAATGCAGGTTGCGAAAAATTTGACGCTGTATGCGCTCATTTTGCTGGGTTTATGCGCTCTGACTGTATGGTTTTATCCGTTGATCTTGCTGGCCGCGGTCTTTGCACTATTCGGACATGAGGCGCTGTTTTTCTGGAGTCAGTATCAAGAAAGAAAGCGTTCGCCTTATTTCATCCAGTCTTCGCGTGGAGTAAAAGTAATGGGTGTCATTCCGGGTACGAGAGCTGAGGAGATCGGTATTGCGCCCGGTGAGATTATCGTAAAAGTAAATGGCATTTCGGTGCGGGAAAAAGAAGATTTATATCCAGCATTACAAGCCAATCCTGCCTTTTGCAAAATGGAAGTACTCACGCATGAAGGAGAGCTGAAGTTCGTACAGTGTGCCGTCTATGCGGGCAATCACCACCAACTGGGGATCATTGTGGTTCCGGATGCAAATACCCGTGCATTTGTTGATTTAAAACGCGCCAGTGTAGTCGAGCTGATCAAGCAAAAGCTGGAGAAGCTGAATGTAGGAGCATAAGGATAGGTAGGGAGAAGGTATGCAGTCAAAAAGTGCATACCTTCTTTTTTTTCGATAAAGGCTTGTCTATTTGGAAACTTACTGGTGGCTGTTTCGTCTCAATGAAGGAGGAAAAAAGAGGGAGTTGGTTCGGTGTTCCATGTAAAAAGAACGGTCTCGTGGTTTTTGTCGGGTGCATTAGCTACCGCAACAATTTTTGCCGCCCCTTTATCAGGAGTAGGCGTAACGAGTCCTGTGACCATAGCGCAGGCTCAATCGGTTGTGGCTGTGCCGATGCATGTGACGAAAGGTGTCCAAAAGCTAGTCAAGCTTTTACCGGAGCTGTCTTCGCGCTATGTCGTTTACGGTGGCGATGTGGATGGACCTGGTGTTAGCGGGGTGGTGGTCACGTTTGCACAGTCTGCTACTGAGGCTGAATCTTCCATGGATGATGCGATTTTTGACGGACAAACAGGGGAGCTGCTCAGACTGAATCTTACGTCAAAAGCAGCAACGAAGCCTGCCTACCCGACTGAGCAGCAGGCCAAAGCACGAGCGCTTGCTTTTGTCGCTGGTTTGCAGGGAACAGGTGCAGGTAATACCTACCAAGCGAGAGCGGTTTATAAAAATAAGGATTTATTGACGGTTCGACTGGTGCGAATCCTGAATAATGTGGTGCTCGATGACGATTATGATTGTCTCGTCAGTTTTGATGCATCGGGAAGAATCGTTTGGTTTTCCACGTTTGATGGTAGGCTATACGAAAAAGTAAGTCCCTCTTCACTCCCATCTCCGCAGCGAGTCATCTCCTCCGAACAAGCTGTACGAAAGTGGCAAGAAAACCGGCCATTGGAGCTTGTTTATTTATTGCCCATTTATAATCAGAGCGATCAGGTAGAAGCAAAGCTCGCTTATGTCCTGAAAAATGGAGTCATAACGCAACAACATACAGGTAGTGCATTGGATGCCTTCAGTGGCAAACGATTGGTAACACCGAATTCCCGAGCGACAACCACTCCGTCTCAGACTATCAATGTGACTGGAACAGGTGAGACGTGGGTAGCGCAAACAGAGACGCAAGCGCGTGATATGTTACGCATGTTGTTTAAAATCGAAACAGAAAAGCTACCGCTGTCCATCTACGAGGCGAGTTACGATGATAGGCCAGCCCTTCGTTATTTCATATGGGGAAATTTTGGTGAAGGGGTTCCCGATGCTGACAAGATATCTCGAATGGCTACCTTTCCTGAGGGAAGTAGTAACGGCGAGCAGCATCATCTCCTCGTGACAGATGCAAAAACTGGTGAACTGCTTGAATTCTCCACAAAGGTGAACAATCCGCAATGGTCTAACGTGAAAACAGATAAGAAGCGGGAGCGGATGCAAGCGGAAAAGCTATTAAATAGACTGACTCCATCTGGAAGCAATCAGATCCAAGTAACGGAGAATGGAGATGAAAGGTACATCTCGATCATAGCTGATCCCCTTGTGAACGGTATTTCGGTTTATGGGACCAATCAGAGTGTGGAGAACGGGATGTATACGATTCGAATCGATTCATGGACAGGTACATGGGAGCAAGTGAGCATAAACAAACCGGCTAGTATCAAATACCCGGCCCGTTCGCAAGCCCTTAAAGAACAAGTGGCCATGAACCGTCTACTGCAATCCTATCCACTTGAGTTGACCTACATTCACCAGCCAGATTATAAGAAAGACACAATTACCTGGAAGCTCGGCTATGACCTTTCGTTTCGCCAAACTCGCTCGCATTGCTTCTGCGGGGGAGAATTTAAAGTAGATGATACGTTTTATGTGGATGCGATAACCGGAAAAGTGATCGTAAACGAATAGGACCCTGCATAAGAAAAAGCCGCCTTCTCCGATTTCGAAGATGTGCGGCTTTTTGTATAGGATTTTAGGCAGTTGCTTCGAATCCTGTGATTTGATTGAGACCAACTTTTTTATCATCCTGGAGGACGAATTCGACTACTCCGTTTTTCATGCTGACAGCTTTGACCACTCCGGTAAGAGGCGTATTGGCAGTGGTGCCGTCCGGATTTGTCTGAGACTGATTGTACGTGATGTTGTAACCGATCATTTGCGCGTAGGCAAGGGAGTTGCCCATTGTTCTGTTTTCAGGTTTCACCGTCATGCCTACGATTTCTTCGGCTTTTACGGTTGATCCATTATCCAGTTGGAACTGTGCGGTACCGTTTTTGGTGGTAAAGCCAGTGATGACGCCATTCAAGATTTCATCAACCTTGGAAATGTCATTTGTGGTAGCTGGATTGCCATCCCGGTCGACTTCCTTTGTTACTTTATAGGAAATCTCACGACCGATCATTTCCATGTACTTCACGCTGTTATCGAGCGTATTACCCGCCAGACCTTGCGATTCCAGTCCAGAGACGTCTGCCAGCGGAATCGGTGTCGATTCGCCTGCGATACGGAAGTAGATTTTGCCTTGATCCATGTAGACGGCATCAAGTACGCCTTCTTTCTTCTCCGTCTTCGTTTCTCCGGTCATCTCGTCTTTTGTAGTGAGGGAATACGAAGCTGTACGACCTACCAGCTTTTCATACTTATCCAAAGTGACCATGCTGTTGTTCGATTGCTCCATCAGCGTGGTCATTTTTGTAATTTTTTCTACCATGGTCAGCATACTTGTTTGCTGGATGAACTGAGAGTTGTCCATGGGGGACATAGGGTCCTGATGCTTTAACTGCTCCAGCATGAGCTTCATAAAGGCGTTTTGGTCGAGCTCGGTGGAGAATTCTTTTTTGCCTTTATAGCTCATATGCGGTTGTATATAAGGGTTATTTTTGACGGTTGTTCCGTTATCTGACATGTCAATCCTCCCTGAAGGTGGCGAGTCTATCTGTGTATGTTTGTACTTCCTTCATCATATATCGGAAAAATCGGTGGAAAGATGAAGACAAACGTTTGTTCGAATTTTGGGCTTAAACTAGCCGGAATTGTGTTATAATGGAAGTAGAAACAGTCATGCTATGAGGAGATGAACGAGGGAATGGAGCGTTTTGAATTGGTATCGGAGTTTCAACCGTCCGGTGACCAGCCGACCGCCATTGCCGAACTGGTGGCAGGGTTACAGGCTGGCAAGAGACACCAGACATTGCTGGGGGCGACGGGAACGGGAAAGACTTATACGGCTGCCCAGGTAATTGCTCAGGTGAACAGACCGACACTCGTGATGGCCCACAACAAAACTCTGGCAGCTCAGCTATGTGCAGAGTTTAAGGAGTTTTTCCCGAACAACGCGGTGGAATACTTCGTCAGCTACTACGATTACTATCAACCTGAAGCATACATTCCCCAATCGGATACGTTTATTGAAAAAGACTCGAGCATCAACGAAGAGATCGACAAGCTCCGTCACTCGGCTACCAGTGCGCTGTTTGAACGCCGAGATGTGATCATCGTCGCCTCCGTCTCCTGCATTTACGGATTAGGTTCACCAGAAGAGTACCGTGAACTGCTCTTGTCTTTGCGTGTTGGCATGGAAAAAGGACGAGACGAGATTTTACATCGTCTGGTGGATATCCAGTACACACGCAACGACATCAACTTTACACGTGGTACGTTCCGCGTGCGGGGTGACGTGGTGGAGATTTTTCCTGCCTCACAGAGTGAGCAGGCGATTCGCGTAGAATTTTTCGGAGATGAAATTGAGCGGATTACTTCGATTGACGTACTGACTGGCGAGATTTTGGGACAGCGTGATCACATTGCGATCTTCCCTGCCTCCCACTACGTGACGCGCGAGGAGAAAATGAAGCTGGCTGTCCAAAGCATCGAGGCCGAGCTGGAAGAAAGATTGAAAGAATTCCGTGATGCGGGCAAGCTCTTGGAAGCACAGCGACTGGAGCAACGTACACGGTACGATATTGAGATGATGATGGAGATGGGCTTTTGCTCCGGGATCGAAAACTACTCACGCCATCTGACAGGACTGCCTGCCGGGCATGCTCCGTATACCTTGCTGGATTACTTCCCAGAAGATTTTATCGTCATGATGGATGAGTCGCATATGACCTTGCCGCAGGTTCGAGGGATGTATAACGGTGACCGCGCACGGAAGGATGTACTGGTCGATCACGGATTCCGTCTGCCTTCTGCACGCGATAACCGTCCACTCAAGTTCGAGGAGTTTGAAGGAAAGCTGAAACAAGCGATCTACATTTCAGCTACGCCTGGTCCTTATGAGCTGGAGCACAGTCCAGAAATGGTGCAGCAGGTGATTCGTCCGACAGGCTTGATTGACCCAACAGTTACAGTACGTCCGATCAAA
This sequence comes from Brevibacillus antibioticus, assembly GCF_005217615.1. Lineage (NCBI taxonomy): Bacteria > Bacillati > Bacillota > Bacilli > Caryophanales > Paenibacillaceae > Brevibacillus > Brevibacillus antibioticus. The sequence continues at coordinate 5,470,447 of NZ_SZNK01000001.1, forward strand.
GGACAGATTGACGATTTGATTGGGGAAATTCAAGCCACGATTGCGAAAAATGAGCGGGTTCTCGTCACGACTCTGACGAAGAAAATGTCTGAGGATTTGACGGACTATCTGAAAGAAATCGGAATCAAGGTCCGCTATCTTCACTCGGATATTAAAACGATGGAGCGGATGCAGATTTTACGTTCATTGCGCTTGGGTGAGTTTGACGTGCTGGTCGGGATCAATCTCTTGCGGGAAGGTCTAGACTTGCCGGAAGTATCGCTTGTGACGATTTTGGATGCAGACAAGGAAGGCTTCTTACGCAATGAGCGCTCGTTGATTCAGACGATCGGTCGGGCTGCGCGGAACGCAGAGGGACGCGTGATCATGTACGCGGACAAAATGACAGATTCGATGGCCTCTGCGATTCGAGAGACAGAGCGTCGGCGTTCCATTCAGATGGCGTACAATGAAGAGCACGGCATTACACCACAAACCGTGAAAAAGTCCGTCCGCGAAGTAATCGAGGCGACCAAGGTAGCGGAGGAAAAAGCAGATTACTTGCCACATGCAGATTTCAAAAAAATGCCGAAGAAGGATCGCGTGGCTGTCATAGAACGGATGGAAGAAGAAATGAAGGAAGCGGCACGCAACCTCATGTTCGAGCGCGCGGCCGAATTGCGTGATTTGATTCTTGAGCTGAAGGCGGAACTCTAAGGAGAGGTTTTTTTCATGCCATTAGAACATATTGTCGTAAAGGGTGCACGTGCCCACAATTTGAAAAATGTTGATGTAGTCATTCCGAGGGACAAATTCGTCGTTCTGACGGGTTTGTCTGGCTCGGGTAAGTCCTCGCTCGCTTTTGATACGATTTACGCAGAGGGACAACGACGCTATGTCGAGTCTCTGTCCGCATACGCCCGTCAATTTCTCGGGCAGATGGACAAGCCAGATGTGGATTCGATTGAGGGACTTTCCCCTGCGATCTCGATTGACCAGAAAACGACGAGCCGCAACCCTCGCTCCACGGTAGGGACGGTTACGGAAATCTACGACTATTTGCGCCTTTTGTATGCGCGTGTCGGAAGAGCGGTTTGCCCGGAGCATGGTATCGAGATCCAATCCCAGACCATCGAACAAATGGTCGATCGACTAATGGAGTATCCTGAGCGTACGAAAATGCAGATTCTAGCTCCCATGGTACAAGGACGCAAGGGAGAGCACGTCAAGCTACTCGAGGACATCCGCAAGCAAGGCTTCGTCCGCGTGCGGGTCAATGGTGAAATTACCGATTTGTCCGAAGACATCAAGCTGGAAAAGAACAAGAAGCATAACATCGAAGTTGTCGTTGACCGGATCGTCGTGAAGCCGGATGTACAGGCGCGTCTGGCAGACTCCTTGGAAACGGCACTTCGTTTAGCGGATGGCAAGGTCATCGTCGATGTAATGGAGCAAGAAGAGCTGCTGTTCAGTGAAAAGCATGCTTGCGCGGTATGCGGATTCTCCATCGGAGAGCTGGAGCCGCGGATTTTCTCCTTTAATAGCCCGTTTGGTGCTTGCTCGGAGTGCGATGGATTGGGTGTCAAGCTGGAGGTAGACCCGGATATGGTCGTTCCCGATGCGACGAAGACGCTCGATGACGGAGCGATTGGTGCATGGGAGCCGAAGACTTCGACTTACTATCAACAACTGTTGGAATCAGCGTGCCGTCATTTTAACATTCGGATGGATGTACCATATGAGGAGCTTACGGCAGCGCATAGACAAATTCTGATGTACGGTAGCGAGGGCGAAAAAATTCACTTCCGCTATGAGAACGAGTTTGGGCAAGTGCGTGAGGCAGTCGTACCGTTCGAGGGTGTCGTTATTAACCTGCAACGGCGTCATCTGGAGACGAGCTCGGATTACATCCGCGAGCAAATCGAAGGCTTCATGAGCCAAAAGGCGTGTCCTGTCTGCAAAGGTCAACGTTTGCGTCAAGAGAGTCTGGCGGTTAAGGTCGGGGAGCGCAGCATTTCCGAGTTGACTATACTGTCGATTCTCGATGCGCATCAGTTTGTCGATGGCCTGGAACTGACAGAGCGGGAAACAAAGATCGCGAACCTGATCGTAAAAGAAATCAAGGCGCGATTGAACTTCTTGATTGATGTCGGACTGGATTACTTGACGCTGAGCCGTGCGGCGGGAACACTGTCCGGTGGAGAAGCGCAGCGGATTCGACTGGCTACGCAGATCGGTTCTAGTCTGATGGGCGTTCTCTACATTTTGGATGAGCCGAGTATCGGACTGCATCAGCGGGACAACGCTCGTCTGATCAAGACGTTGGAGCATATGACTAAGCTGGGGAATACATTGATCGTCGTCGAGCATGACGAGGATACGATGATGGCCTGCGATTACATTATCGATATTGGACCAGGTGCTGGCATACATGGCGGTCAAATCGTAGCGGCAGGAACTCCAGATGAAGTCATGAAGGACCCTAACTCCTTGACTGGTGCCTATTTGAGCGGGCGCAAATTCATCCCTGTTCCGATGGAGCGTCGCAAGCCTTCAGACAAATGGATCAAGATTGAGGGCGCGAAGGAAAACAACCTGAAAAACGTCACTGCGAAGCTTCCTCTAGGCGTTTTTGTTGCCGTAACAGGTGTATCTGGCTCAGGGAAAAGTACGCTGATCAATGAAATCTTGCAAAAGACTCTGGCTCGCGATTTGAATAAGGCAAAGGTGAAGCCAGGGGAGCATCGCCGCATCCTGGGGTTGGAGCATCTGGACAAGGTGATCGACATCGACCAGTCTCCAATTGGACGTACACCACGTTCCAATCCGGCGACATATACAGGTGTCTTTGACGATATTCGCGACCTGTTTGCTTCCACCAACGAAGCCAAAGTGCGCGGCTATAAAAAAGGTCGCTTCAGCTTTAACGTTAAAGGCGGCCGTTGTGAAGCGTGCAGTGGTGACGGAATCATTAAAATCGAGATGCACTTTTTGCCGGATGTGTATGTACCTTGCGAAGTTTGCCACGGCAAGCGCTACAACCGCGAGACGCTCGATGTGAAGTACAAAGGCAAGAGCATTGCTGATGTTTTGGAAATGACGATCGAGGATGGGGTAGAGTTTTTCCGTAATTTGCCGAAGATCGAGCGCAAGCTGCAAACCATCGTAGACGTAGGATTGGGATATATGAAGCTTGGGCAGCCTGCTACTACGCTCTCTGGCGGGGAAGCACAACGTGTCAAGCTGGCCTCCGAGCTGTATCGACGTAGCACAGGACGTACTCTGTACATTTTGGATGAACCGACAACCGGTCTGCATACGGACGATATCGATCGTTTGCTAAAAGTACTGCAACGATTGGTGGAAAACGGGGATACCGTGCTGGTCATCGAGCACAATCTGGATGTCATCAAAACGGTGGATTACATCGTGGATTTGGGGCCAGAGGGTGGTACCCGTGGCGGAGAAATTGTCGGAACGGGAACACCAGAAGAAGTGGCAAAAATGGAAGGCTCTTATACGGGTATCTATTTGAAGCCGATTTTGGAACGCGACAGAGAACGGACGAATGCCAAGCTAGAGCAATTCGTTTCGAAGTAATCGAGTGACTGCCTCCCTGATTCAGGGGGGCATCTTTGCTAAGTGAAACGCAAAGGGGGGAGGAAAAGATGGATTACGTGAAGAATTCTCTTGCCGCTCTACCTGCCGATCTGGTGGCAGAAGCACAGAAGCGTTTTGATGGACAAGATCCTGCACACGATTGGCAGCATAATTTGCGTGTGATAGCGATGTGTGAGCGGATTGGTCGGGAGGAAGGAGCAGATATGGAAGTGCTGCGTCTCGCTGCTTTGCTGCATGACATCGGGAGAGCAGAAGAACGGCAAACAGGGGAGTGCCATGCCGAAATCAGCGCAAGACTAGCAGGGGAATGGCTCTCCGAACGCAGTATGACGGAAGCATTCATCTCACGTGTGCAGTCTGCGATTCTCGCCCATCGTTTTCGCAAAGACCGACCTCCACATACCTTGGAAGAAAAGGTTTTGTTTGATGCCGACAAGCTGGATTCGATTGGGGCTATTGGAGTGGCTCGGGTTTTTGCTTATACTGGGGTTATTGGGCAACCCATACAATCGGATGACCCCAATCAGCATACACCTTATAAGGAATACACTTGGAAGCTGCAGCGCATCAAAGACAAGCTTTTCACCAAGACTGCCCAGAAAATCGCAGAAGACAGACATCGATTCATGACAACGTTTTTTGAACAATGGGAATGGGAAGTAACGGGAATTCGTTAATTGTTGTGCGAAGGCAAGACTGTATAGGGGGAATGCACCATGAGCCGCTGGATAATCAAAATGCTTTTAAACGGGGCTGCGCTGCTTTTGATCAGCAGTTGGTTCCATTCTATTTATGTCGCGAATTTCACAGTAGCACTATGGGCTACGTTGATTTTGGGGATGGTCAACACAGTGATTCGGCCGATTCTACTGTTTTTTACTTTTCCCTTGCAAGTATTGACGATCGGTTTGTTCTGGTTTGTCATTAATGCCGTGACGTTTGCGTTGACTGCCTACTTTATTGATGGATTTGAAGTGGGGCCATGGCCTGACAACATTGGCACTGTCATCGTGGCAGCAGCACTGATGAGTATTTTTGGCTACCTCATTGAAGCTGTGGTAGGGGTGAGAAAAGAAAAGAGGTAGTATCTTCGAAAAAGCCCCGTATTCGCTCAAACGAGTCGCGGGGTTTTTGCCTAATCAGGATGCTCGGTCTTATTAGGTTGTCGTAGGTACAGAGGTTTCGATACAATAGAGACACAACCATAGGGACGGAAAATCCCATGTGAGGGGGAAGCTTCATGCGTAAGACGAATGTGAGCCATCTAGTGGACCATTTCAATATGACGATCTTGAGCGGGGAAGAGGGCTTGGGGCGTGAGATTACCGTAACGGATTTGAGCCGTCCCGGCCTGCAGTTAGCCGGTTACTATTCGTATTATGCGCAAGAGCGGATTCAATTGTTCGGCCTGACGGAAATCAACTTTTTTCAGACGCTGACTCCAGAGGAACGGCTAGAACGGATGAATTTTCTCATGCAAAGTCAGGTTCCTTGTTTCTGTGTGACCCGTAATCAGATGGTGCCTGAAGAGGTGATTGACGTTTCCAATCGGTTGGGGGTACCTGTACTCCAGTCCCCGCTGGCAACGACGACGCTAGTCGGGAAGGTGACCAACTTCCTGGAGAATCGTCTTGCACCAACGACGACGATTCATGGGGTACTCACAGACATTTATGGCGTCGGCGTTTTGATTATGGGATCGAGTGGGATCGGGAAGAGTGAAGCTGCACTTGAGCTTGTAAAGCGCGGACACCGACTCGTAGCAGATGACGCAGTGGAGATTAAGCAGACACAGGGCGGGCAGCTAAGCGGTAGCGCTCCTGAGCTGATTCAGCATCTCTTGGAAATCCGGGGCGTGGGGATTATCAACATTATGACGATGTTTGGGGCAGGTGCCGTGCGCAATATAAAGAACATCGAGATGGTTGTTCAGCTAGAGCTGTGGGAGCCACATAAAATGTACGAGCGGTTGGGGCTCGATGAGGAAACATTGAAGATCATGGATACCGAAATTCCGATTATTACCGTTCCTGTTCGACCAGGACGAAACTTGGCAGTCATCATTGAGGTTGCAGCGATGAACTTCCGTCTGAAACGGATGGGTTACAACGCAGCAATGCACTTCACACGCAAACAGTCGAATGCCATTTTAGAAGATGCCGATTCTGACTTGTAGGAGCAAGTGACACATATGAGGAAGACAACACGTTATCCCGTAAATGGGGTAAACCCGCTTTGGCACATGTATCGAACGGTAAGCTTCTGGAAAGTCATGAAAAATTTCATCGTCATCCAACTCTCCAGATATACGCCGATCGTTTCGTGGAAGAATTGGATGTACCGCACATTTTTGCGTATGGAAGTAGGTCAGCATAGTGCGGTTGCGTTGATGGTGATGATGGATATCATGTTTCCGGAGAAAATCAAGATCGGTCGTAATTGCGTGATCGGGTATAATACGACCATACTTGCGCATGAATATTTGATAGATGAATATCGTTTGGGAGAAGTGATTATTGAGGATGCTGTCCTGGTAGGAGCTAACACGACCATTTTGCCGGGAGTAACGATTGGCAAAGGGGCCATTGTCGCAGCGGGAACGGTTGTTCATAAAGATGTTCCGCCTGGCGCCTTTGTAGGTGGGAACCCCATGCAGCTCATTCGAATGAAAGCTTCAGAGGAAGAAGTCATGTAGCGTCTTCTCCAATGTGATCAGCCGTCAGGTGTTTATCCTGGCGGTTTTTTGTTTTGTGATAAATTTTCCGACTATTCTTATCTTAGTTGACCTAAGATTCTCGACGTGGTAATCTTCTTCATAATACTTTAGTTTGTTACCATATTAGCAGAGTAAAGCGAATGTGATGGAGGGAACAAGGATGGCAAAACCCTTGGGATTCGAAAAGCCGCTCGGGATGCGGGACATACTGCCGGAATCACTGGCGAAACAACGGCATTTGGAGCGGGAGCTACGGCATTGTATCGAGAGATGGGGCTATGAGGAAATATCCACACCCTCTCTGGAATACTTCGATACGGTAGGGGCAGCGAGTGCGACGCTGACAGACCGGATGTTTCGCCTCCTGGATAAACAAGGCCACACCGTAGTCCTGCGTCCGGATATGACGACGCCTATTGCAAGGGTTGTTTCCTCCCTTTATAAAGATATTCCATTGCCGATTCGGTTGTATTATCAGGCAAATGTGTTCCGGGCACAAGAAAAGGAAGCGGGACGGAATGCGGAGTTTTCTCAAACCGGGATCGAGCTGATCGGAGATGCGTCTGTCGATGCGGATGCGGAAGCCATTGCGCTTGCGGTGGTTTGCTTGCGGGCAGCTGGTGTGGAAACGTTTCGGATTGCCATTGGGCATGTCGATTTTGTAGACGGTCTTTTGGAGGAAGAGATTGAGGATGAGCCTATTCGCAATCAATTCCGCCAGTTTTTGTACGAGCGGGACTTCGTTGGCTTCCGGCAGCTACTCGCGACAGTAGACATTTCGACAGAGGCAAAAAGCCGATTGGAAGCCTTACTACGGTTGCAAGGGGGAAAAGGGAAAATCGAGGTAGCACGTGAATTGGCAGGCACCGGAAAGGCAAGGAGGGCAGTCGAGACGATTGCTTCCTTGTGGGAGTCGTTAGAAGCCTACGGGGTGACAGAAGATTTGTTGATCGATTTCAATCTGATCATCAATTTGAACTACTATACAGGCGTCGTTTTTGAAGGATACGCTGCTGACTTGGGCTCCCCGCTATTGGGCGGAGGACGCTACGATCAATTGCTCTCCCAATTTGGGCGGGCTGCTTCCGCTACAGGCTTTGCGATTAAGATGGATCGGCTGCTTCAGGTCACTCCTTCGGTAAAAAGGCAAGCACCTGCCCGCGTTTTGCTTGTTTACACGGAGGATTGCCGCGGCACCGCTTTGGCAGAGGCACAGCTATTACGTGAAGACGGGCTCGTAGTAGTGACACGTCTCGTCTCCAAGATAGATGAGAAACAGGTTGGACAAGAAGCGGGATTTACCAAGGTCATTTGCATGACACAACAGGAGGAGTAGGAGATGGCACTCACGAAAAATGGCCAAAAGCTGACGATCGCCATGCCAAAAGGGAGGATTTTTGAAGAGGCCGTCCACTTTCTCCAGCAGGCCGGCTTGCAGGTCACTGCGGATCTACAAGATTCGCGCAAACTGATCATCCCTGTGGAAAATGCCAAGCTCGAATTCATTATGGCGAAGCCTACCGATGTTCCTACTTATGTCGAGTATGGAGTGGCTGACGTTGGCGTGGTCGGCAAGGATGTTTTATTGGAAGAAGAACGAGATGTTTACGAGCTGTTGGATTTGCATATTGGCTATTGTCGCATGATGGTAGCGGGTCTGCCAGACTGGAAACCGACGGAAGCCCTGCGTGTTGCGACGAAATATCCGAAGATTGCGTCACGTTATTTTCGAGAGCAGGGACAGCAGGTTGAGGTAATCAAGCTGAATGGTTCAGTGGAGCTTGCACCGATGATTGGGCTGGCTGATCGGATTGTGGATATTGTCTCAACAGGGAGGACATTGCGGGAAAATGGCTTGGTCGAACTGGAGAGCATTTGTGAAATTACGACGAGACTCATTGCCAATCGAGCCAGCTATCGGATGAAAAGTGAAGCGGTGGATGAGATCGCTGGAAAATTCCTAGAGGCCATTCCTTGTGGGAACTAGAGAAGAAGGGGAGACAGCTATGCGTATCATGTCAGCCAGCCAGTATGACGGAAAACGATCGGTAGACGCTGGGACGAGAGAACAGCAAGAAGCGGTGAAGGCGATCCTCACCTCAGTTCGCCAGCAAGGCGACGAGGCGTTGCGCTATTACACAGAGCGATTTGATCGTGTGCTTCTACAAAACTTCTGTGTGAGCGAAGGAGAATTTGCAGAAGCAAGTGAGCTCGTTTCTTCACAAGTCAAAGCGGCATTGGAAGAAGCAGCCGAAAACATTCGGACGTTCCATGAGCGACAAGTGCGCCAGTCCTGGTTTACTACCAAAGAAAGCGGCACATTGCTGGGCCAACTAATACGTCCATTGCAGCGCGTAGGGTTGTATGTTCCAGGCGGAACGGCAGCGTATCCATCCAGCGTATTGATGAATGCCATCCCTGCCAAAATCGCAGGTGTTCCTGAAGTCGTGATTACAACACCACCAGGAGCGAATGGAAAAATCAATCCGGCGATACTCGTTGCGGCTCAAATCGCAGGAGTAACTGAGATATACAAGGTAGGTGGGGCACAGGCGATCGCGGCACTGACCTACGGAACGGAGCAAATCAAAGCGGTTGATAAAATCGTTGGCCCCGGTAATATTTTTGTAGCGTTGGCAAAGCGAGAAGTATTCGGATTGGTCAGTATCGACATGGTGGCAGGGCCTAGCGAAATTGCGGTGATCGCAGATGAAACAGCCAACCCGCGTTACGTCGCGGCAGACCTGCTGTCTCAAGCCGAGCATGATCCGATGTCAGCCGCTATATTGGTTACGACATCGCAAGCGTTGGCGGAGCAGGTGTCACAGGAAGTAGAGCGACAGCTTGCTGATCTTCCACGTAAATCGATTGCAGAAGCGGCGATACGCGACTATGGGGCTATTTTACTCGTCGCCGATTTGGAAGAAGGTTTTGCTGTCATTAATCGCATCGCACCCGAGCATTTGGAAGTCATGATAGCGGAGCCGTTAGAGCATCTCGGAAAAGTGGAAAATGCAGGTGCGATTTTCCTCGGCCCATACAGCTCAGAGCCAGTTGGCGATTATTTTGCTGGTACTAATCATGTGATTCCTACGAATGGAACGGCGCGTTTTTCCTCGCCATTATCCGTCGATGATTTTATCAAGAAGTCGAGTGTTGTTTCCTACAGTAAGCGAGATTTGCGGGAAAATGGACATAAAATTGTGGCACTGGCGGAGCAGGAAGGATTGTCTGGGCACGGTCGAGCGATCCTTGCGCGATTGCGAGATTTTGAGACCGAAGAGCAGGAGAGTGAAAAGAGATGAGTGAAGGGAAACAACGCACAGCACAGATCGAACGCAATACGAATGAGACGCAGATCGCGCTTTCCTTTGGTGTAGATGGCGCGGGTGAGAGCAAGCAAAACTCAGGTGTTCCATTTCTGGATCATATGCTAGATCTGTTTACCCGACATGGACATTTTGACCTGACTGTCCAGGCAAAGGGAGATATCGAAATCGACTATCACCACACGGTGGAGGATATCGGGATTTGTCTTGGGCATGCTCTGCGGGAAGCGTTGGGAGACAAAAAGGGCATCAAGCGATATGGAAATGCGTTTGTCCCGATGGATGACGCGCTTGCACAGGTCGTCATTGACATCAGCAACCGTCCTCATCTGGAATATCGCGCTACGTACCCGACGAATATGGTTGGTCAGTTTCCGACGGAGCTGGTGCACGAATTTTTATGGAAACTCGCACTGGAGGCGCGGATCAATCTTCATGTGATCCTGCACTACGGTCACAATACGCACCACATGATCGAGGCGATTTTCAAAGCGCTGGGCCGTGCACTGGATGAAGCGACGACGATCGATCCGCGTGTAAAAGGGGTCCCGTCAACAAAAGGGGTTTTGTAATATGATCGGCATCATCGATTACGGCATGGGGAATTTGTACAGCTTGAGCAAGGCGCTGGAAAGATTGGGCTATTCGTACGAGTTCGTCTCACAAGCAGAGCGTTTGCAAGAATATAGCGGGTTGATTTTGCCAGGAGTCGGGGCGTTCGGAGATGCTATCGCCAACATACGTGAGCTCGGATTAGAGCAAGCAATCAAGGGATACGCAGCAACAGGTCGTCCGATCTTGGGCATTTGTCTCGGCATGCAGCTTTTATTCGAGAAAAGTGCGGAGCATGGCGATCATACGGGCTTGGGACTGCTCGGTGGTGCGGTCGTTCGTTTTCGCGGGGATTACAAGGTACCGCACATGGGCTGGAACCAACTGATGATAAAGCAAAAGCAACCGTTACTAAACGGTGTGCAGGATGGCGATTACGTTTATTTTGTCCATTCGTATCATGTCTTGTGTCAGTCTGATGTCTTGCTCGCGACGAGTGACTATCACCAGGAGGTCACAGCCATTGTGAATCGTGACAACGTATACGGTATGCAATTTCACCCGGAAAAGAGCGGAGAGACAGGAATGCTGCTGCTGCGTAACTTTGCCGTTCAATGCGAGGGGGTTTTGACATGAGCTTTATCGTTTATCCAGCGATTGATATTCGCGGGGGCAAGTGTGTTCGACTTTTCCAAGGAGATTACGGGCAAGAGACAGTGTACGCTGATTCACCGCTCGCGATGGCGAAACGCTGGGTAGAGCAAGGTGCGTCCTGGGTACATCTCGTAGATTTGGACGGAGCAAAGGAAGGCAAGCCTGCAAATGTAGCGATCATCAAGGAGATAGCGCGCTCGATCCCTGTACCCGTGCAGGTTGGGGGCGGCATTCGGACAGTAGAGCAGATCGCGGACTATTTGGAGGCGGGCGTCGCGCGCGTGATCGTCGGGACTGCTGCCATCGAAGACGAGCCTTTTACGAAGCGAATTCTTCAAAACGATGGAGACAAGATTGCGATTGGTCTGGACTGCCGGAATGGGCTGGTGGCTACCAGAGGTTGGTTGACCACGACAGATGTGCAGGCGACAGAGCTTGCCAAGCGGTTGGTTACGTATGGCGCGGAGACGTTTATTTACACGGATATCGCCCGTGATGGCACGATGACAGGACCGAATGTAGAAGAAATTGCAGCCTTGGCGATGGCTACAGGAAAATCGGTGATAGCTTCGGGAGGTGTCAGCCAACTGGACGACTTGTTGACGCTGGCTGCCCATGCTTCGGACGGAGTCTCTGGCGCCATTGTTGGCAAAGCACTCTACACGGACGCTTTTACATTGGAAGAAGCGCTCCAGCGTATGGAGGGGCGTGAATCCTATGTTGGCTAAACGAATCATCCCGTGTCTTGATGTAAAAGACGGACGGGTGGTAAAAGGCGTGCAGTTCGTCGGACTTCGCGATGCAGGAGACCCGGTTGAACTGGCAAAAAAGTATAGCGACGAGAGAGCAGACGAGCTGATCTTTCTCGATATTTCTGCGTCCCACGAAGGGCGCAAGACGATGGTGGATGTCATCGAAAAAACGGCCGCAAACATCACGATTCCTTTCACGGTTGGTGGTGGTATTAACAGCGTCGACGATATGAAAAGGATATTGCGTGCAGGTGCCGACAAAATCTCGTTGAATACAGCGGCAGTTTTGCGTCCTGAATTGATCCGCGAGGGAGCGACGGTCTTTGGCTCACAATGTATCGTCGTGGCGATCGACGCGCGAAGTGTTGGAGAAGATCGCTGGGAAGTGTATACCCACGGTGGACGGAATGCGACGGGGAGAGACGTCATCCGTTGGGCGCAGGAGGCAGAA